>NZ_JAGPYT010000006.1:0-135637 GCF_024453995.1 Corynebacterium sp. CCUG 51687 | reverse complement strand
TTGTCGGGGTCGGGGTCGGTGTTGTAATCTGCCCAATCCTTCTCTGGTGGCTTGGGGATCAGCGGGGGAATATCGTGTGGGGACATGGGTGCGGACCTCCTTCGGGTTCTGGCCCACAACCAGCCTGCCACCTAGGGGTTGTGAGGGAATTTGGTGTGCCTGGCTGTGGGGCAGTGCCAAAGGACGCAACCAGTTTTCCGTGACCTGGGCTTTTGCCGGGTTTTTCGGATGTGGTTGCGTCCTTTGGCACTGGCAGCGTGCGGCTACTGCAACGCCGAGGTCAGCTTCATCACGTTGTCGATGTAGCGGCGGTACCACGGCCGCGTGTTCCAGCGCTCCAGCGTGAGCTCGCGAGTCACCGACAGGTACGTGTCGGCGAGTTGGTTGAGGTTGCGGAGGAGGGGGCCGTCGCAAATTAAGAGTGAGCTTTCGTAGTTGAGTGAGAAACTACGAATGTCCATGTTGGAGGAGCCAAGCACGCCGACGGCGGCGCCGGGCTCCTTCGAGGTGGGGTCGACGAGCAGGAACTTGGTGTGCAGGACGTAGGGGGCGGGGAACTCCCAGATGCGCACCCCGGCCTCGAGAAGTTGTTGGTAGTAGGAGGACTGGGCGTGCTGCACCATGAACTGGTCTGCCTTCTGGCCAACGAGCAGGTCCACGCGCACGCCGCGGTAGCAGGCGGTGGTGATGGCCTCCAGCAGTGAGTCCTCGGGCACGAAATAGGGGGAGCAGAGCACCAGGTGTTCTTTGGCGTGGTGGATGAGGGTGTTAAACATCCGCAGGTTCGGTTCGGCCTGGTAGCCGGGCCCCGACGGGATGAGCTGGACCAGGTTCGCGTCTGCGGGGGCGCCGAGGTCCAAGGGGGCGGTGAGCTCGATGGGTTCGCCGGATTCGGAGTACCAGTCCACGGCGAACAGCGCCTCGATGGAAGTGACGATGGGCCCTTGGAGCTCCACGAAGGCGTCGACCCATTGGCGTCCGGCGGCGCGGTGTTGGCGGGTGAGGTAGGTGCGGTCGATGAGGTTCATGGAGCCCATCATGGCGGTGTGGCCGTCGATAATGATGAGTTTGCGGTGGTTGCGCAGATCCGGGCGGCGGAAGCGGCCCTTGAGCAGGCTCAGCGGCAACATGAGGTGCCAGTGGATGCCGGCCTTCGTCAGGCGCCGTTTCAGCGCGCGGAAGCCGGGGTATTTCATGGAACCGATGTGGTCGAATAGGAGGCGGACGTGGACGCCGCGGGCCACGGCACGCTCCAACGCCTCAAACACAATGGCGGTGGTGTTGTCCCAGGCCACCGCATAAATCTCGATGTCGACGTATGCTTCCGCCTTATCGACGAGCTCCGCAATCCGCACCATCGTCTTCTCGTAATCCGCCCACATGGCGACCGCGCTGCCGTGCACGGCGGGGAAGCCGGTCAGGGTGCGGTTCAGCGTGATCATCGAGGTCACTTCTGGGTTCGCCTGCTGACCGGCGGGAATGTCGGGGATGTCGGAGTAGACGTCGTTGAGGACGGCGTTCGCTTCCTTCTGGATGCGGTGGCGCCGCTGCGAGACGTACTTGGACCCCATCAGCAGGTACAGCGGCAGGCCCACGAACGGGAGCAGCAGAATGAGTAGCAGCCAAGCGTTCGCGCTCGACGGCTTGCGGTTCGACGGCACCACGCCAATCATGACGAACTTGATGGCGTAGTCGATGCCCATGGCGATGAGCTGCCACAGGGAGAGGCCACTGAACAGAGACAACATGGCTACCGCACCTGGTCGAGTGCGAGGTCGGCGGTGTCGTAATCAGCGATGACGGGCGCGTGATCCGATGCGCCCTTGCCGTCGCGCTCCGCCACGTCCACCCAAGCCTGTTGCAGGCGGCGGGCGAGAGGGGGCGTCGCTAAGTGGAAGTCTATAAGCATGCCTTCGTTCTTGGGGAAGCGCATGGACTTGTAGTCCCAGAACGAGTAGGGGTCCGCGTGGCGGATCTCCTCCAAGCCGGACTCCAGCAGCATCTGGAACGCGGCGCGCTCCGGCTCCGTGACGTGTGTCTTGCCCTCAAACCAGGCGATGTCCCACACGTCCTCGTCGCGCGGCGCAATGTTGAAATCGCCCGTGAACAGCTGCAACGCTTGCGGGTCCACGGTCTCGCGCAGGGAGTAGAGGAACTCGAGCTTGTAGTCGTAGTGCGGGTCGCCGATCTCACGGCCATTCGGCACGTACAAGCTCCATATATCGACGCCCCCACAGCTCGCCCCGACCGCCCGGGCCTCCACAACCGGATCGCCCTTCTTCGCGAACGCCGGTTGGCGCTCAAAGTGTGTCCGCACGTTCTCCAGCCCCACCCGCGACGCGATAGCCACACCATTCCACTGGTTGTAGCCCACATGCGCGACCTCGTAGCCCGCCGCCTCGAACGTGGAGTAGGGGAACGTGGCGTCCTTCGTCTTCGTTTCTTGCATGGCCAACACGTCGACGTCGTTGCGGTCGAGGAAAGCGGCGATCCTCTCCGCCCGCGTACGTACAGAGTTCACGTTCCAAGTGGCGATGCGCATGCCAATACCCTAGCGCAGACGCAGGACACGCCGCCGATGGTGGTCATCGTCCACGATCTCCTCCGGGCCGACCTCCCACAGCTCCGGGTGCCGCGCCGCGTGCTTCTCCGCCGCCTTGCCGATGCGCTCCGGCACCAACAGGCGCACTGGGAGGGAGTGGGCGTCGTAAAACTCCTTGAGCTCGGTGAGTGGCAGCGGCGCGAGTGCCGCCGACGGGCCCAACGGCACCGCCGTATTATCCTGCGGGTTCGCGGCGCCCGCGCGGGCCAGCCACCCCTCGACCCACTCCTGCACCGGCGCCGGGTTCGCCTCCGCGAGCTCCACTTCTTTTCGACGAATCTCCGAATTCCGAACCGTCCTCGGCGCCAACGAACGCACCGCCACCGGCTCCGTGATGGTCACCTCGCGCCCATCGCGGCGGCGCACCCGTAACGGGTCCACCCCGACGACCTCCCCGAGCGCCTCATTGACCCCGGACTCCGTGCGGTAGCGGACCGTCACCCTGCCCCCAACAGTGGGCGCTTCCTGGCGAAACATCTTGGCTATAGTGCCTTTAGTGTCCGAACGGGTCTTCGTCCGTGCCCGGCAGCCACGTGTTGCCCGGCTCCGTCCACCCGTTCGCCTTAATCGCGCGCTTCGCCTCCCGCTTGTAGCGGCCGGTCAGCACGTCCGTGTACACGAAGCCATCCAGGTGGCCGACCTCATGCTGCAGACACCGCGCGAAGAACCCAGTGCCCTCAATTTCAATCTCGTTGCCGTTCTCGTCCAGGCCCGTGACCTTGGCCCAGTCCGCACGGCCGGTGGGGAAGCCCTCGCCCGGGACGGACAGGCAGCCTTCGTCGTCCTCGCCGTCGTCGCGCGGCATGGTCTTCGGGATCTCGCTTGTCTCCAGCACCGGGTTGATCACGGTGCCGCGGCGCATCGTGTCGCCGTCAGGGCAGTGGTACACGAACAGGCGCAGCGGCACACCAATCTGGTTCGCGGCCAGGCCCACGCCGTTGGCGGCGTCCATCGTTTCGTGCATGTCCGCAATGAGTTCCTGCAGCTCCTCGACGGGTTGCTCCACCGGCTTCGTCGGGTTGTGCAGGACAGGGTCGCCATAAATAACGATCGGTCGAATGGTCATGGCTACCATAATAGGCATGCCTGAGCAGCTTTCAGATTCGGACCGCGCCATCCTCACCTTCGAGGCCCACGCCCCGCGCGCCATCGGCGCCAAAGAAGAAGCCATCACCACGCAGCTCGGGCTTACACCGGTTCGCTACTATCAAAAACTCAACCTCCTTCTCGACGCCCCCTCCGCCCTCTCCGAATTCCCCCAACTCGTACGCCGCCTGCAGCGCCTCCGCGACCGGTGAGCGTTTTCCGCTCGCTCTGGCCCCTCGTGCTTTGAAAAAGTTCCCGCGCCCGGGAACCATTTTGCGTTTGGGACCGGCTCCGGTCGACCAACGCTTTCGTTTCTCCAGGTCGCGACTGCTGTCTATGAAAAAAGTTCCGGCGATCACGCCGATCGCGGGAACTTTTCAGTAGGCGGCGTGGTAGCGGCCGGTGTGACCCGGCTCCTGGCCAGGCACGCGCCTCAAATCTGCTCGTAGCGTGCGCTTAGAAGCGTGCGATGCAGGTCGCGCATTTTCATCCAGCCCGGCCGATTTCCGACGACCAGCATCGCACTCCTTGAACACCTCGACCGGAATGTACTGGCGGTTGGCGAAACCAAGCACGTGGTGCGCGTGGGAAGATGTAAACGTCTGCAAAAACGTTTAGAGTGGCGCATGTGACTAATGTGAATCCTGAGAACGAGTACCAGGGCGCCCACCGCCGCGCCGAAGACCCCGCAGAGGATGACTACGGCCAAGAGTACGAAGCGGCGCCGGCGGCGGCGTTCCCGAAGCGGGGCGTCGCGATGATCTTGCTGGCCGTCGCCGCCCTTCTGCTGCTGTGGGGCATTTACGCCATGAACAAGGGCGACGGTCAGGATGCGGCCGCGCCGGGCACCACCGAAGCCACGACCGCCCAAGCTACCCAAGCCACCCAGGCAACGACCGCGATCTCGGCGCCGGCGAACCCGTCGGAGCAGGCGCAACCAAGCGAGAAGGCCACCGAGCAGGAAAAACCAGCCGAAGAAACCAAGCCCACCGAAAAGCCAGCCGAGCAGGAACAACCAGCTCCTGCCCCCGCCGGTCTGGCTCGCGAGCAGGCGCAGGTGTACGTCTACAACAACTCCGGCATCCCGGATCTGGCGAACCGCACCGCCGGTGACCTCGCCGCCCAGTACAACGTGGCGAACCGCTCCAATGACGCCGCCGCGATGAACATGCCGGAGCAGACCTACGGCGCGTTCCCGCAGACCTTCGTGTTCTTTAACCCGAACACGCCGGGCGCGGACGCGGTTGCGGCGGAGCTCGCGCAGCGCATCGGAGGTACGCCTCGGGCGACGACGGATGTGCCGGCGAATACGAGTTTGCCGCGAGAGGCCGTCGAGAAGCCGGAGGCGATCACTGTCGTCCTCGCGGGAGAATAAAACCCCCGCGCGGCCCGCGCGCGACGTTTAGACTGGCTACCTATGGATCCATACCGCGAGTTCGCCCGTTCCCCCGAGCCGACACTGGGAGTGGAGTGGGAGATCTGTGTTGTCGATAAGGAGACGCGGGACCTGGTACCCCGCGCCCCCGAAATTATCGACGCCATCTCCGCCACCAACCCCAACGTCCACCTCGAGCGGGAGTTCCTCCAAAACACGGTCGAGCTGGTTACTCCGGTGTGTAAGAACACGAAAGAGGCCGTCGACAAGCTGGCGGAGAGCTTGGCCGTCGTGCGCGCTGAAGCTGACGCCCGCGACCTCGACCTGTGGGCCAGCGGTGGCCACCCATTTTCCGACTTCCGCGAGCAAGCCCTCAGCCCCAAAATTTCCTACAAGGAAATGATCAACCGTACTCAGTACTGGGGTCAGCAAATGCTGCTGTGGGGAATTCACTGCCACGTCGGCATCAGTCACGAAGACCGCGTCTGGCCAATCATCAACGCGGTGATGACGCACTACCCGCACCTGCTCGCCATCTCCGCATCCAGCCCAGGCTGGGACGGGCTGGACACCGGGTACGCCTCCAACCGCACCATGCTCTACCAGCAGCTTCCCACCGCCGGGATGCCGTACCAATTCCAAAGCTGGGCCGAATGGGTCCAATTCATGGACGACCAACGCACCTCCGGCGTGATCAACCACACCGGCTCCATGCACTTCGACGTCCGCCCCGCCGCCAAGTGGGGCACCATCGAAGTCCGCATCAGCGACGCCACCTCCAACCTGCGCGAACTCGCCGCGGTCGTCGCGCTCACGCACTGCTTGGTCGTCTACTACGACCAGCTTCTCGACGCCGGCGAAGCCCTCCCCACGCTCCAGCCCTGGCACGTCGCCGAAAACAAGTGGCGCGGGGCCCGCTACGGCCTCGACGCCCTAGTAATCACCAGCCGCGACACCGACGAACGCTGGCTCCGCGACGAACTGGTTACGTTGGTGGACACCCTGCAGCCTGTGGCTGCGCAGCTTGGGTGCACGCGCGAGCTGAACCTCGTGCTAGAGATCATGCAGCGCGGCGCCGGCTACCAGCGGCAACGCCGCATCTACGAAATGACCGGCTCCTGGCACGACGTCGTCGCCGCCACCTGCGCCGAGATGCAGGAGATGACCTGGGGGTAGGCCCTTCCTGGGTACTTGGGGCTCTGTGCACCACATTCCCACGTGGGGCGCGGGCGACCTGGGCTTTTGTGTGCGCGCCCAGCCCGAATACAGGAATTTGGTGCTTGTCCTCATGTAGCAGTGCCAAAGGACGCAAGCCCTTTTCGCGACCTGGGCTTTTACCCCTTCCCCCAACAAGAACTGCGTCTTTTGTCACTCGAGCCGGTTGGGGTGACACCACATTCCCACCCACGCACTCAGCGACCTGGGGAAACGTCGAGGCGGCCTAGGGGAAATCCAGGAATGTGGTGCGTGTAGGGGTTGGTTGATGCTTGATGGGGTAGGGTTGGCGTCGATAAGTGTTGAGAGGGGAACAGCATGGCAAACGTGAATGATGTGGCGAGATACATTTTGGAGCGTCAGGGGGAAAGCCTGAGTACCATGAAGCTGCAAAAACTCGTTTACTACGCACAGGCTTGGAGCTTGGTCTGGGACGAGAAGCCGCTTTTTAGCTCCCGTTTCGAGGCCTGGGCGAACGGCCCAGTGTGCCGCGAACTATACAACCAACACCGTGGGCACTTCACCGCGACCCCTGCAATGTTTCCCGGCGATGCTCACCGGCTCACAAACGATGAGCGGGAGACGATCGATACTGTGCTCGACGCATACGGACATCTCACTGGCCAACAGTTGAGCGACCTCGCGCATGGCGAGCGGCCCTGGCGGGAAGCCCGTGAAGGCGTTGCAGCGGGGGCACCCTCTACGAATGAGGTGAGTCAGGAAGTCATGCAGGATTTCTACAGTTCGATGCAGTCGGCGTCTGCGGTGTAGTTCGCGTGGGTGGGGGAAAGCGTAGTAGGAAGAAGCTTGCGCGTCAGCAAAACAACTTCGGGGGTAAGCGTGTTCCGCACTTGTCGCCGGTGGCAGGCGATAAAAGCGTGCCCAGTGAGGCGACACAAAGTGCCTGGCGGGAAATGCCTGTTCGGTGGACTGTCGCTGAATTGGACATCCCTCCTGGTGAGAGCTTGTGCCGATGGTCGCTGGAGGCCAAAGAGACGAAAGAGCTCTTGACATTTTTGGAGAGCATTTCACGAAAGACATGGAAAGAGTGCCTTGCTGAGACCGTCATGTCCGGCCGGAAGAAACGACCCCGCAACCATGACCAACACGTTTCGACCCTAAGTGTCGACGCCCAAAAGCGCATCCAAGCGCTGCCCTCTGCGGAGGAGCGCGTGTTTCGATTCCGCCTATCTGGCGAGACCCGATTATGGGGCTTCCGATCCGGTGACCTATTCCGGGTATTGTGGTACGACCCTCACCATGCCGTTTGCCCTGTAGAGAAGCGAAATACCTAGTGGGTCTGGACCTTGAGCACCAAATTCCCACGTGGGGTGCGCGCGACCTGGGGAAACACCTTGGGCGTTCGCGGGGGAATCCAGGAATTTGGTGCGCAGCAAGCTCAGCAGCAGACCCTACTTCTTGGTGGGGTCGACGCGCTTGGGGTGGTAGGCGGCGGGGCGGTCGTTGCGGCTGAGGGTGTCGGGGCTGCCGTAGAGGCCTTCGCGTCGGGCGACGCGGCCGAGGCGCTGCGCGGTGACGGGGTTGGTCATCAGGGCGAAGATGAGCAGGATGAGGATGACGCCGATGTCGTGAAGTTCGTGGGTGCCGACAGCCTCGCCGGTGCCGGCGGCCTGCCCATTCGAGAGTCGAATAATCGTTCCGATGATCATGAGGACCAGCCCCGTGGTTTGGGGCTTCGTGATGGCGTGGATGCGCGCCATGGTGGATTGGAATCGGGCGGTGCCGATGGCGGCAGAGAACACCATGAAGGCGCCGGGGAGGATGAAGACGAGGGAGGCGGCGTCGAGGAAGAATGCGAGTGTCATTGGTGGGTCCTTCCTAGGAGTTGTCGCGTTTGCGGAAGCGGGCGACGGACAGGGAGGCGATGAAGCCGAGGAGTGCGATCACCATCATGACGTTGACGACGGTGGTGTCGAGCGTCCAGCAGATGTAGAGGGCCAGCATGCATTGGAGTGATGCGGTGATGGCGTCGTTGCCGAGGACGCGGTCCATGGAGTCGGGGCCGACGATGACTCGCCAGGCCAGCACGAGGAAGCCGATGGCGAGGAAGACGCCGGCGACGATGAGGAATGCGTTGTATACCTGGGGGTTCATGGGTTATCGCCTGCTTTCGAAGATGTCGATCATTTGGCGCTCGAGTTTTGCCACGTTGGCGATTTCGCGGTCGATGTCGGTTTGGTTGTCGGCGTGGAGGACGTGGATGGTCCATTCGCGGTTGGCGATGTCGATGTCGGAGACGCTGCCGCCGGGTTGCAGGTTGTAGGCGCAGGTGGCGAGGTAGAGGACCAGGTCGTCGGAGACGCGCATGGGCACGCGGAGGATGGCATTCTTGGGTGGGGCGGCGGGCCGCAGCGCGAGCCAGGAGACTTTGGCGGAGGCGACGATGAGGTCGGCGAACCACTGCAGTACGAACAGCAGCAGTTTGCCCCAGTGGATTTTGTTGCCGCTGCGGGGGATGTTCGGCAGCGGCAGCACGAGCACGATCAGGACGCCGAGCGCCAGCCCGGCGGCGACGTTACCCCAGGTCAGGTCGCCTTGCATGAGGACCCACATGAATGCGAGCCAGAGGACGAAGGCGCCGCGGAAGCGGTTTCGGATGCCGGTGAGGAGGTGGTTCATCGGTGTGCTCCTGTCGGTTCGGCGGTTGCGCTGGCGGGGAGGGGGACTCGTTCTGTCGTGACGACGTCCTCTCCGTCACTCGAACGCGACGACTTGCGGGCGAGCGCGTCTTTGCCGCCGCCGGAGTCGGTGGGTTGGCGGAAGGCGTCGAGGTCCCGGGTCGGGTTGGCGGGGTCGCCGGACAGGACGGCGTGTTGGTAGATGCGTTGGTCGCTGGCGGATTCGGCGGCGCGGTCGGTGATGGCGGAGATCGGGCCGGCGAGGAACGTGATGGCCACGGACGTCGCTACGAGGAGCGCGGTGGACAGCAGCATGCCGGCGGGGATGCGGCCGACGTCGGCGCGGTCGTCGACGGCGATGGTGTCGTGGCGCTCGGTAAGCGATGAGGGACGCGCCATGGCGACGGATTCGGGGGCGTCGGCGCGGTCGCGCAGGAAGCCCTTGGACCAGACGAGGATCATGGCGTAGAGCGTCAACAAGGAGGTGACGACGGCCCCTGCGATGAGCACCCAGGCGAGCCAGGAGCCTTCGGCGGCGCCGGCCTGGATGAGCATGACCTTGCCGAGGAACCCGGAAAACGGCGGGATGCCGCCCAGGTTGAGCGCTGGGATGAAGTAGAGCAGCGCGATCAGTGGCGCGGTGTAGAGCAGGGAGCCGAGGCGGCGCAGCTGCGCGGACCCGGCCTGGCGCTCGATCAGGCCGACGACCAGGAAGAGCGAGGTCTGCACCAGGATGTGGTGCACGGCGTAGAAGATGGCGCCGGACAGGCCGGCGACGGTGCCGAGGGCGATGCCGAAGATCATGTAGCCGATGTGGCTGACGAGGGTGAAGGAGAGGAGACGCTTGATGTCGTTCTGCGCGAGCGCTCCCATTACTCCGATGACCATGGTCAGTAGTGCGACCCACATCAGGAGGGTGTCGAGGGAGCCGTCGATAAATATGGTGGTGCGGACGCGAATGATGGCGTAGACGCCCACCTTAGTGAGCAGCCCGGCGAACACCGCGGTGACCAGGGAGGCGGCGGTGGGGTAGGAGTCTGGGAGCCAGGCGTCGAGCGGGAAGACGGCCGCTTTGATGCCGAACGCGACGAGCAGCGTGGCGAAGATCGCGGCGCGCGTGCCGTCCGGGACCTCGGCCATGCGCTGGCCGACCTGCGCCATGCTCACCGTGCCGGTGGAGGAGTAGATCAGCGCGAGCGCGAACAGGAACACCATCGAGGACGCCATGGAGACCATCACGTAGCCGATGCCGGCGCGCACACGCCCCGGCGAGGCGCCGAGAGTGAGCAGCACGTACGAGGCCACGAGGAAGACCTCGAAGCCGACGTACAGGTTGAACAGGTCGCCGGCGAGGAAGGACAGGTTCACGCCCATGCACAGCAGCATGTAGACGGGGAGGAAGACGGCGACTGGGTCGTCCTCGTCGCCGTCGCGAAGCCCTTGGGAGATGCCGTACCACATGACGGCGAACAGCACGATGGAGGAGACGAACACCATGATGGTGGACAGGCGGTCCGCCACCAACGTGATGCCGATGGGTGCTTCCCAGCCGCCCATCTGGACGGTCTGGATGCCGTGGACATCTGCGATGATGATCATCGCACCCGAGATGACGGCCAGCGCGAGCAGTGTGGTCAGCGCGATGGTGCGCTGCAGGGTGACGGCGCGCCCGGTGACCAGGATCAGCGCCGCGGCGAGTGCTGGCAGCAGCAGCGGCATGACGGTGAGGATCGGCATGGCGGGCAGCGCCCAGTGGGCGAACTCGAACAGGTTATTCGTCATCGTCGGCCTCCTTGACGGGGTCTTCGAAGGAGCGGGGGCCGAAGGCGTCGCCCTCGGAGCTCATGCGTCCGGTCTCTGGGTCGTCGGAGGCGTCGTGGTCGGGGGCCGCCGCCGCGGTCTTGGGGCGGGCGGCGATTGCGCGGTCTTCCTCGTCGCGTTCGATGATGTCGTCGGTGCGGTAGCGGTACTGGCGGTAGGCCAGGGCCAGCATGAACGCGACCATCGCCATCGAAATGACAATCGCGGTGAGGATCATCGCCTGCGTGAGCGGGTCGGCGGTGCGCTCGCCGAACAGGGTGGACATGCGTCCAATGATCGGCGGGGAGCCGGCCTGTCCGCCGGATTGCAGCAGCAGCAGGTTCGCGCCGTTGCCGAGCAGCAGCACGCCCATGATCATGCGGGTCAGCGCCCTATCGAGCATCAGGTACACGCCGGTGGCCACGAGCACACCCGACCCAATGAGCAGGAACAGGTTCGCTTCCATCACTCGCTCCTTTCGCGGCCACGCGCGGTGGTGTGCACCGGCGCCCCAATTGTCGACGCCCTGCCGCGCCCCGCCGTCGCGTCACCGTCACCAGTGACCACTTCTCGACGGCTCTCTCGCTCCAACCGTTTCGCCGCCTGCGCCTCGCGGCGTCGTTTATTCTTCTCCTGCAGCTCACGGGCGCGCTGGCGAGCGTACTGCTTGCGGTTGTCTTCCTCTTGGTCGAGGTAGCCGCCCATGGAGGTCAGGATGTGCAGGGTCAGGCCGACGACGATGAAGTACACGCCGCCGTCGAACACGAGTGCCGAGGTGACATCAAACGAGCCGATAAGCGGCAACGTGACCGTGGTGTAGCCGGACGTGAGCGGCGGGTTGCCGAAGAACATCGGGGTCACCGCCGCGGCGAAAGAGAACAGCATGCCGGTGCCCAGCAGCTTCGCCGGGTCCACTGGCAGCGCCTCCTCGATTTCCTGGCGCCCGCCTGCGAGGTAGCGCAGCGTGAACGCCAGCGCCGCCACCAGCCCGCCGGCGAAGCCGCCGCCGGGTGCGTTGTGGCCGCCAAAGAAGAAGTACAGGGACAGCAGGATCATCGACGGGAACAGGATCCGCGTTGCGACGTCCACCATCAACGAACGGTTCTGCGCCGTCTCCGAGTCCACGCCGCTGGCCAGCCAGCGCGCCTTCGTGGTGGACAGCGTCGGGCGCCTTGAGGAGCGCCCGAACTTGCCGGTGCCGAAGATCAGGCTGGCCACGCCCGTTGCCGCGATCACCAGCACGATGATCTCGCCGAACGTATCGGCCGCGCGCAGGTCCACGAGCAGCACGTTCACCGTGTTGCGTCCGTGGCCGATGTCGTGCGCCAGCTCCGGCATGAACACCGAGATCGGGTCGGCGGTGCGCGCGCTCATCGCGAACATGGCCACCACCACAACCGAGACGCCCGTCAGAATCGACAGCCAGGCGCGGGCCCGGTTGTCCTCGTTGCGGGGCTCGACCTCCGTCGGCATCTTGCGAAGGATCAGCATGAACACCACCATCACGATGGTCTCCACCAAGGCCTGCGTCAGCGCCAGATCCGGCGCGCCGTGCAGGGCGAAGATCGTCGCCATGCCGTAGCCGGTCAGCCCCACCATCACTACGGCTGAGAGGCGGTTGCGCTGGACCGTCGCAAAGACTGCCATGCAGACCATGATGAACACCACCAAGCCCTGCCACGGCGAATCCCACAGCAGCATCCGAATATCGTTCGAGCGGCCCAGCACCAGCGCCGCCAGCGGCACCACGGCCAACACCGCGAAAATCACGCCGAGGTTGATCACCAGGGAACCGCGCTGCGTCGACGCCGTCAAGCGCAGCGACGCCGTGCGCAGCTGTGCGAGCAGCGCGTCCCACAGGTCGTCACCATCGCCGAGCGCCGGCTTGCCCGTCTGCAGCGGCTTCAGCAACGCACGCTGCCAGAACATGACGACGCCACCCAGCACAATCACGGCCGTCAGCACCAGCGGGATCGTTATCCCGTGCCACAGCGCCAACTCCTGCTGCTCGCCGCCGGGGAAGCGCACGTCCAGGTACTCGTTGAACGCCGTCGACAGCAGCACCGGGAAAATACCGCACACCACCGTCAGCGTGGTCAGCACCGTCGGCGAAATCCACAGGGTCGGGCCGATCGGGTGCATCTCGCGCACCGCCTCCGACTCGCCGTTGTTGTGTGCTGGCTTCGTCGCAAAGGCGGACCACCAGAAGTACAGCGAGTACGCCATGGTCAGGATGGAACCAGCGACGATCGCCACCAACGTCATGTAGCCCGGCATGCCGTGCAGCATCTCCTCGTTGAGCACCGCCTCGAGCGCCGATTCCTTCGCCACAAAGCCGAAGAACGGCGGAATACCCGCCATCGATGCCGCCGACACCGCCGCCAGAAACGCCACAAACGGCTCCCGCTTCGCCAACCCCGAAAGCTCGTGGATGTCGCGGGTGCCCGTCGTGTGGTCAATCGCGCCGACAATCATGAACAGCGTCGCCTTAAACATCGAGTGCCCAAACGTAATCGCCAGGCCAGCCATTGTCGCCTCACGCGACCCAATGCCGATCACCGTCGTGATAAAGCCCAGCTGCGACACCGTGCCGTACGCCAGGATCAGCTTCAGGTCACGCTGCTTCAGCGCCAACCAGCCACCCAGGATCATGGTGAACACGCCCGTCGAAAGCACCACCAGATGCCACGTACTCACCACCGCCATATCCGGCGCCAGGCGCGCCACCAGGTAAATCCCGGCTTTCACCATCGCCGCCGAGTGCAAGTACGCCGACACCGGCGTCGGCGCCGCCATCGCTCCCGGCAACCAAATGTGCCACGGGGCCTGCGCCGACTTCGTCATCGCCCCCAACATAATCAGCACAATTGCCGTCGAAATCGCAGGCGTATTCTCAATATTCGCAAACTGGGAGACCTCGCTGAGCCGCCAAATGCCCGTCTTGTAGCCCAGCAAGTTAATACCGACGAGCATCGCCAGCCCGCCAAACGTCGTAATCATCAGGGCCTGGATGGCGGCGCGTCGTGAAGAAGCCCGCTCACCGTAATAGCTGACCAGCATGTACGAGAGTATCGACGTCAACTCCCAAAACACGTACATCAGCAAGAAACTGTCCGAAATCACCAACCCGTACATCACGGAGGCGAACATGGTCAGCTCCCCGCCAAACTTGGCCAACCTGCGCGGATTCGAATCGAAATACCCCCAGCAGTACAACAACACCAAGGAGCCGACGCCCAAAATAATCAAACTGAACAAGCCCGCCAGGGCGTCCAACCTGAAATCCAGGTTCAACTCCGCCGACGGCATCCACGGAATCCGCGAAACGATCTCCCCACCATCCACAAAGACACCCTTTGCGAACAGGTACACCATCCACGCGAACCCGCCCAGCGGCACCAACGCAACCAGCGCAAACGCCGACCTACCGATCGTACGGATCAACAACGGCGCCGCCGCAGTCGCGACGAATAGCGCGACAAGTAGCGTCAACACAACCCGGGCCCTCCTTGTTCAGCTTCATCAGCTTCTTCAGCTTCGGCGCGCCACAGCAACGCAGCTGCCCACCATGCACCGTCGAAACTAGAAACAAGGCGCGTCATGATCAGTGGCGCGACCAACAAAAATTCACTGTACTCACAGCCCCGACATTTTGCGAACGGTTTTCGCCCTGGTTGGCCTGCCTGTCTGGCCCCCTCGTGCGCCTGCGCCTCGCGCCCGCGCCCCCTTCGAAAAAGTTCCCGCGACTGGGAACCATTTTGCGTTTCAGGCTGGTTCCGGTCGACCATCGGTTGCGTTTCTGCAGGTCGCGACGGCTGTCCACAAAGAAAGTTCCCGGGTTCAACGCTGATCGCGGGAACTTTTCCGAGGTGACGGGTTCGCGCGCCGTGGCTTTCACGTGATCTTGTTCGTGTCGAGGTGTTAAAGGAGTGCGACGCTGGTCGCCGGAAACCGTCTCTGGCCGGTGAAAATGTGCGACCTGCATCGCACGCTTCTAAGCGCACGCTTTTAACCTTGGAGGCGGCAAACGGGGAGGGTCGACCGGCAAATAGAAGTTCGAAAACCCCCAAATCTGCAAAGTGTAGTAGGTGGATTGTAGTAATCCTCGAAAAAACGTGCGAAATGCGGATTGCTACCATCCTGTTACTACAGTTTGGGTTTTGGCGGCGCCCAGGCAGCGCCCCAGCCAGCCAAAACCCGGCTACTTCCCGTACTGCTGCAGGAAGAGCGCTTCGGCCACCGCGATGCGTTCGATTTCGGTGGGGTCGACGGATTCGTCGACGCCGTGGATGCCGCACTGCGGTTCCTCGACGCCGTAGAGGGCGATGGCGGCGTCGGGGAAGTGGTTCTGCAGCGTGATGGTCAGTGGGATGGAGCCGCCGGAGCCGATGAGGGCGAGGTCGGCGCCGTCGTAGGCGGTTTGGAGGCAGTCGCCGAACAGGGCGATGGCGGGGTGTTCTGGGTCGGTGGCGAATGGTTCGTTGACGCCGGAGATTTCGACGGTGACGTGGGCGCCGTTGGGGGTGTGGGCGTGGATGTGCTCCTTGACGGCGTTGGCGATGGCGGCGGCGTCGGTGCCTGCAGGGACGCGGAGGTTGTATTGGGCTTCGGCGCGGTGGTTGACGGCGTTGACGGCGTCGGCGACGGGGGTGGAGGTGAAGCCGATCATGGTGATGGCGGGGCGGGCCCAGACCATGTCGGCGGGGTTGTCGTCGGGGGTGCCGTTGAGGGTGACGCCGTCGAGAACGCCGGCGTCGGTGGCGAAGGTGTCGGCGGGGTAGGGCTGGCCGTCCCAGGTGGCGGTGCAGTCGACGCCGTCGATGGTGGTGCGGCCGGTGTCGTCGAAGAGGGAGTCAGTGATGCGGACCAGGGCGTGGGCGGCGTCGGGGGCTGCGCCGCCGAAGGAGCCGGAGTGGACGGCGCCTTCCAGCGTTTCGACGGTCACGTTGATCTGGGCGCCGCCGCGCAGGGAGGTGGTGAGCGTTGGGACGCCGACGGCGGCGTTGCCCGAGTCGGCGATCATGATGGCGTCGGCGCGGAAGAGGTCGGGGTGGGCGTCGATAAGTTTGCCGAGGCCGTCGTCGCCGCCGAGCTCCTCGGAGCCTTCGACGACGACTTTGATGCCGAGGTCGGTGCCGCCGTTGGCCTGGATGAGGCGCAGTGCTTCGAGGTGCATGGCGAGGTTGCCTTTGCAGTCGGCGGCGCCGCGGCCGTACCAGCGGCCGTCGCGTTCGGTGAGGGTGAAGGGGTCGCTGGTCCAGGCGTCGGGGTTGTTGGCGGGTACGACGTCGTAGTGGGAGTAGAGGAGGACGGTGGGGGCGTCGCCGACTGGGGCTTTGGTGGCGATGATGGTGTCAGCATTATCGACGG
This sequence comes from Corynebacterium sp. CCUG 51687, assembly GCF_024453995.1. Lineage (NCBI taxonomy): Bacteria > Bacillati > Actinomycetota > Actinomycetes > Mycobacteriales > Corynebacteriaceae > Corynebacterium > Corynebacterium sp. CCUG 51687. The sequence goes on along the minus strand of NZ_JAGPYT010000006.1, from coordinate 119,550 downwards.
TCGCGTGGCGGGTCACGTCCAACCCGAGGGCTTCGAGCGCGGAAACCGTCCAGGCGCAGGCGGCTTCATGCTGGTCAGCAAGCTCGGGGGTGGAGTGTGGGGAGTTGAAGCTGACGAGGGCGGAGAGGTCGTCGAAAATGCGGCCACGGTTTGGGGTAAAAGCTGTTTGTGTCATGTGGTCGAAAGTACCACCAACCGAGGGGGTACAATTCCCCACGTTCGTTTTTATGCCTATATTGAAAGGTCTTGCAATGGCCTCGACGATGCGTGAGTTGACGCTGCGCGGGATCATCATTGGTGGCTTGATCACCTTGGTGTTTACTGCCGCGAATGTGTATTTGGGGTTGAAGGTCGGGTTGACTTTTGCCACGTCCATTCCGGCGGCGGTGATTTCCATGGCGGTGCTGCGGAAGTTTGCTGGGCACAATGTGCGTGAGAACAACATTGTGCAGACGATTGCGTCGGCGGCGGGTACGCTTTCGGCGATCATTTTCGTCCTTCCGGGCTTGGTGATGGTCGGCTACTGGCAGGGTTTCCCCTTTTGGACGACCGCCCTCGTCTGTGCCCTCGGTGGCATTTTGGGCGTGATGTATTCGATTCCGTTGCGTCGCGCGCTGGTGACCGGCTCTGACCTGCCGTACCCGGAGGGGGTTGCGGCGGCAGAAGTGCTGCGCGTCGGCGACGGCGATAATGGCGGTTCGGAGCGCGATCACGCGGAGAACTCTGAGGGCCTGCGCGTGATTATTCTTGGTGCGGTTACGTCGGCATTCTATTCCTTATTGACGGCCATGAAGGCGGCGGCCAGCGAGGTTGCCGGGTTCTTCCGTGTTGGTGGGGGCGGCACGATGATGGGTGGTTCGCTGTCCTTGGCGCTGCTGGGCGTGGGCCACTTGGTGGGCTTGTCGGTGGGGATTGCGATGCTGGTTGGCGTCGTGATTTCCTTTGCAATCCTGTTGCCGATGAAGTCGGCGGCCCATATGGACGAAGGCTTGGAGCTTGCCGAGGTTGTCTCCACGACGTTCGCGGACGAGATCCGCTTTATCGGTGTGGGCACGATGGCGGTGGCGGCGCTGTGGACGCTGATCAAGATCGCGAAGCCGATTGCGACGGGTATTGCGTCGTCGTTGGCGGCGTCGAAAAAGAGGCACGAGGGCGTGGCCGTCGATGTGACGGAGCGTGACATCCCGTTCCCGATCGTGGCGGGTGTGATTGTGGCGTCGATGCTGCCGATTGGTCTGCTGCTGTGGAACTTCGTGCGCGGCACCGACATCCACGAGCACGCGCTGTCGCTGACCATGATTTCGGTGCTGTTTATCCTGGTCATTGGCCTGATTGTGGCGTCGGTGTGTGGCTACATGGCGGGGCTGATTGGGGCGTCGAACTCCCCGATTTCCTCGATCGGCATCATTGCGGTGCTCTCGTGCGCGCTGCTGATTGGCGCGTTCATGGCGGGCACGGACGCGAATGCGGCCTCGCTGGTGGCGTACACGCTGTTTACGGCGGCGATTGTGTTCGGCATCGCCACGATTTCGAACGATAACCTGCAGGACCTCAAGACTGGCCAGCTCGTGGGGGCGACGCCGTGGAAGCAGCAGGTGGCGCTGATTATTGGTGTGCTGTTCGGCTCGGTGGTCATCCCGCCGATCCTGCAGGTGATGCTCACCGGCTTCGGCTTCCAGGGCATGGAGGGCGCAGGCCCGGACGCGCTCGCGGCACCGCAGGCGGCGCTGATGTCCTCGGTGGCGAACGGCATTTTCAACAGTTCGCTGGATTGGGGCTTGATTCTGCTGGGCGCGGGCATCGGCGTTGCGCTCATCATTATCGACGAGACCCTCACCCGCACCACGGGCAAGTACAGCTTGCCGCCGCTGGCTGTGGGCATGGGCATGTACCTGCCGGTGGCGGTGACGGTCATCGTGCCGATCGGCGGGCTGATCGGATACATCTATAACCGTTGGGCGCAGGTGCAGCGCCACCCGGACTTCGCGCGCCGGATGGGCACCCTGGTGGCCACGGGCATGATCGTTGGCGAGTCCCTGTTCGGCGTGCTCAACGCGGCGCTCATTGCGGGCGCGGCGGGGGAGAGCCCGCTGGAGGTGTTCACGGAGCAGTCCTGGACGCCGTGGTTCAGTACGGCCCTGTTCGTTGTGTTGGTGTGGTTCGTGTACTCGAAGACGCGCTCCAAGGTCAGCAAGGTGGCCGAAGATGGTTCCTTGCACTCGGCGGGCGAGAGTGCTAAAACTGTGTCTTAGCACTCGAGGCAATTGAGTGCTAACGCGGGTGAGGTTGGCCGCGCGCTGACCGTGCCGTCGCGGGCGCCTGCATTTTACGACGAATACAAGGAGAAAACTTACATGGCTAAGATGATCGCATTCGACGAGGAAGCACGCCGCAGCCTAGAAAACGGCCTGAACACACTAGCCGACGCCGTCAAGGTCACCCTTGGTCCAAAGGGACGCAACGTTGTCCTGGAGAAGTCCTGGGGCGCACCAACCATTACCAACGACGGTGTCACCATCGCCCGCGAGATTGACCTCGAGGACCCATACGAGAAGATCGGCGCCGAGCTGGTCAAGGAAGTAGCCAAGAAGACTGACGACGTCGCCGGCGACGGCACCACGACCGCAACAGTCCTGGCACAGGCGCTGGTCCGCGAGGGCCTGCGCAACGTCGCAGCTGGCTCCAACCCGATGGGCATTAAGCGCGGCATCCAGGCAGCGACCGAGAAGGTCTCCAAGTACCTGCTGGACAACGCGAAGGAAGTAGAGACCCAGGAGCAGATCGCCTCCACGGCAGGCATTTCGGCCTCCGACCCGGAGATCGGCAAGAAGATCGCTGAGGCGATGTACGCCGTCGGCAACGGTGCGGTGAACAAGGAATCCGTCATTACCGTTGAGGAGTCCAACACCTTCGGCGTTGACCTCGAAGTCACCGAAGGCATGCGCTTCGACAAGGGCTTCATCTCCGCATACTTCGCCACCGACATGGAGCGCGGCGAAGCCGTCCTGGAAGACCCATACATCCTGCTGGTCTCCTCCAAGATCTCCAACGTCAAGGACCTCGTTCCGCTGCTGGAGCAGGTCATGCAGTCCGGCAAGCCACTGCTGATCATCGCCGAGGACGTCGAGGGCGAAGCCCTCTCCACCCTCGTCGTGAACAAGATCCGCGGCACCTTCAAGTCCGTCGCCGTCAAGGCACCAGGCTTCGGCGACCGCCGCAAGGCCATGCTGCAGGACCTCGCCATCCTCACCGGCGGCCAGGTCATCTCCGAAGAGGTCGGCCTCTCCCTGGAGACCGCCACCCCTGAACTGCTCGGCCAGGCACGCAAGGTCGTCGTGACCAAGGATGAGACCACCATCGTCCAGGGCGCCGGCGACCAGGCGCAGATCGACGGCCGCGTCAAGCAGATCCGCGCCGAAATCGAGCACTCCGACTCCGACTACGACCGCGAGAAGCTGCAAGAGCGCCTGGCCAAGCTGGCCGGTGGCGTCGCAGTGATCAAGGTTGGCGCAGCCACCGAGGTTGAGCTCAAGGAGCAGAAGCTGCGCATCGAGGACGCCGTCCGCAACGCGAAGGCAGCCGTCGAGGAAGGCATCGTCGCCGGCGGTGGCGTCGCACTCCTGCAGGCCGCCCGCGAGCTTGTCGACGACCTCGGGTTCGAAGGCGACGAAGCAACCGGTGTGAAGATCGTCCGCGAGGCGCTGTCCGCACCACTGAAGCAGATCGCTCTGAACGCTGGCCTGGAGCCGGGCGTCGTCGCCGACAAGGTTGCCAACCTGCCTGACGGCCAGGGCCTGAACGCCTCCAACGGCGAGTACGTGGACATGATGGAAGCCGGCATCAACGACCCGGCAAAGGTAACGCGCTCTGCACTGCAGAACGCGGCCTCCATCGCGGCCCTGTTCCTGACCACCGAGGCCGTCGTTGCCGACAAGCCTGAGCCAGCCGGTGCTGCCGGTGCAGGCATGGACCCAGACGCCATGGCAGGCATGATGTAAACCGCTAGTTTCTGACTGGCTTTCTCCCGGGCGCCCCGCTTTCGCGGTGGGGTGGCCCGGGATTTTTGCGTGTTGTGGCGTTGTGGTTGGTCGGGCTTCGGGTTGGGGTATGGCTCTTCGGTTTGTTCGAGATTTTGTGAACAGAATTGCGTGTGGCTCGGCATAGGTTTCGCGCTGTTTCCACCTCGATTTCGTTCCCGTCGACCTCTTCCCGTCGACCAACCCAGGTCACGGCAATTTGGGCTGTTTCACGCGATTTTGCTGATTTCGCGCTGATCAGCGTTGGTCGACCGGAGGAGGTCGACCGGAATGATTGTGGCGGCAAAGGGCCTTGCGTCGGCAGCGCTGAAAACTCCCCCATAAGTGGTCAGAAAGTATGAGGAATCTCTAAGAGTTTTGGAGAATCCTGACGGTCAGAATGTCTAGCGTTAACTGACAGCCGGCTACATATGTAATGGTCAACGAATAAAACCGGTTTGCGCTGCATAAATGGGTCAATATGTCGGCTGAGAAACCTTGAGATTTCGTACTAAATGACTTGGACAAAGCGGGGGGGGGGTGCTTAAATTCAATGCGTTCCCAAAGTTGGGCCACTGGCGCGTGCGCAAGAAACCTAACTTCTTGAAGTGCGCTGAGGGCCCCAAGAGACCTCTTTTGGAAGGAAACCAAATGACAATTGCCCTCAAGAAAACCGCCGCGATCGCAATCGCAGCAGGCCTGACCTTCGCCGGCTCTGCTGGCATCGCTGCGCAGGACGCGATGGCGCAGGAGAACGGCCCAGCTGTCGCGAAGTCGACGATCGATGTCGCCAAGAAGGGTTCCATCACCCTCTACAAGAAGGCTGACCCAGAAAGCCTTGGTACACCTACGGGCGAGGAAGACACCACGGTCAAGGGAGAAAACCTTAAGGATGCTGGGTTCACCCTGTACCCTGTCACTAATGCTGACCTGACGACAAATGCAGGTTTGGTGGCCGCATCAAAGCTGACCGCGGGTAGCGCGAAGCTTGGAACCCCGTTCGCAGAGGTGAAGACAGATAAAGACGGCAAGATTGTCTGGTCAGACCTCAAGGTTGGCGTCTATCTCGTTAAGGAAACTTCTCCTGTAGCGGGTTACTCCCCGGCAGCTGACTTCCTCGTGTTCGTGCCGATGACGAAGGCCAACGCTCAGGCTGGTGGCACGGAGTGGATGTACGACGTCGTTGCTTACCCGAAGAACTACAAGCAGAAGGAACCGAAAAAGTCTGTCGTTGACTCTGGCAAGAATGTAAGCCAGCAGGTTGAGTACACGATCGATACCTGGGCGCAGACGATCGATACTGATCGTCAAAAGCGCACCATCTACCGGATTGAAGATACTCTCGATCCGAAGGCTTCAACCACGGAGAAGGACGTCCAAGTTCTCGGCAACGACTTCGAGCCATCCGACTACAAGATCAAGGTTGAAGGTCAGAAAGTTGTTGTTACCTTCACTGAAGCTGGCGTAGCAAAGATTAAGAACGGCCAGCAGATCTCCGTCAAGATCACTGCGAAGGTCAACGAGATGCCTGCTAATGGCATCCTGAAGAACACCGCTGTGCAGATCGAGAACAACCCGAACAATGTTCAAGAGGAAAAGAAAAAGCCGACGAACGATGTCGAGACTCGTTACGCTGGCATCCAATTTAAGAAGGTGAGCAAGGAGCGTAAGCCGCTGGAGGGTGCTGAGTTCCAGGTCTACGGTGCCACGGATGGCCAGGACTGCAAGGCAGCGGTCACTAACGATAAGGCGCTTCAGACCACTGAAGGTAAGAGCACGTTCGTTTCTGGCCAGGACGGCATGGTGAAGATTGATGGTCTGCACGTCAACGACGGTGCAAACAACGATCCGAACACCAAGAACCAGTGGACCAAGTACTGCCTCGTTGAGACGAAGTCCCCGAAGGGCTTCGAGCTTTTGTCCCAGCCAATCGAGTTCACCCTGCTTTGGAAGAACGCTGGCACCCTCCAGAACATCAAGGTGGGCGACAACGATGGTGAGGTCGTCAACTTGGAGGACACTACGCCGTTCCTGCCAAACACCGGTGGTATGGGTATTGCCATCCTGATCCTGGCTGGTCTTGGAATCATCGGTGGCGGCGCATACGTCGCTCGCCGTAACTCCCAGGCCGCCTAGGTTCCATGGCCCTGATGTCGCGCTTTCTTAGCGCCACATCACGCCGTCGGCGGAGGGCGTAAAACTCCGCCCAGTTTTCCAAAATATTTCCCAACAAGAAAGACGTTGATTTCTGTGACTGCACCAACGAAGGCGAAGCACAGGCGGCAGCCTGGAGCGAAATCGCTGTTTCAGCGCGTCGGTGTTCCAGCTATCATCATCCTTCTTGGGCTGGCTGTTTTGATGTATCCGGTAGTTGCTACGCAGTGGAACAACCGAATGCAGGAACAGGTGGCAAAGGATTACGAAGCTCTGCTGCATGACCAGCCAGAGCCGCAATTGAATACTGAGATTGAAGCCGCCAGAGCGTACAACCAGGACCACAAAGACGGTCCAATCCTTGATCCATGGTTGGCTCGAGTTTCAAAAGATAATGCGTCGTATCAGGAGTACTTGCGGCAACTCGCAGGGTTTCCTGCGATGTCCCAGATTGTGATCCCAAGTACGAATACCCGCTTGCCGGTCTACCACGGTACTGCGGAGGATACGCTGCAAAAGGGTCTTGGCCACATGTTTGGCACGGCACTTCCGGTCGGTGGTGTGGGCACGCACTCCGTGATTACGGGACACACTGGGATTCCTACTGCCACCCTGTTCGACAACCTTTCCGACATCAAAGTCGGCGACGCCATCTATGTATCCACGTTTGGCGAGCGCATGAAGTACAAGGTGTACGACATCGAAGTTGTCCTGCCGGATGAGACCGACAGCCTGCGCGCCGACCCCGAGCGCGACCTGCTGACGCTGATCACCTGTACGCCGTACGGCATCAATACGCACCGGTTGCTCGTCCACGCGGAGCGAGTACCCATGGACCCAGATGAGGCCAGCGTCCTCGACGACTCCACCTCCACCCTGCAGTGGTGGATGTGGGCACTCGGTGGGGTGTCCCTGCTCATCCTGCTGGCGCTGATCTGGTGGGTGTACCGCGAAAAGAAGAAGAGCGACCGTTCCGGCGCTGTGAACGAGGAGGTTCTGTCCTAATGCGCTTGTCCCAACTATTGGCAGCGTGTGGTGCAGCCACGATGCTTGCCGCGGGTGCGTTTTCGCCCGCGGTGGCTGACGTGCGCCCAATCAGCGGTAATGACGCCAACCTGAATCCGGCGAGCATCGACAAGAATAAGCCGATCCAGTTGCTGCTGAAGAAGCAGGGCACCAACCCGTACGACCAGGTCCCGGCCGGTCAGAAGCCTCCCGCCATCGCCGGCGCCAAGTTCACCTTGTCGAAGGTGCGGGGCATCGACATCACCTCGGAGCAAGGCCGCAACGTGGCAAAGAAAACCACGCTTGACGACGCCCGCTCGCGCGGCCTCGACGTCATCGAAACGAAGGCGACGAACCAGCGCGGCGAGGTCATGTTCGACAACCTCACCCCGGGCCTGTACCTGGTGGAGGAGTCCGCGCCGGACACGAAGTACGAGTACCACCTGAGCAGCCCGAAGCTGCTCATCCTCCCACTTCCTGACGAACGCGGCATCCGCTACGAGTACGAAAACGTCCTGGTGATGAAGTGGGACAAGAGCTACGGCACCCCACCACCGTGGGAGCCTTCCGAGCCACCATCAACGACGCCAACAAAGCCCGGTAACACGGTGACCACGACGAAGACGACGACGTCGACACCTCCTCGAGTGAGCACCACCATCCGGACGACGTACACCACGACCCCTCCGAATGGCACACCGACAACGGTGACGACCACGGTGCCGTCGACAATCGTGACAACGAAACCGAACGGGGTGGTCACGACGGTGACCCACCCCCGCGCCGTCCCCGAGAAAGAGCGCGGGTCGCTGGCGTCCACCGGCGCGAACGTGCTGTGGGCCGCGGGACTTGGCGGACTGTTAATTGTGCTGGGATTGTTCCTGGCGCGGCGAAGCAAGAACGAGACACGGTAAAGCGGAAGTAGGGAAAGAAAAATGCGAAACTTTATCAAACCTGCAGGATCTCCTGCTCGGCACCGTGCCCGTGGACTTGCAGCCGTAGTAGCCTCGGTGGCGTTGGCCGCCGGCCTGGGCGCGTACCCGGCCGTTCAGGCGGAGGAGACCACGACGGTCTCCGACATCACTACCGACGACGCCGGCCTGCCCACCTACTCGTGGATGGACGACGACACACCGTCTTCCTCCGCCACGCCTTCGGCGCCTGCCGCAGCGTCGGCCTCTAATCCGGCCTCTGCATCTGCTTCGAAACCAGCAGAGGCCCCGGCCACCGCGAACCCCGTGACCGTCGAGCGCAAGGGCGTCGTTGACCGCATCGTGGTCAACGACCCCGATGGCGAGGCATGGGAGTTCGGCGGCAAGGCGTCGAAGGAAAACATCTTCGCGCTCAAGCGTGAGGGCAAGGGCGAGATCAAGGAAGTCCTGTCCGTCACTGCTGATGGCCGCAAGCTCGAGCCTTACGACTACGGCTACGTGAACGCTAAGGATGGCGGTTTTGTGGCGTTCAACCTGAACGCCCTGCACACGATTCCGCCGCAGGTCGTTGAGATTGAGGCCCGCACGACCGACGCCGGTGAGTACGCGATCGCCGAGAGCGCCGAAGTGCCGTCCGAGGCACAGCTTGCCGAGTCTGGTTATGGCAAGGGGCGCCCCGCGGAGGAGGTTGCGGATTCACAAGACCGCGCTGCTGCCCCGGGAGATATTCCGGGTGTCCCAGGGCAGCAGGATCAAGAGTTTTCTCTTACCGATGCTAAGCCAGATTTCTTGGGGGACAACCCCCAAATTGAATTTAAGATCAACGAGACTGGTAACTGGCGAGTAACCAGGTTCGCCATCAAGAAAAACCGAAACGATAACAATACGAAGGATATCTCCGGTCCAGTTAGGATCCGCGTCGTTCGTCAGGGGGCGATTGTCGTTGACCGAACCATTGATTTCGCTAACGCGATTTTTTGGAATAAGAACGCCAAGGGAAAGTCTTATGACACGGAGTTTCAGCTCATTCCGAGTATTACTGACCTCTATATCAAGGGTGGCGACTCGGTAATCCTGAATCCCGTGGCACCTCCAAACGGTATTTACCGGGTCCAGATGTGGGGCCAGGACATGGACAATAAGCCTCAGGACCACAAGGTGAATGTCGCAGGTGATGGTATTCCAGTATCCTCGCACACGACTATTGGCGACAATCCGTACGAGACAACATTCGATGTTCAAGCGCGTTCTAATTTCTCAAGTGCAACAGTAACTCTGAGCCCTTCAGTCCGATTAGAAGATGTGTTTTTCTCTATTCCAATTGAGCAAACGGACGGTGTAAGGCTCGAAAATAAAGTTGAGACCTACCCGGATCGTGTGGTTATTACATGGTTCCCGACGAAGGACGGCCGCCGAATCGACTCGGTACCGGTTTCGGCAGACTCGACTGTGACGCTTCGGACTTCCTACAGATCGGCTCCAACCAGACCCGAGGACATCACTTTGCAAGGCTCCCTCGCGGCTCCGGTAGAGAAAGATCTTCCGATTCTTCCTTCAGCCGACGCTGACGTGTTGCCACTTACGCACGGCGATAAATGTGAGCTTCGCGATGTAAAATCTGTTCATCGACAGCCACCTCGCTTACTTTCCATTGCGGAGCAAAAATATGGCTTCCGACGATTTATCGTCGCGAGCCCACAAGCCTCTAGCAATAGAACTTCTTCGCAGCTGTATCTTCAGGTAGAAGACGGACAAGGTGCATTGCAGTCAGAAAAGATCGGACCCGCCAGCGGGTGGGTATATAACGCACTTGCCTACAACGAGAACGATAACTACCTCTATGCTGTTAGTCAGCCCAGGATTTCGGTGAAGACGGGCCACAGGGATGACCCTTGTTTCCCCGCAGGCCACTTACTGCAGATAAATCCTTATACGGGTGAAGTTTTTGATTTGGGCAAGCTTCAAGGACTTGATGGATTTCTTCCCGAGAATCATCCGGACAATACAACATCCAACGACCTCGGTAGCGGCATCAACGCAGGTACCTTCGATGATGACGGCACATACTGGGTCGCAGGTGCGTCTGTATGGGGTAGTGGCCGTCTTTACAGCGTGAATTTAGACACGATTACTGCAACGCTAAAGCCTGCAAAAAACGTGACTCTGCAAGCCAAAACAATCTGGAATCCGGGACAAACATTCCGTACGGTTTCAGAGGACTTTGTTGCCATCCCAGGTGCGAAAGGGTATCTGTGGGGCCTGCAAAGTGGGTGGGCGCAAAGCGATGGAAGGAACAAACAGCGCGTTTTCTTGGAACGTATTAGCACGAGCGGTGGTGCCCCCCTGCGCGTGGATATTACCGATATGAAGATGCCTGATGGGCAGACCGTCGGTCAGTTTCTTAACATTACAGACCAAGCGCCTGTTTGGGGACAAGCATGGGTTGAAGAAGACGGATCGATTGCTTTCGGAAAGGGTGGCCGGTCTTCCGTGGACTCGAACACAACGGAAGTAATCAAAATTAAGGTCGGGAACCCGACGGCGAAGGCTCCAAATCTCCTAAAAGTCGAAGTAGTCGGCGCTCAAACTGCACCGTCCTCATACAATACTGACGGTGCATCGGCAAAGGCTCCTACGACGACACCAGAACCAATTGTTCCAGACGTCACCAAAGAAGCGATTGGACAGTCTGCGAAGAAGCAGGAAGACGGGACCTATATAGTAAAATACCAGGTAAATGTAACAAACCCAGGAAATCGCGAGGCTGCCTATAGTAAGGTAGTCGACACTCCAACGATGCCGACGGGGATTGTTGTGAAAAAGACTTCTTGGTCCTTGGTCGATGAATTCGGGAAATCGTATGCCACGACATTTCAAACTGGCCAAGGTCCGTTTGTGCTATCTGGCGGTGGAACGATACAGCCGAAGGGGCTCAATAGATTTGGTGCTACAAGTAATGGCATCCATCAATTTAATGTTGAAATGACAATCTCTCTCGATGCCTATACAGGAAACGAGACTGGAGATGAATGTGCACCCGGCAAATCGCTTTTCAACTCTGTACAAGTTGGGCCCAAGGAGGCGAAGGCCTGTGTGCCTCCGCCAGAAGTAGAGAAAAAAGCTCGGCTTGTGATTGCAAAGATTTCTTCCGATGCAGTTTCGCACGAGCTATTGAAGCCAGAAAACCGTCTAGACGGTGCTGAGTTTATACTTCAAAAACTGGACGAAAATGGCCAAGTCATCGGTAATGGAATCCCAATGATTTACGATAAGGAGAATCGAATCTTCAAGTCAGAAGAATTGGAGCCGGGTCACTATCAGCTCGTAGAGACTCGGTCGCCTCAAGACAGTCTGGGTGTTTACAATCTTCTTGTGAAGCCGATTGTGTTTTCGTTGTCGGTGGACAACGGGAATGTGACGATCGCGCTAGATGAAGATGCCAAAATTGTCGCGACGCAGGTCGATAAGGCGGTGGCACCGAGCTCCTGGCAGCTTACCTCCCAGGATGCGGTACTGACCGTTGCCAACGTCCGCCAGGGCAACCTGCCCAAGACTGGCGGAAACGGCCTGCAACTGCCGATCCTCCTCGGCGGTGCGCTCATCGCCGCTGGTGCGTTGGTGGGACGACGACGGGTCGTCGCTTAGTGGAGAGTGCGTCCTGAGCGCGTGACGTTACGAACAAGCTGACGGGGCTTGGCGCTGATCAACAGTGATCGGGGCCAAGCCCCTTCGGGACTTTGGAGTGCAATCGACCAATTGCCGACAAGTGGCGCTACGGTGTAATGTCTTCGCTCCCGGTTTGAAAGTGAACCGTCTGACTAGAAAGCAGATTTGGTCACGCGTGAATCGGATTCGACTTTGGGCTTGTGGCAGCTCGGTGAGCGGACAAGGGCAAAGCGACGGGCGAAGCCTTCTATCTGGTACCGTAGAAAACGTTAGCCTCGAGGCTACCGGCTCTAAAAGGATTGCTTTTAGTTGCGTCAAGGTCTCTCGGGGTGCTTGTTTTTAGGGGGGCATCGGGGGAGATTGAACATGCCCCTTTTGAGGCTTATGGGAGGCCGCGCTCAGAGGAGATTGTGTTCTTTGGGTTGGTGGGGCCGTCGTCGATAAGGAAGACCTGCACCCGTGGCGATGGTGACTCTCAAATTACGAGCCTTGCCCTCGACCTCTTGTGTGTGTACATTGTGAGTACAAGGGTTTTGGGAGGTTGAAATGGCTGTGAAAGATAGACGGCTGAATCTGCGTACATCGTCAGTGCAGGAGGAGTGCCTGCGGCGTGCGGCTGAGGTGACGAATTCCTCGGTATCGCAGTTTGTGCTTGAGAGCGCTGTTGAGCGCGCTGCCAGAGTGCTTGCTGATCAGCGGCTCTTCGTGTTGGGGATGGACGATTTTTCTCGTGTGGAGGAGTTGCTTGCTCAGCCTGCCGACTTTTCACGGCTAGGTACGCTTTTTGCGGAGGAAACTCCTTTTGGCAAGGAGTTCAGCTTTGGAAGCTGATGGGATTCTTCACCCGCCACGTCGGTTGGAGAAGTCGGATAATCGGGCTGAGTTTCGGTGCGGGGAGGCGTCGCTTGATACGTGGTTTCACCGCTACGCGATGCAAAACCAGCGTGCCAACAACTGTGCGGTGTATGTATCAACGTGGAATGAGCGGGTCGTTGGCTACTATGCGGTGTGTACCGGGGGTATCGTCGCTAAGGTGGCGCCGGAGCGTTTTGCGAAGGGGCGGCCGGATCCTATTCCGGTGATCATCCTTGCACGGCTTGCGGTTGACCAGAATGCTCAGGGGAAAGGCGTTGGCAAGGCGCTGCTGCGCGATGCGCTGGAGCGCTGTTTTACCGTTGCCGTTGAAGTCGGTGCCGCGGCGGTAGTTGTGCACGCGCTGGACGAGCGGGCGAAGCAGTTCTACATGCAGCACGCTGGTTTTCAGGAGATGCCGGGGCAGCCGCTGCATCTTCTGCTGTCGGTGAAGGGGATTGAGCGGTACATGGCGTGATGGGGGCTGAGGCAGGTTTTCGCCGACCAGCTGTTAGGACTACGCATTTAGTAACGTGGTGTTCCCCTCACTCGGGCGGGTTGTGCACAACTAGAGCCAAAAACTGCAGATACCAACTACGCTGTTTTGGGAGCCGACTCCCACGTCTTGGACGAACCGAATGCTTTGCCTCGGCCAGCTGCAAGTAGTGGTGTCTGGGTGCTCGCAAAACGGAAAATGTACAAAGGGGAACACACGTCGACTACGCCTGACGTGTTGCTTATTTGGAGTAATAAGTAATAGTGCTAGTGCTAATACTGGGGGTGGCACATGGGCGATCTCAATCAACATAGGAAATTTTTGTCCAAAAGTACTGAAGAGCGGTTGCCTTCTCAGCGGCTTAAGGTCAAGCTCCTAGTTTGTGGATTTCTCCTATTAATCGGTGTAATTGCTGGATACTATATTTGGTGTTCAGACCTATCATGGCCGTTTTATTTGTCAAGGGTATGCAAATATGTTTTTCCTAGCTTGACCCCAATAGTTGCAGCTATAGCGTTGATATCTGGGTTCAAGACTATTGAGCAGAAAAAAGAGTCAGATGATCGCACCGAGTACTACAAACAGCTGCAATGGGCAATTGACAACTCTCTTACCAACAACGCCCTCATGCGATTGCAGTCACCGAGTCTCATTAGGAGCGTTTTGACTTCGCGCAAAATCGCCGAAGAAGAAAAGGAAATCGCACAGGCAGCTGAAGATTACGCCAATGCTCTTGAGGCTCAACTGCGCAAGGAGTCGAGTAGTCCAGGAAACCTTACGCCAGGTGGGGGTCTCGCTTTTGCCGAACCGGAACGAAATAGGAGTGGAACAAACACAACTCTTCGTTCACTTGGGATAATCCCATATTCCGTTGGATTCATTTGTATTTTTGCGATGCTCCTGCCGGTGCTCATTTTGCACTACGATGACGAAGATGAGGGGAAGGAGAAACTCAAATGACGACACGCTATCCGCAGCGACGTAAAGACAAAGCGCACATTTCGTCAGTCGACCCTGAAATTGTTGCTGCCCTTTTGGAAGCTGCCGAAACTTCACGTCACCGCACAGATGAATTCATGGCACGTCGCTACCCTGAGGATCGTTCGAAAAATAGGTTTTGGAAATCGTATTTTCTGAAGAAGCGCGCGTAGCATTTTCGAACAACAACGTAGTGAGGAAGTAGCCACCGCGGGGATGGCGGGTACCCCACGAAACGTCGCGCTGTTTTTGCCGATAACACCCTCCGGGCAGCTCGGATGTAGCCGTTGCGTCTGTCAGTAATCCAGTTCCTTAACGATGTTGCTGCTGGGTGCCGGCCGGTAAAGTGTGCTACCCAGTCGCAGACTTCGGGTGTGGTCATTTCTTCGCGGTGTTTGTCGATCGCGGACTCGCGGATGAAGGCCTTAGGATCTCAACCACTTTGTTTAACAGGTGACCCCAATTTGTGTATCTCCGCGCTGGAGGTTTCTAGGTCGTAGATGGCGTCGTCAATGAGGCGGGCTTATGCGCGGGGTGACTTGCGCTGTATAGCTATGCTTTGTTGCTGTGAAGTTCGGCCTCTAGCTCGGACCGGGAAAACCCTAAATGCTCGATGACTTCGTCGAGGCCCGTGCGGTTGCCTTGTCTCTGGCGACGCGAACCAGCGCCAGCGTTGCGTCCTGAAGCGTTTCTCGGTCGCGGAAAATCGTTCTACCTCGCAAGCGTCAACGACTTCGGAGACGAGTTTTCCGTGATACGACCAGGCAACCTGCGTGTGTTCCTCGGCAGGCGAAACGGTTCCAGTGTTGCCGTGCTGCGACGCTTCAGTAACCGTGCCCAAAAAACTATTTAGAAATCTATGTAGTTGCAACGGGGGTACGTTTGCGTGACAGGGCTTTGGCTGGCCTTCGGACTGAGGCGTGAGGAGACATCAATCTCACGAAAAGACGTCATCCTTAGGCATTAGCTCTAAAAACGGATTCTCTGAGGTCTTAAAAAGCTCTGGAGCCTAGGCGCCTCCAGGCGACAACGCTCCGGTAACCGGCCCGTCGTCACTCCAACATATCCTCTTTTGCCGCCATGAGCCATAGACGTGACCCACTAATAACAGCGTGATAGAGTTCCACATGCGAAACTAGGCAAAAAGAAAACCCGCCTCCGAGGAGAACGGGGAAACTATGTATCGGATTTTACACGATTGAAAAGGTTTGTCGAGACCGAACCAACACGAGGAACGGTTGTATCGACGACAGTGATTAACATCTGCGGCCGGGCGAAAAATCTGGGCTAAAGCGTGCATGCCAGTCAACATGGCTTGGGGTGTTCGGTATTGCCGAACGTTCGCTAATGCCGAACGCTTTTTAGCTGGGGTGAGAGATCGTCGTGGCGGTGGGGTGGAAGCGAAAGCCGTAACGATCCGTGCTCAGCGAACTATCAGAAATAGGGGGCCGTGCAACAATGGTTCGAATGTCGCTTTTACACAGGAAGTTCAAAGAAACGGTGGAAGAATAGTTTGCGGTCACCTGTATGAACGCATTTCAGCAGCTTAAGTAGTATTTTATATTTTGTGGTGATGCGCTGGGGAAACTCGCCTGAACGTTTGCTGTCACGTCATGTATGTAAGGTACACGCGCCGGGTGCCCCTAATGTGAGGTGAATCATTCACGAAGCCTTGACGTGAGTTAAAAATACGTGCAAAATTAACGGCTAAGACACACCATCACGGTGTGCAACCTTAAGAAATGTAGACACACGGGCACCCGCCCACAATGTCAAGACCTGTAAGGGGTAAGTATGGATCTCGCAGTCATCACCGACGCGTTGAAGGACTTCAGCACCTTCTCCAGCAATATCGTCAAGTTGTTCCGCCTCATTCCGGACCTGTTTATCAACTTCGGCAAGCTGGGCGACAAAGCAACTGCCCTGCCGAAATAATCACGGCTTAACTCTCAACATCCCACTGATTTTAAACTCAAAGGAGTAAACTCATGCAGGCACTCGAGAACTGGGCGTTCCTCTCGTCTGACGCACACGTAGCAGGCGCACTTCTGACCATTCTGAAGCAGCTCGGCGAAGGCGCAGACGCCATCGTGAAGCTGATCGGTCTGGTTTCCTAAGACCCCCTGATACAAACCCCGCCACAAAATGTGGCGGGGTTTTCCCTTTTGGGAATGCGTGGGAAAACGGGGGTGGCGTCGATAAATAAAAACCAACAATCAGCGCCGATCCGGGGGCAATGGGGTTAAACTTGATACATGGCTGACCACAAGGATGACGAACTCCCAATGATCGACCTCGCCGCCGTAGAAGGCTGGATCGTCGACGACACCGATGAAGACGACCCGGCGCTGCTCATGCCGGACGGGACACCAATCGAAACCTGGCGCGAAAACTACCCCTACGAAGAACGCCTCAGCCGGAGCGAGTACGAAGAACAAAAGCGTGCCCTCCAGATTGAGCTGCTGAAGTGGCAGAACTGGACTAAAGACACTGGTCAGCGCCACATCATTATTTTTGAGGGTCGTGACGCAGCGGGTAAAGGCGGCACCATCAAACGCTTCAACGAGCACCTCAACCCGCGTGGTGCGCGCACCGTCGCCCTGGAAAAGCCGAGCCCGCGCGAATCCACCTCCTGGTACTTCCAGCGCTACATCCAACACTTCCCGGCAGCAGGCGAAATCGTGTTCTTCGACCGCTCGTGGTACAACCGCTCCGGCGTCGAACGCGTCATGGGCTTCTGCACCGAATCCCAACACGCCGAATTCCTCCGTGAAGTGCCGATGCTTGAGAACATGATCCTTGGCTCCGGCATCTCGCTGACCAAGTTCTGGTTCTCCGTCACCCAGAAAGAGCAGCGCACCCGCTTCGCCATCCGCCAAGTAGACCCGGTGCGCCAATGGAAACTGTCGCCGATGGACCTCGCATCCCTGGACAAGTGGGACGACTACACCAACGCCAAGGAAGAGCAGTTCCGCTACACGGACACTGACGAATCGCCGTGGATCACCATCAAGTCGAACGACAAGAAGCGCGCCCGCCTCAACGCGATGCGCTACATCCTGAGCAAGTTCGAATACACCAACAAGGACCATGATGTGGTGGGGACGCCGGACCCGTTGATCGTGAAGCGTGGGCGTGATCAGATCGGGGACTAGGGAGTAGGCCTATCTGGGAGGCAGCAACGGAAGGGTTGGGACTTTCCCGCTTTTCCGTTGCTGCTTTTGCTGGGGGCTACACGCATGATGTCTCTTCAGCCCCTGATAGGTCCTCGGAGCCGACTTCTTGGGGATAGGTATTTGGGGTGGGATAGTCATCACGAGCGGAGTCGGGATTTTGTGAACAGAATTGCAGATGGGAGTAATGCCCCTTTAGACCCTTAAGCCTGAGACTCGGCTTTCGATGAAGGTGCAACGCTAGTCGGACACTCTAGCATGGGTAGCCCGTCTGTCGTGCAAAGCCACGCTGCTAGCAAAGTGCTGCAGACGGCGGCTTCTACGCGGAGAAACTGTGGGATTAATGGCTGAAACGGACGGACAGGCGGTTAGAGAGTTAATCGTTGAGGCGCCTCAAACCTGCGGGAGGATGCCGGTCTAAGACCACATTCCATATGGACCTCGAGTGTTGTGAGCTGGTGAAACGTCGGGTTTGATGGGGATAAATCGAGGAATTTGGTGCGTGGACGTTGGAGTCTGATGTCGCCTGTACTTACCTGCCAGAAAGGGATGTCGATGGCATAATTGTCATAGTGTAATGGCTATGGGACAATAAACGTTCTTTACCAGGAGATGGAGGTGGGATGGCGAATGAGCACTCGAACGATGCGCAACATGACCCGTGGCAGGGTGATAGCTCGCTCCAGCGACGGTCGGATAATTCGGGAAGCACGTATCCACGATCCAGCGGAAAACCTGGAGAAAGCGTGGAAGCAAACGGGGCAGGCACTGCGGCAGGCGATCGACTCTCAGAACAAGATGATGTTTTAGAAGCCGAGGTGCTAGATCAGGTTAGTAACAGGGTCACGCACGATCTCATGAGCGTGATGCGAGTTGCTCCTTTGCCTCATCCTAGTGAACTTCAAGCTTACGAAGAGGTCGAAGCTGGTTTAGCAAACAGAATTGTCGCAATGGCAGAGGACTCTGCCATTGCGGCGAATGAAGCGACAAGGTCCAACGCCGCAGTCAACTACGCTCTAGCCGAATCAATCCGTGAAGAGGGGAGAGCGGTGAGAAGAGGACAGTGGATGTTTGTCTGCCTAGCGGTTTTGTTTTTGGCTGTGGCGGTAATTCTTGAGCTGCTTGACCGAACTCCATTTGCAACGGGTATGGGGATTCTCGGTTTCTTAAGCCTGTTGGGCAGTATGTTTATTCCCAAGAAGAAGCCCCAATGGGGTCCTTCAGGAAAAGGGGAAGAAAGCTCAGCAAGGTAATGCGGAGGGCCCCACAGTGCGCCCACCCAAAAAGCAAACCCCCACCCCCATTTACCTGGGGATTCTTAAGGCTCTGTAAGTATTGCTGTTCTCTCCTCGAGCACGGTACGATTGCGGTGTTTTACACCAATAGAAGCATCCATAGAAGCTGGAGCACAGCAAAAAGGGCGGTTTCATGACAACAGCGGGTTGGCCAGCATTTGGCGAACCGCCTCGGCTGCGACGAGCCGCAGCGGCAGTAGTTGTGTCCATGCTGCTCGCGCTGGTTGCCGTGCTCGGAGGCCTCGGCGGTCAAAGCTCAGCGAGCGCCGCCGACGCTAACGGCCGCGTCAATATTGGGGACTGCTCGTTTCGTAAGGCGGACGGGGACGCCAAGAAGTGGGCGAACCAGATGTGTTGGATTGATGCGTCGGATATTGCGAAGCCGGGGACGCACAATGTGACGAAGCGTTTCGGGGATTACACGCTGACGTACACGGTGACGGTGGAGGCCTCGGATACGGGGACGGGGTCGAATAAGGGCAGCTTGTCGGCGGGGCAGCAGCCGCCGTGGAGCCGGGCTGCGTTCGGGAACCAGATTGCGGGGCAATCGTTCTTCGTTGCGGAGACGGGGGCTACCGCGAATGACATTTTCCAGACGGAGAAGAACCGCTTCGTGCGCCTTTCGTTCCGCAACGTGAAGTTCACGTACCGCGGGCAGCCGCTGCCGTCGTTTCGGATGATGGTTGCGGATGCCGAGTCGACGGGCAGTGTGCTCGGCGGCGAAATGATCAGCGTGGATGTCTCCAACTCGGGCGGCACGGGCACGGTCAATCCGCCGATTAGGCTGACGCCGAACGGCAGTCGTGAGGCGTGCCGGAAGACGTTCGGGGCGGGCGTCGAGAGGAATCAGTGGCAGTGGGCCGACATGGGCGGCAAGAAACGTGACTTCATCTGTGATAATGACTCCGGCGGTACCTACGGCACGTTCCTTGTTGGGTTGGATTCGCCGACGGCGTTTGAGATTGGCATCGCGTCGAACTCGGGCGGTACGGCACGCTTCCCGGACCCGCGCGGCAACCAGGCGTTCGCGATGGCGATCGCGCTTAACCGCATCTCCACTCAGGAAGGCAAGGAGCTGGGCACGGCGGACACGGCGGCGCAGCAGGCGTTCACCGGCCAGGCGGAGCAGCCGGTGACGAGGATTTTCACCCAGGATGGGCAACAGCGTAACTGGATTGAGCCAGTCGGTGGGTCGAGCACTACTCCGGTGCTGCGTCGTCTGAACGCGGACGGTGTGCCGGAGGATACTGTCGGGCTGCAGTCGACGATGGCTGGGAAGGATCTGGCCTTTCGTCGTTACTCCCCGGAGTGGACGTGTAGCGCGATTTCCGCTGACGGCGCCACGGACACCTTCGTGTACGAGCCAGGAGCCAACACTGACCAGGCCCCGGTGCGTTTGACGCACAACGGTGCGCCGCTGAGCCGCGCGGATGCGGAGCGCAGTGGCATTTGGTTCCGGGAAAACCGCGCGGAGGGCGTCTCCGAGGTGCAATTCGCGAACAAGGAAAACCGGGAAATCAACTGTAACGTGCACTGGAAGTCTCGCTTCGCCCCGGCATCGTTGGAGCTGAACAAGCGGGTCACCGGCACGGCGAGCAATTACGCGGAGCTTGCCGGCAAGAAGTTCACCATCGACTACGCGTGCACGGCCCCGGAGGGGTTCCAGGCCGCGTACCCGGATGTGAAGCTCAGCGGGTCCCGCGAGGTGCAGCCGGGTTCTCGCCAGCTTGTCGACGGCCTGCCAGCCGGCGCGACGTGCACCCTCAAGGAAACCGCGCCTGCGGCGGTGTCGGGCGCGGACCTGGATCTGCGGTGGAATGGCGCCACCCACGGCACCCCGAACCAGGGCAGCGCGCAGCATACGTTGACGCTGCAGCCGAATACCGCACCTGCGGCTGTTGAGGCGGAGAACCAGTACTCGGCGCGGACTGCGACGCTGCAGTTGCGTCATGTGGTGCAGGGCCCGTCGGCGACGACCGTGCTGCAGAATCAGGAATTCACGTTTGAGCTCAGCTGCCCGGCCACCAATGCGCCTGCGCGGCAGATCACGGTCCGCGGGGGCGCCCCGGTGACCGTGGATGGTGTGCCACGCGGGCAGGATTGCGTGTTGCGCCCCGTCGAAGGGCTGACAGCGGAGCAGCAGAAGTACATCAGCCTGACCAGCAGGGACGCCACCGGTGCCGCCCAGCAGCAGGACGGGCTGGCGCTCCGCCTGCCTGCGACCGGGCCTGCGGCCGCCGAGCCGGTGGAAATCCGCAGCACCTACGACTACCGCACCGCCGATGTGCAGGTGCACCAGGTGCTTGCGGGCCCGGCGGGTGCGTTGCCGTCCGTGACGGGCCAGGGCTTCAGCGCGAACTATGCGTGCACGGCCCCGGACGCGACGAAGCGCACCGGCACTGTGACGCTGACTGATGGCCACGCCGTCATCCCGAAGATGCCGGTCGGATCTACGTGTACGTTGAGCTCGCAGGAGCCCACCGCGGCTCCCGGCGAGGGCCCGGTGCGCACGTTCGAGCTGCAGAGCACGACCGTCGCGCCGCAGACGTTGACGGTCGGCGATGGGCAGGCGGACGCATTCACCATCACCCGTACTTACGACTACAAGTACGGCACTGCACAGCTTTCCAAGGTCGTGACTGCCAACGGGGTGCGCAGCTTGCCCGCGAATTACACGTTCAACTTCGCGTGTGGTTCCCGCAACGTCGTGAGCAATGGCACGGTCGAGGCAATCAAGCTGGAGGGCACCGCGACGGTCGCTCCGGGTGCGCCCGTCACGCTGAAAGTGGGGGATCCGCGTGTCGACGACGGCCCCGGCGCCACCATGCGCGTGCCCTACGGCAACACCTGTACCTTCACCGAGGATCGCCCTCAGCTGCCCGGTGGTGTGAACTGGGACACTGACGTGGATAACGTGGCGCTGACCATCACCGGCCAGACCAATACGGCCACCGTGAACAACACGTTTACCCCTGCCGGCAACGGGCTGACCATCACGCAGCGCTACACCGGGGAGCAGGCACTGTACCCGAAGGTGGGCGTCGATTATCAGTTGAGCTGCGGTGCATTTCAAGAGACCTTCCAGCTTGCCGACGGCGCCCAGCGCACCTTCAGTGCCGCCGAAATCCCCGCAGGTACCCAGTGCACCCTTGCGCGGCGCAGCCCGGTGGACACGCAGCGTACCAACAGCAAGGGCGCGGACTACCCAATCACTCACACTACGGTGGGCCATTACGCGCCGGGTGGCGAGCAGTCCACGGAGCTGGCGCCGGGAGTTGCCTTTACGGTCGGGGAGCGCGCGACGCTGGCCATGGAGGACGAGTTCGCCTACCAGCGCGCCACCCTCACCGGGGTCAAGCGCGTGCGGTTCGACCCGGCGACCAAGGGCCTGATCGCGCCTGCGAAGCAGGAGGCGTGGCTTGGTCGGGAGTATCCGGCGTCGCTGCGCTGTGTGCTGCCGGATGGGACGCCGGGGGCGTCGCTGCAGGCGTCAGTGCGCAATGGCGTGGCCGTAACCCAGGGCGACCTGGTGGTGGGCAGTAGCTGCACCGTCGCGGAGAACCCGCTGACCCCGGAGCCGGGCATCCACATGGCGGCCACGACCGCCGTGGACGGCACACCGGGCAACACGTTTACAGTCTTGCGGGCTGGTAACTCGGTGGAGTTCATCAACACGTTCTCCCGCCGGGTCACCGACGCAACCGTGCGCACCGGCGTGGTGCTGCCGGGGACGGCGCGCCAGGACTATGAGGCCACGGGGAAGACGCTCGGCGCGGTGCTGCCCGCCCACCCGGTGACGATGGTGTGCCGCGACGGGGACGCCGAATTGCTCCGCCGCAGCGCCATCGTCGACGGCGAAGGCGCCGTCAGCGTGGCAGGCGTGCCGGTTGGCGCGGCCTGCACGGTCGAGCTCGGCGGGTATGCGCCGCTGGACCTCCAGGCGGACACCCCGGAGGATTCGCTGCGGGCAACAATGCTGCCGGACGCGGTGGACTGGACGGTGAGCCGCCCGGACTCGACACTGGCGACGGGCAAGCCACTCGAGCAGGGGAATGAGGCGGCGGTTGCTCCTGCGTTCGTGGTCGAAGAAGACGCTGCGGCCAACGTGGTGCGTGCTACGAGCCGCTACGTGTACCAGACCGCGCCGCTGAAGCTGCGCAAAGACATCGAAGGCAATTCCGCGGACATGCGACTGCTCGGCGAGGCGAACACGATGCGATTCGCGCTGCAGTGCCGGGCGCTCGGCACCGAGTTGACCAGTGTGGAAGGACTGCCGCTCCAGCTGCAGCCCGGTGACTTCACGGCGGTCGACGGCGGGCTGCGCTACATCTCCACAGGCGGCGCGGAGTCCGCGGTGCCGGTCGGTGCGCACTGTCGCCTGCGCGAAATCGCGGTAGACAACGTGCCCGCCCAGCTCACCGTGGTCGCGGCCCAACCCAGCGTGGAGGCCGACGTCACCACCCAGGGCGCAGAGCTGCACCTGGTGAACAAGATCAGCCGACGCACCACCAACCTGCAGGTAGCGATGCGCCAAACCGGGTACCTCCACGGCGCGGACCCCGCAGGCTACACGGGCACGCTCGTGTGCAAAGACGGCGACGCCACCCTGGCCATCCGTCCAGTCCAGTTCAGCGTGGCCGAAGTTCCCGAGCGCCCGCTGCCCGGCGCGGACGCCGTGCCGGTGACCGGCCTGCGCACCGTGGAGGTGCCGGCGGGGACCTCGTGCACGCTGACCATGGATGCCGCGGCGGCACTCAGCGCGCGTGGCGAGCTCGAAGTGTCCGCGGGTGATCGCCGCCCGTACCTCGGCTTCGCCGCCTGGCACAACGGCACCTACGACGGCCCGGATACCACCGTGGACGGCGTCGCCCCGCAGGACGTGGGGGCCAAGCAGTACGAATACGCAGTGGACGTCCCCGTCGACGCTCCGGATACCACCGCGGCTGACCCGGCGGTGGTCGTCGGTGTGCAGGCGCACCACCCGCGGGCAACCGTGGACGTGGCATTCACCAAGCAGGCTGCCGGCGCCCCCGACGCAGAAGGCACCTACACCTTCCGTGCCAATTGCGGCGACGGCACCCGCGATCCGTTTACCCTGCGCGCCGGGCAGACCCACGTGCTGCGGAACGTGCCCGTGGGCAGCGACTGCACCGTGGAGGAAGAGCAGACGGCTGGTACGTACACGTTCGCGCTGACCTCCCAGGGCGCCAAGCTGGGGGAGGGCTACCAGCCTGAAACCGGCACACCGACCGTGGCGTTTAAGGTGCTCGCCCCCGAGGCCACCGACACCGCCCGCGCGGGCGAGGCCTGGACGGCGACCGCACTGAACAAGTACGCCAGCGTGGCGCTGAACAAGCGCATTGCAGGCACCCCGCTGTCTGGCGTCACCAACGTGGTGGATACCGCCCTGTTGCCGGATCACGCCACCACCATGGACGTCACCTACGAGCTGACCAACACCGGCCAGTTCGACCTGAGCAACATGGTGCTGCGCGACCCAGCCTTGGCAGGCATGACCGTGCGCACGCCCGACGGCCCGCACACCATCGGCGAGCAGGGCACCATCCCCGCCGCCGCATGTTCTGCGGTGCGGGCGGCGCTGGCGCCGGGCCAGTCCGCAACCTGCACCGTCACGGTGGACATCCCCGCGGAGGGAACGTTCCGCCACCGCGGCACCGCGACGCTGCAGGCAGCCACGGGCACCCTCGGGGCGGTCAGCGCCGAATCCACGTACGGGGCGCTGCGGGTGCCGTCGACCATTGGCTGGTTGTTGCCCGATACCGGCAGCACTACACTCGTGTGGATTCTGCTCCTCGGCCTGCTGATCTTCGGCTTCAGCGCCCGACGCCTGCTCACACAGACTTCAACCTCAACAACTCCAACAACAGAAAGTTAGACACCATGAAACACATCATTTCCCGTTCCGCACTCGCGATTTCCACCGCGGCGGCCGTCGCGTTCGTCGGACCGGTCGGCGCCTCCATCGTTGCGACGATGCCAGCCGCCGTCGCCCAGTCGCAGGTCGACGTCAACCGCGCCACGAAGCTGACGATCAAGAAGTACGAGGGCGAACCGGTCGGTGAGAACGGCAGTCTCGATGGCATGACGACCATCAAGGACGTCACCTTCAGGGTCGAGCGCATCGCTACCGCGCCGCTGAACACCGCGAAGGGTTGGGAAGACGTCGCCGCAGAAGGCGAGAAGAAGGTTTCCGATGTGCAGGCGGACCCGAGCTTTAAGGCGAAGGAAGTGGCGACGAACGCTGACGGCGAGGCCGTGTTCACCGACCTCGGCGTGGGTCTCTTCCGCGTCACCGAGCTGCGCGCCGAGGGCGCGAAGCACTCCGTGGCGACTCCGTTCCTGCTCACCCTCCCGGCATTCGAAAAGGGCGTGGCGCAGTACGAGCGCACCATCAACCCGAAGAACCAGATCCTCGAGCCGAAGAAGTCTCTCATCAGCGAAAACACCACCCTGGGAGACAACGCGCGCTACCGTATCGACGCTCCCATCCCAGCATTCGGCCCGAACCCGGAAGGTGACCAGCTGAGAGTCGTCGATACGCTGTCAGCGAACCTCAAGTGGAGCCAGGCCGAGCACCCCGTGCAGGTGCAGGTGCTGAAGTCCGCGGACGACGACGCCCCTGAGACGCTTACCGCCGGCGACCACTACACCGTGGCCGATGCAGGGGACAACACCGTCACCGTGGAGTTCACCGAGGCCGGCCTGAAGAAGCTACGCGAGCTGCGCGCCGCCAATCCGGGCCTGATCGTGCGCACCGAGTTCGATGCGAAGTTGGTCAAACTGCCCGAGAACGGCACGATCGACAACACCGCGCAGGTGTACTATTCCAACGACGATAAGCCGCACAACACCACCCCAACCGACGACCCGAACGACGGCGCCACGACGCTGAACTTCGCCAAGGTTGAGGTGACCAAGCTGCTGAACAAGCAGGCCAAGGACGGCGAAAAGAACGGCGCCGGCGCCGAGTTCCAGATCTTCACCTGCACCAAGCAGGGCGACGGCTCCTGGAAGGTCGACAAAGGCACCGCTGCCCAGCGCGTGGTCATCGGAGACGAGGTGAAAACGACCCTGACCGCCGACAAGACCGTCGCCAAAGGCGACCACGCCGGGGCAGCCCTGGCGAAGGCCGAAGGTCTCAACCTGACCAAGAAGGACAGCAAGTTTGCCGACTACTGCGCCGTAGAAACCAAGGGCGTGTCCGGCTACCTGAACAACCCGGAGCCACAGCCGTTGAACTACGACGCAAAAACCAAGACGCTCAGCGGCAGCGTGAACAACGTCAAGGACAACCTGTTCGGCCGCCTGCCAGCAACCGGTGAGCGCACCATGCTCATCATCCTGGCGCTCGGCGTGGTCCTCTTCGGCGGCGGCGCTGCCTACCAGCTGCGCTCCCGCAAGGCCTAAGTAGGGGAGCACACAGCGGTGAGAAACCCGGGGACTGCGATGGCGGTGGCGCTGGCCGTAACGGTCGGCGTTGCCGGCGTCGGCATGCCTGCGTTCGGGCCACCCGCCGCGGTGGCTGCGGCACCGAGCAGCGTCACGGTGGACCTGCGCGCCGCCGCAGGTGTCGACGGCCTGGACACCATCGGGGAGCGCACCGTCACCGCCTCCCGCATCACCACAGTGGACATGAGCACCCAGGCCGGGCGCGAATCCCTGGCCACCCTCGACGTCCCGGCACTGCTACGTACGCAGCCCGACACGATCGTCGAAGTCGCCACCGCGCGCACCAGCGGCGGACGCGTCACCCTCGACGGCCTGCAACCCGGCGCGTACCTCTTCACGCTTGGCGACACCGAGGCGAAGACGGCGTCGCAAGTCTTCTTCGCACCCTTCGTCGTGCCCGTGACGGGCGGCTCCGCGCGCACCGTGGAACCGAAAGCCCAACAACTCAGCGTCGTGCTCGAGGCCAGCCGCAAGCGCGTCCACCCCGGCGAGGACGTCACCCTCACCGTGCGCGGAGTGGCGCCCAACCCGTCTCTCGACGGCACCATCGGCCACTACGAGCTCACCCTCACGCTCACCGGAAACCTGGAATTCGACGGCGAACCCACCGTGCGCATCAACGGGGCGGCACTCGGCCCGAGTGACGTCACCTTCCACCGCGAAGGCAACCGCCTGCGCGCAGCCTTGACCAAGTCCGGCCTGGAAAAACTCGCGCGCGCCCGCGCAACCGACGCCACCACCACCGTCACGCTCGAGCAGCGCGCCCGCGCCACCGCGCAAGGCACCGCAGGTGCCGACGCCACCCTCACCACCGACGGCATGGACCCCGAACGCAACCACGTCACCGTGCGAGCCACCCACGCGGACGTACTCATCGAGGCGCCTGCGCAGCAGGGCTCCTCCAGGGGGGATCGGCGCTGGCTGTGGGGCCTGCTCGGCCTGCTGCCGCTGATACCGCTGCTGCCAGGGCTGCCAGACACGGCTCCGTCGGACACTGCGCCGACGAGCCCGAGGCCTGCGGGCCCGCAGGGGACCGCGCCGGAAACACCGAAACCTACAACTGAAGCGCAGCCCTCGCAGGACGGACCGCGCGGCCGCGTCGATCAAGTCCTCGCCTACACAGGCGCTAACGTCATCTGGCTCGCGCTGCTCGCCCTCGCTTTGATCGTTTTGGGATGGTTGCTGGCGCGTCGAAAAGAAGACGAGCAACAACAGTGAGCAAACCCAACCGCAAACGCGCCGGGAACCTCATCTCGTTGATCGGGCTGATCCTCGGCGCGCTCCTGCTGCTGTACCCAATCGTGGCCACACTCGCCACCAACGAGCAGCTCCGCCGCCAAGCCGACGCCTACAGCGAACACACCACCAGCCTCAGCGCCGAAGAACGCGACGCCCAACTCGCGCGCGCCCGCGACTACAACCAACGCCTGCTGGCCACCGGTCCACACGCACGCCCACCCGCCACAAACGACCCCGACATGCCCGACTACATGGCACAACTCAACCTGCCAGGCTCCGGGGGCATCATGGCGCGCATCCGCATCCCCGACATCGGCGTCGACCTGCCCGTCTACCACACCACCGCACCCCACGTCCTCTACGACGGCGCAGGCCACATGTTCGGCTCCACCCTCCCCGTCGGCGGCGACGGCACCAACGCCGTCATCACCGCCCACACCGGCATGGTTAACGCCGCCATGTTCGACGCCCTCCCCACCCTCAAAGCAGGCCAAGACATCTACATAGACGTGATGGGGCAGCGACTGCGCTACCAGATGGTCAGCCGCGAAGTGGTGAAACCGGACCAATACCAGGCCGTAGGCTACCAACCAGGGGAGGATCGCCTCACCCTGATCACGTGTACCCCCTACGGGCTCAACACTGACAGGCTGCTCGTCCACGCCATTCGCGTACCTCTTGACCCTGACGCCCCCGAACCGCGCGTCACCGGCCTGGGCATCAGCTGGTGGATGATCCTCGTGGCCCTGATCGTGCTGGTGGTGTTGCTGCTGATTCTGTACCGGCGGTGGAAGCGTCGGCGGGACGCTGTCGAGGAGTAGCTGGGAGTTTGCTGGGCACCACGATCCGCGGCGACGGGCTGGTGAACTGGGGAAACGCTGCGCGGGTCTGCTGAAACCCGGGAATTTGGTGCGCGCCGCGCGAAGTGAGTCAAGCAAAAGCTACAAAATCGCCTGCGACAGCTTCCGCAGGTTCTTGAGTTGCTTGTGGTTGGCGGCGTCAAGGGCGCGTTCCTCGGCGGCGGCCACATCCTCCGCGAGTTTCGCCAGGGCCTTGCCGCCCTTCTTGGTGGCGGTCACGATTTGGCGGCGTCGGTCCTTCGGGTCGCGTTCGCGTTTGACCCACGCGTGCTTCTCCAGGCAGTCGATGAGGCGGACCATGTCGGAGGCGTCGATCGCGAGCAGCTCGGAGAGTTGCGATTGGGAGCGTGCTTGCTCGGAGACGCAGCTGAGCACCCAGAACTCTCGCATGGAGGAGTCGTGCTTCGCCAGGGTGCGCTCCACCTCGTCTTTGGTGTGCCTGCGCACGCGTTCGATCTGGAACGATGGCGAAGTAGTCAGCGCCTCTGGGAGTTCAATCGTGGCCATAAGTCCCAGAGTATCGGGCTGCTGGCCAGGAATGAAACCGTGCTACTCGGTGGGCAGCCCGTTGGCGATCCATTCCATGGTGCCGCCCTCGACGTTGATGGGTTCCCAGCCGTGTACCTGCTCGAGGTATTCGCATGCGCGGGAGGAGCGCCCGCCGGAGCGGCAGATGACGTAGATGTCCTGGTCGGGGTCGATCCGGTCGGTGAGGGTGGTCAGTTCGCTCAGTGGCAGGTTGGTGGCGCCTACGGCGTGGACTTCGGCGTACTCTTCGGGCTCGCGGACGTCGATAAGCTGGGCGTTTTCAGGGACTTTGTTGACGTTGATGGATTGCATGTGCGCGATTGTAGCGGAAGTGTCGGGTGTGTCGGCTACGATTTGCACTATGCGCACGCCTCCTCGAACTCGCCCCCCGCAGTGGGTGTTTTGGGTGCGCCGAATAGTGGCGTTGGTGCTGCTCATGGTGCTCGTGTCGCTGCCGGTACGGTGTGGCAAGGAGGAGCCTGCGCCTGCGCCCGAGCCTCCAGCAGAGGATCCTGCAGCGCTTGGTCAGTCGCAGCCGCTCGAGATGTTTATCCCCTCGGTGGGGCTTCGCGCGCAGTTCGAGGACGGTCCGTGCCGCGTGCGCGCCGACGCGCTGGACCCCGCCACATTAGATAAGGCGTGTGTTTACACGGCGTCGGATAAGCCGTACTCGCTGCCGGGCCCGGGTGCTGAGGACCTGGTGGTCGTCGCGGGTCACACGGGTGCTGGGGTACATGGGGTCTTTGACCGGCTTTTCGACGGCTCCTCCGACCAGCACACCATCCGCGTTGGGGACATGCTGTACCTGCGCACCGCCGACTCCGAGGCGGCCGGCGGGAAGTGGTTGTCCTACCGCGCGACTGACCTGCATGACCCGGTGAAAGAGGTGATGGCGGGTGAT
Organism: Corynebacterium sp. CCUG 51687; assembly: GCF_024453995.1. NCBI lineage: Bacteria > Bacillati > Actinomycetota > Actinomycetes > Mycobacteriales > Corynebacteriaceae > Corynebacterium > Corynebacterium sp. CCUG 51687. The sequence continues at coordinate 89,985 of NZ_JAGPYT010000006.1, read as the reverse complement.
GCCGATATTTGGGGTGATGGGCCACGCCCGGGCCGGCTGCTGACGATCTCCTGTATTCAGCCGCGCAATATTTTGGCGGACTCGGTTCGCAACGCGGTCATTGGGTGGCAATTTTCGTCCGTGCTGGATGCGCCACCGACCGATACCGGCGCAAAGTAACTGAAGTTTTTTGTGTAAACACTTGTGACTGGGGTGAAGTGCGTCTACAGTGGGGCTAAACCATGAAGTAAGACTTGAGACTTCATGTTGAGCAAAGGAGCCCCTAATGAAGCGCAACACCGTTTTGGCCGCCGTCATGACCGGCGCGCTCGCAACCGCCATCGTCCCCATGGCCCAGGCGCAGGACATTCCGCTGCCGGCCGTGACCCACGACATCAACGGTGCCGAGTACTTCCTCACCCAGGACGGCACCCACTACGTGCCGGACCGCAACCTGGTCAACATCGCGTTTGACCAGCTCTCGGCGGCTGACCGCGAGCGCGCAGTGGACGTGGCGAAGGCGGCTGTCGCCGGGCTTATCGACGCCCCCGCCGCCGAAACCGCAGCGCCCCAAGCTCCCGCAGCCGAGGCAACGACCCCTGTCGAGCAGCCAGACCCGACCGGCGACCACCAGGACGTCCCATTCACCGCCGAAGATGTTGACCCGAACAACCCGGCACCGGCTGCAGCTGGCCTGATCGCGCTTCCGGCAGTGCTCGCGATTGGTGGTCTGACGTACTACCTCAACGCTGACGGCAAGACCTACGTCACCGACCTGGCCCGCATCAACGAGCCTCCAACCGACGCCGAGGTGAAGGACTCCAACGCGCTGCTCGCGGAGAACGCCTCTGAGGTCGCGCGTCAGGGCCTGGCAACCTCCAAGGCTGCAGGTCAGGCGCCGGTTGAGGCGCAGCAGCAGGCTGCCCCGGCACAGGCTGCCTCGGCACAGTCCCCGGTGGCAGAGCAGCGCGGTATCGCGGCTGAGACCGGATCCAACACCCTGGTGCGGGCGCTGTTTGCGTTGGTGGTGGCGTCGATAATTGGTGCAGCCGTCTTTGCATACGGGCGCCGATACCTCATATAGTAAACCTTTGTGAAAACTCGAAATGTCCTTGCTGCAGTCTGTACTTTCTCCCTGGTATTAGGGGGTACGGCGCCCGCGTACGCGCACGTTGATGTTCAGCCGAATGGCAGTGAATGCAAAGCGTTGAAGTCGCAGTTCAAGCGGGGGCAGCAACTGGACATTTCGCGGTTTACGTTCCCCGGCGCCGGCGAAACAGGAATCCACAACAACACCCTCTACCTTTACGACACCACCGGCCACCGCGCCGACATCCAGCGCGCCGCCGACCTGTGGGTCAAGGCCGTGCGCGACCGAGGTGGATACCTGGATATCAAGTTCATCGACCACAAGACGCCCGAGGCCGTCAGCGTGCTCGTTGATCCAAGCCTGCCGGTGCTCGGCCGAGTGACCGGTGGTGGGCCGTCGCTCACCGTGCGGATTAGCCCGCAAATGTTCGCGTCCACGGTTGGCGCGACCAGCCGAATCATGACCATCGCGCACGAAATGGGCCACGCGATGGCACTCGCGCACAGCTGCGACGACCTACTCATGGTCTCTGGCCACTCGCGCAAGCCGGGACTTACCCCGCAGCCTCTCGACGCCGAAATCCTCATCCTGCGCAACAACCTGCGCCAGAAGCCGACGCCTACCCCGTCGCCGTCGCCTGTTCCCCCGCTGGTGACCACGACGACTTCGACGACGTCCGAGCGTCCGAAGCCGACTACGTCCTCGTCTTCTTCGTCTTCTTCGTCTTCGAGCCAGCCATCCTTCCCGGACCTGCCACCACTGCCCATGCCGACCATCCCGAGCGCCCAGCCGGTACCGACCCCGACGACCTCCGAGGCGCCCACCATCACGGTGACGATCACGCCGGAGACCACGACATCTACTTCCTCGTCGACCTCCTCGTCTGCCACGTCTTCCTCGGAAAAGCCTTCGCCGAAGCCTTCGTCGAAGTCATCCCAGGCTCCGACTACCACCCGTATCGTCTTGCCGTCATACGTTGCGCCGCCGAAGCCTTCCACTGAGGCGGAAGGGCAGCACATCGTTGACCAGGCCGCAGCCGAGTTCAACGCTGCGGGTGTCGAGCTGCAGAACGCCTCCGACACGGTGGCGAAGATCCTTGCGGAGAACCGCTACAAGAACGCCGAGCGGGCACTCAAGGAGGCGCAGGACAACCTCGATAATCTGCGCGAACAGATGAAGCCAGAGACTCCGACGACGACGCCAACCACGTCTGCCACGCCAACCACGCCGGCTTCGACTACGCAGACATCGACCACGTCCAGCACGCCGTTTTCAAGCACGACGAGTACAACCGCGCCGGTAACCACCACCACGTCGACCACGCCGGTTTCTACCACGTCCGCGCCGCGGACAACCACTTCGGCAACCCCGAGCGTGTCGGCCACCCCAACCACGTCGACGACTTCCGCGACGCGGACAACGCCGACGGTGGCGACGTCGACAAGTGCGGAGACCTCCACGTCGTCGCCTCGCTGCTGCCCGAACTGCGGAGCCACCCCGCCGCAATGCGACGCGCCGCTGTACGAGCCCGCCGTGAAGCCGCGCAACGTTCAGGCCGCGCGCCTCGCGCTCGACGCCGCGAAACTCGACCACAAGGTCGCCGAGACCCGCATGAACATCATGCGACGCACGAACTACCCGCCGCTCATCAACGACGCGCAAGCCGACCTCGACCGCACCTTCTTCCGTGTCAACGAGGCGCAGGAGAACCTCGACGAGCTGCTGGCGAAGGAGCCGACGCCGAGCTCCTCAACCAGCTTGACGACGTCCCCTTCGTCCACCACCCCAACCACCTCGGAGACGCCAACCTCCACCTCGGAGGAGCCTTCGGCCTCGGCTTCTACTTCAGTTTCGGTGGAGCCTTCGGTGGAGTCCACCACGCGGACAACCGAAACGACTTCGGTTGCTCCGTCGACCACTTCGGTTGAGCCTTCTACCTCGGTTAGCGTCGAAGTAACCACGCCGACGACTACGTCGACCACGTCGGAGCCGTCCGCGGAGCCTTCGACCTCGGAGGCACCGGAGCCGGAGCCGTCCGCGCCGCGGACAACCGAAACGACATCGGTCGCTCCGACGACTAGCTCGACGGAACCTTCTACCTCGGTGAGCGTCGAAGCAACCACCACCGAGGCCACTACGACCACCCAGTCCACGACCGAGTCCGCCACCACGACCGAGTCCGCCGTGCGGACAACTGAGCAGACTTCGGAGCCGGAGGTGGAGACGTCGACAAGTGAGCTCACGCCGGAGCCAACCGTTGGGGCGCCTGCTACCTGCGCGAAGGATGGTTCCTCAAGTGGATCCTCCGAGAACTGCGAGGGCAGCTCGAAGGGCGGCATCATCGCGGCGATCGTGGTGCCACTGCTGGCGCTGCTTGGCGCTGCGGCGTTCTGGGCGAAGGACCACCTCAAGTTCTAGCCAGTGCCAAAGGACGCACCCGCTTTTTCGTGACCTGGGGTTTCGCCGCCTCAGCGAGATGGAATTGCGTCCTTTGGCACTGAGGGTGGCTGGGGACGCACCAAAATCCCGCACTCAATCCCAGCGACCTGGGGAAATGTCGAGAGGCTCTGTGGAAATGAGGGAATTTGGTGCACAGCCAAGCAAAAAGCCGCCCAGGTACAACCCAGGCGGCAAACACTTAGAAGCAGCGACCTACTTCTTGTAGTTGTCGATGGAGGCCTGCAGGATCTTCTCGGCCTCTGCCTTGTTGCCCCAGCCGGAACCGGAGACTTCCTTGTTCGGCTCGAGGTCCTTGTAGTGGACGAAGAAGTGCTCGATTTCGTCCTTGAGGAACTGGGAGACGTCGTCGATGTCCTGGTAGTGGTCGTAGCGGACGTCGTCGATGACGCAGAGGAGTTTGTCGTCGCCGCCGGCTTCGTCGGTCATCTTGAAGACGCCGATTGGGCGTGCCTTGACGATGACGCCTGGGAAGACGGACTCGGGGAGGATGACGAGGGCGTCCATTGGGTCGCCGTCGTCGGCGAGGGTTTCGTCGATGAAGCCGTAGTCGAGTGGGTAGGCCATCGGGGTGAACAGGTGGCGGTCGAGGTAGACCTTGCCTGTTTCGTGGTCGAGTTCGTACTTGTTGCGGGAACCCTTGGGGATTTCGATGGTGACTTCGACAGCCATGTGCGCTCCTTTTGTAGTCGCGTTGATAATACCGGTACTTATCATACGGGGCTGCGTCGCCCAGTGGGTTTGGGCTACGCTTATGCGCCGTGAAGCTTTGGACTTGGATTGTTGGCGGGGTTGCGTTGGTCGCGGTGGGTGGCGCGGCTGGCTTCGGTGTGGCGGCGCAGCAGGAGTTGGCGCGCATTGAACACGCCCCGGCGTATCAGTTGCCGCAGGCGGAGCCGGTGTTGGTGCCGGCGGTGCCACACCCGGTGGATATTCAGGCGCTGCAGGCGCGTCTGGCGGAGCTTGCGGAGGACCCTGCGTTGGGCACGTTCCACGCGCGCGTGTCGGACGGTTCGACGGGTGAGGTGTTGTTTGATCGGTTGGCGGGGGAGGCGTTGCGCCCGGCGTCGACGACGAAGATTTTGACGGCTGCGGCGGCGGTGTTGGAGTTGGGGGCGGATGACAGGATCGAGACGCAGGTGGTGAGTGGGGAGCAGCCGGGCTCGGTCGTGATCAAGGCGAATGGTGACGTGTGGTTGGACGCGGAGGCCATCGAGCAGCTCGCCGAGCAACTCAAAAACCAGCAGGTCACTGCTGTCTTCATCGACACGAAGGCGTGGGAGGGCCAGCCGACCATGATGCCTGGCTGGGACCCCGTGGACATCGATGGCGGCTTCGTCGCGCCGCTGGAACCGGCGATGCTCTCGGGTGGTCGCCTGAACGGGGAGACGGAGGGGGACGTGCCTCGCTCGCATACTCCGGCGTTGGATGTGGCGCAGGCGTTGGCGGATCGCGTGGGTGCGCAGACGGTCGGTCTCGGCCCGGCGCCCGCGGAGGCGGACACGCTGGCAAGCGTGGAGTCGCCGGACCTGGTGCAGCGCCTGCACATGATGATGAAGGAGTCCGACAATGTCTACGCGGAGGCCATCGGCAGGGAGGTGGCGGCCCACGTAGGTATCGACGCCCCCTCCGCCACCCTGCACGTCCTGGCGGAGCACGGCTTCGACACGGACGGCATCACGCTGGTGGACAGCTCTGGCCTGTCGGTGGACAACCGGATCACCCCGCGCATGTTGGACAGCATCCTGAGTGATGCCACCCAGCACGAGCAGCTGCGCCCGATGCTGGACGCGCTGCCGATTGCGGCCGGCGACGGCACCCTGGCCACCCGCTACGGGGACCTGGCCGGGCGCGGCTGGGTCCGCGCGAAGACGGGCACCTTAGACGAGACGTCCGGGCTGGCCGGCACGGTGACCGCGGAAAGCGGCAACGTGTACACCTTCGCGTTGCTCTCGAATGACTCGGACATTCTGGAGGCGCGCCGGGCGATGGACACGTTCGCCTCGGCGCTGCGGGAGTTCTAGCGATGGAGCCGTTCTGGCCCCGGCGCAGCCCCCACTTTTTGGCGTGCCGCCGTGCGGTGCGCGGGTGGACGGAGCCTGCGGTGATTGGGCTGTCGGGTGGGGCGGATTCGTTGGCGCTGGTGGCGGCTGCCGCGGCGGAGCGTTTGGACGTGACGGCGCTGGTGGTGGACCACGGCCTGCAGGAGGGCTCGGCGGAGGTGGCTCGGCGCGCCGCGGAGCAGGCGCGCGCGTTTGGGGTGCCCGCGGAGGTCACCAAAGTCAGCATCGCACCAACGGGTAAGGGCACCGAGGCCGACGCCCGCCAGGCCCGCTACGCGGCCCTGTTCGAGCACGCCGGCCCCGACCGGGATGTGTGGACGGCCCACACCGCGGACGACCAGGCCGAAACGCTGCTGCTCGGGGCGCTGCGCGGCAACCCTGCAGGGATGGCGTCGCGCGCGGGTCGGCTGGTGCGCCCGCTGCTGCATGTCCGCCGCGCGGACACCGCGGGCGCCTGCGCCGAACTGGGCGTCGCACCCTGGCAGGACCCGATGAACAAGGACGAGCGGTACCGGCGTGTGGCGCTGCGCACCCGGGTGATTCCGCTGCTGGAGGAGATCGTCGGCGGGGAAGTCGTCCCGGCGTTGGCGGGCACGGCGGACCGGATCGCGCAAGCCGCGGCGCAGCTCCAGCACATCACCCCGGCCGCGAACGAAGACACGCTGGACTGTGCGGAGCTCGCAACACTGCCGTCTGTGGTGAGGAGGGCGGTGCTGGCGGAGTGGGTCGTCGAGAAGCGAGGGGAGGTCAAAGGTGCCCACCTTGCGGCGATTGAGGCCCTGGTGACGAACTGGCGGGGACAAGGTGCGGTGCAGCTCGGCGGGGGAGTGCGGGTGGAGCGGCGCGACGGAACGCTCGTGTTCGCGTAAACGGTTGTCCAAGGTGACGTGAAAGTGGCAAGATGATGAACTGATGCCAACCGAGAAGGGCTTGAGAAAGGGCACCCGATGACCGAGCTGTATGACAAGAAGGATTTCAACGTTGCGCCACACCGCTACGGAGACGACGTAGAGGCGGTGTTGATCCCCGAGGAAGACCTGCAGCGGCGCATCCAAGAGCTGGCTGACATGGTCTCCGAGAAGTACCGCGACTCCGAGCAGGACCTAGTGCTCGTGTGCGTGCTCAAGGGCGCTGTGTTCTTCTTGACGGACTTCGCCCGCAAGCTCTCCATCCCGTGTGAGATGGAGTTCATGGCGGTGTCCTCCTACGGCAGCTCCACCACCTCTTCGGGCGTGGTGCGCATTCTGAAGGACCTGGACAAGGAGATCGAAGGCCGCGACGTGCTCGTGGTCGAGGACATCATCGACTCCGGTTTGACCCTGTCGTGGCTGCTGAAGAACCTGTCGGGGCGTAACCCGAAGAGCCTCGAGGTGATCACGCTGCTGCGTAAACCTGAGGTGCAGAAGGCCAAGATTGATCTTCTCGACGTCGGCTTCGACATCCCCAACGAGTTCGTTATCGGCTACGGCCTGGACTACGCCGAGCGCTACCGCGACCTGCCGTACGTGGGCACGTTGCACCCTCGCGTCTACTCCGACGCGCCTGAGGACATCTAATACACACAGAAGAGCTGTATGACCAAGAATAAAAACGTGTTGCGGTGGGGCCTGATCGGCGCCACCGTGCTTATTGTTTTGTACCTGCTCACCCTCATCGGGGATGACACCCGCGGCTACCAGCGCGTGGACACGTCGATCGCGATGGAGCAGCTGCAGAACAAGAACGCCAAGGAAGTCCAGATCGACGACCGCGAGCAGCGCGTCCGCATTGACCTGCGGGAGCCGATCAAGGTCGAAGAGCGCGAGGGCGTCGAGCAGATCAGCGCTCAGTACCCGGCGCGCACCACGCCGGAAATTTTCGGCGCGGTGAAGGAAGCCGCGCCAGACAAGTACAAGACGAACGTGACGCAGGAGTCCTTCCTGATGTCGATGCTCGGCTTCATGCTGCCGATGGTGCTGATCTTCGGCCTGCTGTTCTTCTTCATGTACCGCATGCAGGCCGGGGGCGGCATGTTCGGGATTGGGTCGTCGAAGGCGAAGCAGCTGTCGAAGGACAATCCGACGAACACGTTCGCGGACGTCGCTGGTGCTGATGAGGCTGTCGATGAGCTGCAGGAGGTCGTGGACTTCCTGATTGACCCGAAGATTTACGAGTCGCTCGGCGCGAAGATTCCGCGCGGCGTGCTGCTGTACGGACCTCCGGGCACGGGTAAGACGCTGCTCGCGCGCGCAGTTGCGGGTGAGGCCGGGGTACCGTTCTACACCATTTCCGGCTCCGACTTCGTGGAGATGTTCGTCGGTGTGGGCGCCTCGCGCGTGCGCGACCTGTTCAAGCAGGCACGGGAGAACTCGCCCTGCATCATCTTTATCGACGAGATCGACGCCGTCGGCCGCCAGCGCGGCTCCGGCATGGGCGGCGGCCACGACGAACGCGAGCAAACCCTCAACCAGCTGCTCGTGGAGATGGACGGCTTCGGCGACCGCGAGGGCGTGATCCTGATCGCGGCGACGAACCGCCCGGACATCCTGGACCCGGCGCTGCTGCGCCCGGGCCGCTTCGATCGTCAGATCCCGGTGACCAACCCGGACATCGCGGGGCGCGCCCAGATTCTGAAGGTGCACGCGAAGGGCAAGCCGTTGTCCAAGGACGTGGACCTGGATGCGCTGGCGAAGCGCACCGCCGGCATGAGCGGTGCTGACCTGGCCAACGTGCTCAACGAGGCCGCGTTGCTCACCGCCCGCATTGGCGGCAACGTGATCACCCCGGACGCGCTGGAGGAGGCCACGGACCGCGTGATCGGCGGGCCGCGCCGCTCCTCGAAGGTGATTTCGGAGAAGGAGAAGAAGGTCACCGCCTACCACGAGGGCGGGCACACGCTTTCGGCGTGGGCGCTGAAAGACATCGAGCGCGTCTACAAGGTCACCATCCTCGCCCGCGGCCGCACCGGCGGGTTCGCCATGACAGCCGACGAGGACGACAAGGGCATGTACAACCGCGACGAGCTCTTCGCCCAGCTCGTCTTCGCCATGGGTGGGCGCTCCGCGGAGGAGCTCGTCTTCGGCGAGCCGACCACGGGTGCCTCCAACGACATCGAGCAGGCCACCAAGATCGCGCGCGCGATGGTTACCGAGTACGGCATGACGTCGGCGCTCGGCACGGTGAAGTACGGCCAGGCGCAGGGCGACGCCTTCTCCGGCATGGGGGCTGGCGCCAAGATGGAGTCCTCGCCGGAGGTTGCGGCCACGATCGATAAGGAGGTACACACGCTTATCGACGCCGCCCACGCCACTGCCTACGGCATCCTGGAGCAGTACCGCGACCAGCTCGACACCATGGTGTCCAAGCTGCTGGAGAAGGAAACGCTGCGCCGCCAAGACCTCGAAGCGCTCCTCGAAGGCGTGGAGCCCCACCGGCCGGAGCTGCCTGCCTACGACATCCGCTTCGGCCGCCAGATCGGCCGCGAGCCCGTCAAGACCCCTGTTGAACTGGCCGAAGAGCGTGGCGAGGAGCCACCAAAGCGCTTCTCCATCCTTGAGGCGTCGCGTGAGACGCGGGAGCGGCGTCGAAAAGAACGGGAGAAGGAGCACGGCGCTCTGCTGCCACCGCCGCCTGCGGGAGGCGCCCCGACCTACGGCGGGCCGAAGCCGCCGAGCGACTGGACGTACCCGGGCGCGCCGAAGCGTGAGCCCGCGCCAGAGCCGAAGCCTGAGCCGGAGACCCACCCGGGCATGGACAACTACCGCCCGGACGAGGAAATCGGGTTCCGCCTGCCGGAGCACGAGCGGCCCGACCGGCCCGACCGACCGTCAGAGGAAGAAACCAAACAGCTGCCACGACACAGGAGCAACGAGGATGACCAGTAAGTTCGACCGCGCCCGCGCCGAAGCCGCGGTGCGCGAACTCCTCATCGCAGTCGGCGAGGACCCGGACCGTGAGGGGTTGAAGGAAACCCCGGTGCGGGTTGCGAAGGCGTACGAGGAAGTGTTCGCGGGGCTGCACCAGGACCCGAACGCTGTGCTGGAGAAGACGTTCGCGGAGGACTACCGGGAGCTCGTGCTGGTGCGCGACATCCCGGTGTACTCCACGTGTGAGCACCACCTGGTGCCGTTTTTCGGCAAGGCGCACGTCGGTTACATCCCGGGCAAGGAAGGCAAGGTCACGGGCCTGTCGAAGCTCGCCCGCCTGGCCGATATGTACGCGAAGCGGCCACAGGTGCAGGAGCGGTTGACGGCGCAGATTGCGGACGCGATCGTCGATAAGCTGGGGGCTTCCGCCGTGATTGTGGTGCTGGAATGTGAGCACCTGTGCATGGCGATGCGGGGCATCCGCAAGCCTGGTGCCGTGACGACGACCTCCGCGGTGCGCGGCGGCTTCCAGAAGAACGCCGCCTCCCGGGCCGAGGTCTTGAGCCTGATAAGGAGCTAACAATGGTCAGTGTGCAGGATCTCACCGCGCCGGGGCGCACGACGGTGATGGGCATCGTCAACGTCACGGAGGATTCGTTTTCGGACGGCGGGAAGTGGCTCGCAGTTGACGACGCCCTCTCGCACGCCCACGAGCTGGTCCGCCTGGGCGCGGACATCATCGACGTGGGTGCGGAGTCGACCAGGCCGGGCGCGACGCGTGTGCCCGCCGAGGTCGAGGCGGCGCGCGTTGTCCCGGTGATCCGGGCCCTTCACGAGGACGGCATCCGGACCTCCGTGGACACGATGCGCGCCGCCACCGCCGATGCCGCAGCCGAGGCGGGCGTGGACCTTATCAACGACGTCTCCGGCGGGCTCGCGGACCCGGACATGTACGCCACGATGGCGCGCACGGACCTGCCGGTGTGCCTGATGCACTGGCGCGCCCAGCAGTTCGTGAACGCCTCCGGCGCCGCCGACCACGGCGGGGACGTGGTGGCCGACGTGCTCGGCCTCTTCGACGAGCTGGTTGCCAACGCCACGGTCGCTGGGGTGCGCCCCGAGCAGATCACGCTGGACCCGGGCCTCGGCTTTGCCAAGACCCCGCAGGAGAACTGGCAGCTGCTGCAGGCCCTGCCCGCGCTGATGGACTGCGGCTACCCGCTGCTGGTGGGGGCCAGCCGCAAGCGCTTCCTCACCGGGGTGCGCGCCGCCCGCGGGCTCGAGCACGGCCCGGTCGATGCGGACCCAGCCACCGCCGCCGTCACCGCCCTGTGCGCGCAGGTCGGCGCCTGGTGCGTGCGCGTGCACGAGGTGGCCGTCTCCCGCGACGCCGTGGACGTGGCCGCCGCGTGGAAGGCGGGCAACCTTGGCTGACCGCATTGAACTCAAGGGCCTGTCCGTCTACGCGCACCACGGCGTGCTGCCGCACGAGCGCGAGCACGGGCAGCGCTTCCTGCTGGACATCACCTGCTGGCTCGACTTCGCAGGCGCCGCAGCCACCGACGACCTGACCCAGACGATGAACTACGCGGAGCTAGCCCAGTTGGCCAGCGACATCGCCTCGGGCACGCCGCGCCAACTCATCGAGACGGTCGCGACCGAGATCGCCGAGGCCGCCATGGAGCGCTTCGACATCCTGCACGCGGTGGAGGTCACGCTGCACAAGCCGCACGCGCCGATCCCGCTTCCCTTCGAGGACGTCGCCGTGGTGGCACGCCGTTCCCGTAAACGGATGGGGGCCCGCTGATGCGCGCGGTGATTTCGGCAGGCTCCAACATGGAGGACTCGCGTGCCCACCTGCAGTCGGTCGCCGACGAGTTCGCCGCCGAGCTCCTCGACGCAAGCTCGATTTACGCCACCGCGCCCTGGGGCGGGGTGGAGCAGCCAGACTTTCTCAACCAGAGCTTTCTTATCGAAACCGACAGCGACGACCCCTACAGCCTCCTTGCCCGCTGCCAGCGCCTGGAGCAGCAGGCGAACCGGGTGCGCGACGTGCGCTGGGGCCCGCGCACGCTGGACGTGGACATCATCGACTTCGAGGGCTACCGCAGCGACGACCCTGAGCTGACGCTGCCGCACCCACGCGCGCACCTGCGCGAGTTCGTGCTGGTTCCTTGGCTGGAGATTGACCCGCACGCCAAGCTGCTCGATCGCCCGGTCAGCGAGATTCTCGCGGAGCTGGAGCCGCAGGGGGTTCGCAAGCTGTGAAACGCACGCCGCTGTCCGGAGTGATCGCCGTGTTCGGGTTTTGTACCGCCGCGGCGTTCATTGTGGTGCGCCGCCTGTTCGGCCTGCTTGAGTCGCTGAACATGGTGGTGCCGCTGAGCCTCTGGATCGTCGCCGCGGTGTGTTTCTACGTTGCGTTTATGGTGCACAAGCGCCGTGATGAGGGCAAGGTTGGCCTAGATCGCAGCCAGCTCAACCCGATGATGGCGGCGAACTTCATGCTGTTTGGCAAGGCCTGCACCTGGGCAGGCGCGGTCAGCGGCGGGCTGTACGCGGGGTGCCTGCTCTTCGTGCTGCCCCGGATGCACGTGCTGATGGCCGCGGCGCAGGACGTGCCGCCCTTGGTCTCCGGGGCGTTGGGCGGCGTCACGCTGGCGGTGGCCGGTGTAGTGCTGGAACGGGTGTGTGAGGTGTCGCCGCCCTCAAGTGGAGAACAGGTTAGCTAAGGTAGTGGGCATGAAAAATACTTGGGTGATTGTTCCATTTGTGGCTGCGCTTGCAGGCACAGTGGTGATGTTGTTTACCAACTCCGCGAACATACTCAAGCTTTCGCTGATCCTGGCGCTGTGGGCCGCCGTCGCGGGCCTCATTGTGATCTACCGCCTGCGCCGCGACAACGAGGAGGCCGCGCGCCTGCAGGAGGAGCGGGAGAAGACGTTCGCCGCAGAGCTGGAGGCTGCGCGCGCTGGCGCTCCCTCGGGTGTCGACGCCCCCTCCGAGGAATTGCTGCGCGACATCCAGGAGGAGCTGCGCTCCCTGCGCTCCACGATCGAGGAGATGAGCGGGCACGTCTTCGAGTACGAGCCCGCCGCCGTGCACGCCGCGGCGCGCCGCATCCAGGAGATTGAGTCCTTCACACAGCCCACCTACGAACCGTCCGACGACCGCCCGGCCGGGGCGCCGTCCTCCGACGCGATCGCCGGGCGCATTGGCAGCCAGCCGAGCCGGGAGACGCAGAACCCGCTCACGGCGCTGATTAGCGAGCACCAGGCGAAGCAGGAAGCGCAAGAAGCACAAGAAGCGCAGAAGCCGGCGCCTGAACCGGCACCAATCCCGGAGCCTGAGCCCGTACCCGAGCCAGTGCCTGAGCCGGAGCCCGAACCGGAACCAGAACCAGAGCCTGAGCCTGAGCACGGCCGCCACGAGCAGCCAGTCACTGAGGTCATCGAGACCGTGCCGGAACCAGCCCCGCGCGCTGGGGGACGCCGCCGCCGCGACGCGGCCGGTGACAACGCTGTCTCTGTCGCCGAGCTGCTAGCGCGCCGCAACAAATGAGCCCAACGCTGACCATCGCCGCCTGGCGCGGCCCCAGCGCGCTGAGTGATCAGCTTGCGCGCGCCGGGCACCGCGTGACGTACCCGTGCGTGGCCGCGGACATCGCCGCCGCCGACCTGGTGCTCCTCGAGGGCTCCGCTGACGTTATTGAGCGCGCCGCCGCCGAGTGCGCGCCGTTCGTGCGACCGAAGCAGATGTTCTGGCACACCAACCTGGACCACGGCGCCCAGCTCCTCGACGAGGTTGAGGTCGCAGGGGCCGTCGTCATGTGCGCGCACAACATCGTGGACAACGTGTGGGTCACCTCCGCAGCCGACGAGCTGGGGGAGACCGTGATCGCGCTGCTGCTCGGGGAGCTCGGGCAGGTCACCATGCCGATCACGGATGCGGACCGCCCGCTGGTGGCCACCGCCCAACACCTGCGCGCCCTGCAGCGCGTCGTCCAGGAGGACGCGCTTGCGCTGCTGCGGCAGGCCAACCCCAACTTCGAGGCGGTCGCGGACGCCTTCGACGGCGCCGAGCTGCCGCCGCTGCGCCCGCTCGACCGAGAGCCGGTTGGGGGAGAAGGGGTGCGTCGACTAGTAGAAGTATTGGAGCGCCGCGCGGCGCAGCAACGAGAGGAAGACCTGTGACTTTTGAACCGGGCAACGCGGTTGTCGTGCGTGATGAGCAGCTGCTGGCCACCTACGGGCGCGCATTCCGCAAGATTGGCAAGACGATCGCGGTCGTGCCGCTGGGCGCCGACGTGCACGCCGGGCACATCGAGCTGATCCGGGCGGCGAAGTCGCTGCTCGGCGCGTACGTGTTTGTCACCTACTCAGGCGAGGAGGTGCCCGAGACCTTCCGCAATGAGGGCGTCGACGTGGTCTTCCACGGCGAGCTGCGCACCGCCGTGAGCGTGCGCACCGGAATGGAGCACCTCGACGACGCCGACGCCGTGTCCCGCGACGTCGCCCGCATCCTGACGGTGCTCAACGCCACCCACGCCACCGACCTGGTGATGGGGGAGAAGGACTTCGAGCTGCTCGTGGCCACGCAGCTGGCCGTGTCTGGGCTGCGCATGGAGGTCAAGCTACACAGCGTGCCCACCGTGCGCATGCCGAACGGGCTGGCGCTTTCACTACGCAACGAGCGCGTCGCTGAAGACGCCCACGACCGAGCGCTTGCGCTGTCCGCCGCGCTGACCGCCGGGGCCCACGCCGCCGAGCACGGCGCCGAGACCGTCCTGGACACCGTGCGTGGTGTGCTCGAGGCAGCCGGGGTTGCACCGGCGTACCTCGCCGTGCGTGACCTGGCCATGCGTGAGGCCCCCGCCCAGGGCGACGCCCGCCTGCTCGCCGCGATCGACCTGCCCGCCACCGACGGCGGCACGGTGCGCCTCCACGACAACGTGGGTCTGCCGCTTGGCATCGGGTTCAAACACATCGAGGACTAGGGCGGAAAGACGAGGGCCATAGCGAGAAACGGCGAGTTATTCGCTACACTCTTTGGCATGCCTATAGACCTGATTGCTGGAATCCTGAACGAGCGCTTCGGCATGGACTTCACCCCCGAGCAAGTCCAAGCCACAGGGCGCACCGAAGACTCACAGCTCTTCGTCGCCAGCAATGATGCAGGCCAGGCCGTCGAAGTCGAGCTTTTCGACGCCGCCCAGCCCGAGAACCAGCGCCGCGACATCGCAGGGCTGAACCGGGCGCTTGCCGCCTCGAACCACCCGGGCGCGTTCCAGCCGCGCAGCGCCGGCTACACCGACGACGGCCACCTCTACGTACTGCGCGAGGCCCCGACCGGCGCTTCGCTCGCCCGCCTGATCGCCGACAAGCGCGCTGACGGCGGCGTATTCACCCCCGCCGAGGCCCGCGAACTGCTCATCGGCGTGGCTGAAGCCATCGACGACTATGACGCCCAGGGCCTCGGCGCGTTCGTGGCCCGCTCCGTGGACGCCTCCCGGATGCTGGTGCAGCCAGCCTGGTCCAGCGTCCCCGTCAAGCTCACCCTGGTTGGCCCGACGGCCACCGCGCCCGAGCATGCCGAGGAGCAGCACGCGGCGAACGTCGCAAGCTTTATCGACCTCTTTAACTCCATGACCGGCCTTGACGTCGACGAGGACGCCGCCAACGCCGCCACCGGCTGCGTCGGTTACCTCAACGCCGTCGCCGGTGAACCTCTCGATGAGCCGGAGGTCTCCCCGGTCGCGCCGGGCGCCACCGACGGTTACCGCCAGCCACCGCAGCCCTACCCGTATGGGCCGACCGGCGAGTACGTGCGCCCAGAAGACGAGAAGAAGTTCAAGCTCTGGCCGTGGATCGCGGCCATCGTGGCGCTGCTGCTCATCGCCGCAGGCGGCATCTGGTACTGGATGCAGCACCGCGGTGAGGAGTGGGTCGGCGTCGAGGCCGAAATCGCCGAGACCTACCCTGGCATCGTGTCCGACAAAGCCGGGCAGAAGGGCTGGCACGGCCTGATCTGTGACTCCGCCACGCCGGACGAGGGCCAGGAGGGCAAGATCCGCTGCGCGAACGAGACGTTGGGGGTCTCCGTCGCAAAGTATGTGTCCTCTGATGCGCTCGAGCGCGTCCTGCCGGACCCGAAGGAAGCCGTCGTGCTTGGCTCCGGCGAGTGCCTCATCTACGACTACCAGCTTCCCGACGCCACGCCGCCAGCCTTCGTGCTGACCCCGCGCACCGAGCGCGAGTACATGGTGGTCATCAACGGCGATGATGCCGAGGCACAGCGCCTCGACCTGCCTCTCTGTGCCCCAGTGGCCGACGAGGAGTAGCCTTAGCGGGCTATGAAATCAACGAACCCGGTACTGCTTATTGGAGTGCTGGTGGTCTCCGCGATGATGATGATCTTCAACGAGACCACCGTCGCTGTTGCCCTGCCCGCAATCATGGCGGACTTCGGCGTACCCGCCGATACGGCCCAGTGGCTGATGACCGGCTTCCTGCTCACCATGTCCGTGGCGATCCCGGCCTCCGGCTTCGTCATCCAGCGCCTCAGCACCCGCGCCGTCTACTTCGCCTCGATGGCGCTGTTCATCGTCGGCTGCGTCATGGCGGCCACCGCGCCCTCGTTCGGGGTGTTGCTCGCCGCGCGCGTGGTGCAGGCACTTGGCACGGCGGCGATGTTGCCGCTGCTCATGACGGTTACCGTGACGGTGGTCGCCCCGCAGCGCCGCGGCACGGTGATGGGACTCAACGCGGTGGTGATGTCGGTGGCGCCCGCCCTTGGCCCCACGCTCGCCGGCTTCGTGCTCGGCGCGTTTACCTGGCACCACATCTTCTGGGTGATGGTGCCCATCCCAGCCGCGGCAGTGCTGCTCGCGGTGTTCGCCCTCCCGAACGTCGGCGAGCGTCACGACGCCCCACTCGACATCTTGTCGGTTCTTCTTTCAGCGGTGGCATTCGGCGGTCTTGTCTATGGCTTATCGACGATCACCGCCCTCCTCACCGGCGAATCCTGGAATCCTCTTGTGGCCCTGGTCATCGGCGCGGTCTTCCTGGTGCTGTTCGTGCGCAGGCAGCTGCGCCTCGCGCCAACCGGGCGCGCGCTACTCGACCTCCGCGTCTTTACCCACCGCAACTTCGCGTTCTCGGTGGTGGGCGTGTTCATCGCCTTCGGCATCCTGCTGGGCACCGTGAACATTCTGCCTGTCTACATGCAGGTCGGCCTGGGGATTTCCACGGTGGCCACCGGTCTGATCCTGCTGCCAGGTGGTATTGCACAGGGCGTCGCGTCCCCAATCGCGGGGCGCTGCTACGACGCGTACGGGCCCCGGCCCTTGACCATCCCTGGTGCGGTGCTGATGCTGGCCTCCCAATGGATCCTGGTCGCGATTCTCGCCGACAACACCCCACAGTGGCAGCTCGTCGCCGTACTGATCCTGGTCAACGTGGCGATGTCCATGATCATGACCCCACTGATGACCGTGTCACTGTCCTCGCTGCCCTCGCAGCTCTACGCCCACGGCTCCGCGGCGCTCAACACGCTGCAGCAGCTCGGCGGGGCGGCGGGCACCGCGGTGTTCATCGCAACGATGACCATGGGCACCCAGGCCACCGGCAGCGCCTCCGACGGGACGGCGCGCGCCTTCATCGTTGGAGGCGTCGGCATGCTGCTCGTCGTTGTAGCCGTGTGCTTTGTGGGAGGCAAGCCGAATACACGACTAATTGACCACGGCTGACCCGGACCGACTAGGCTAGGTCAGCGTGAAGAATCAAACAACGCAGGACCTCTCCGAACAGCAACAGTTCCGTCGTGCGAAGCGCGAAAAGCTTCTGAGCGAAGGCCGCGACGCCTACCCAGTCGTCGTCGACCGCACGACCTCCTTGCGCGAGCTGCGCCAGAAGTACCGTGCCGTGCCCGAGGGCGAAGGCGACGGTCAGTTCAACCTCGCGCCGGGCGAAGAGACACAGGACGTCGTCGCCGTCGCGGGCCGCATTATGTTCCAGCGCAACACCGGCAAGCTCTGCTTCGCCACCCTCCAGGAGGGCGACGGCACCCAGCTGCAGGTCATGCTTTCTCTCGCAGAGGTAGGGGAGGAGGCGCTCGCGTCCTGGAAGGCCGACACCGACCTCGGCGACATCGTCTCCGTGCGTGGCCGCGTCATCGCTTCCCGCCGTGGCGAGCTCTCCGTCCAGGCGCAGTCCTGGCACATGGCGTCCAAGGCGCTACGCCCGCTTCCTGTCGCGTTCGCTGATATGAACGAGGAGCAGCGCGTCCGCCACCGCTACACCGACCTCATTATGCGCGAGGACGCCCGCAAGAATGCCATGACCCGCATCAAGGTCATCGCAGCTGTGCGTAAGTTCCTCACCGGCCACGACTTCGTCGAGGTCGAGACGCCGATGCTGCAGACCCTGCACGGCGGTGCCGCAGCCCGCCCGTTCATTACCCGCTCCAACGCGCTCGACATGGATCTCTACCTGCGCATTGCGCCGGAGCTCTACCTCAAGCGTTGTGTCGTTGGCGGCATTGAGCGCGTCTTCGAGCTCAACCGCAACTTCCGCAACGAGGGCGTCGACTCTTCCCACTCGCCTGAGTTCACCATGCTCGAGACCTACCAAGCATGGGGCACCTACAAGGACGGCGCGAAGACCATGCAGGAACTCGTGCAGTTCTGTGCGAAGGAAGTCTTCGGCTCCACCACCGTCACCCTTCCAGACGGCACCGAGTACGACCTCGGCGGCGAGTGGAAGGTCATGGAGATGTACCCTTCCCTCAACGAGGCGCTGCAGCGCAAGTTCCCGGGCCAGCCTGAGGTCACCATCGAGTCCTCCGTAGAGGAACTCAAAGGCATCGCCGACGTCATCGGCCTGAAGGTGCCGAAGGATGAGGGCTGGCTGCACGGCAAGCTCGTCGAGGAGATCTGGGAGCACCTCTGCTCCGACCAGCTCTACGAACCGACCTTCGTGATCAACTTCCCAGTCGAGACGTCCCCACTGACCCGCGACCACCGCGAGCAGCCCGGCGTCACCGAGAAGTTCGACCTTTACGTCCGCGGCTTCGAGCTGGCCACCGGCTACTCCGAACTTGTCGACCCCGTCATCCAGCGCGAACGCTTCGAAGACCAAGCCCGCCTTGCCGCACACGGCGACGACGAAGCCATGGTCCTCGACGAGGACTTCCTCGCCGCCATGGAACAGGGCATGCCACCAACCGCCGGTTGCGGCATGGGCATCGACCGCCTGCTGATGGCCCTGACCGGCCTCGGCATCCGCGAGACCGTACTGTTCCCGCTGGTGAAGCCGGAGGCGTAGGGCTTTTCTCGTTGGGCTTTTGTTGAGCCCGGCGGGGCCCTCGGCTCCCTCTCGCACTTCCCCTCAGAAAAAGTTCCCGCGATTTCAGGAATGGCGGGAACGTTCTTCGTTGACAGCCGTCGCGACCTGGAGAAACGCGAGTGCCGGTCGACCGGAACCGGCCTCAAACGCAAAGAAGTTCCCGAGCGTGGGAACTTCTTCTCGTGCCTTGAATACAGAGGACCATAAGAATGTGCGACCCGTGTTGATGGGGTTGACCCAAACACAGGTCCTCAGCCACGGAGCCAGTGGCAACCGCCTGAAGGTTTACTTCAGCGGTATGCCGTTGGCGTCGGTGTCGTAGCCTCCGCCGCCGACGAGGACCATGATCATCTCGATGATGCACCACACCCATAGTGCGAGGAAGATCGGCGTGGAAACAATCCAGCCGACGAACGGGATCAGGCTAAAGAGGCTGCCGGTCAGGAAGAGTCCCACTTTGGTGACGCCACGGACGTTCTGCCCAAGGTAGAAGTTGCCGATGCCAAACGAGCCTAGGAAGAAGAACAACGCCGCTGCGAGGAACTTGTTCTTTTGGGGCACGGCGCGCCCGTAGGCCATCTGCATCTGCTGCATTTGTGGCATTTGTGCAGGTGCGAACTGCTGCATCTGCGGTTGTCCGTACGGTGAACCCTGCCCGAACTGCCCAGCTTGCCCGAACTGCCCAGCCTGCCCGTATTGCCCGAACCCTTGGAATTGCCCGGTTGGTTGCGAGATGGGGAGCCCGTCTTTGTCGTACATGGGCTGCTGTTCGTTCATGTGTTTTCCTCAATTCAAGGCAGTCGGGAAAGGTGTATTCCGTAGTGTAGTTCATTCGTGTCCCTTTGTATCGGTATGATGCGCAGAGTTAGGCAGCAGAGTTAGTCAACAGTGATGGGCGTAAGGCGATTCGATGGTGAAGCAGGTTTCGTTGTGGGTGTGGGTGCTCGTTGGGGTGCTCGCGGCCGCGAGTGGGCTCAGTGAGGTTTTTGACAGTGCGGCGCGCGGCGAGTTGCTGGACGTCGGCGTGTTTCGCGACGCCGGCAACGCCCTGACCAGCGGCGCCGACCTGTACGACGACTTCCCGACTCGTAGCGGATTCCGCTTCATCTACCCGCCGTTCGCGGCCTTGCTGTTTGTTCCGCTGACGTGGATGCCTGAGCCGGTGATGGACGTGGTGTGGACGTTGGCGACGATGGCGTGCGTGGCGCTCATTTCGTGGTTGGCGCTGCGCAGGCTAGACGTGAAGGTCACGCCGCTGGTGCTGGTGGGAGTGATTGCGTGGTCCTTGGCGATTGATCCGCTGCAGGCGAATTTCTTCTTCGGCCAGATTAACGTGTTCTTGTTCGCGCTGGTCGTGGTGGATGTGCTGGGCCTGTTGCCGCGGCAGCTGCGCGGTGTCGGCGTGGGCATTGCGGCCGGGATTAAGATCACGCCGGCGGCGTTCGCGATTTTGTTCTTGGTGAAGAAGGATTGGGCGTCGGTGGCGCGTGCGGCGGGGACGTTTGTGGGCACGATTCTGATTGGTGTGCTGATGCGTCCGGCGGAGACCTGGTACTACTTCACCGACGAGTTCTTCAACACCGACCGCGGCGGCAACGCGATGTACCCGCCGAACCAGGCGCTGTCCGGCCTGTTTGCGCGCGCGGGTCTCGAGGCCCCGACTGGCGTCATTTTCCTCGTCTTCGCGCTGCTCACGGGCTTGGGTGCGTGGTACCTGCTGCGCCGGGGGCTGGACGTGCATGCGCTGTTCTTCGTCGCGCTGGGCATTAGCGTGGGTGGGCCGTACGCGGTGTCGCACCATTTCTCCTGCGTGATGTTGGCGGTCCCGCTCATTTTCGCGGCGGTGCCGTCGGCGTGGAAGCTTGCGCACGTGCTCTACGTCGCGGTGCTGTTCGTGCCGTCGTATCAGCTCTACCCGGAGGTTGATGCCTACAGCTTCTCGACGCCCCTTTGGTACATGGGCAACCTGATCGGGTTGGCGTCGCTGGCGATGTGGGTGGCACTGCTTCTGGAGCGATGGTTCCCAGCTGAGAGCAAGCTTATTGCACACCAAAACGTTCCGACATATAGTGGAACGTAATACCAACCACAGGGTTGTTACCTGCCGGGTTCGGCGGGGCAAGACCTGGGACGTTTTCGCGTCCCGGGTCTTTTTTCATCCCTGGTTCTATGTAGAAAAGGAGTGAACATGGCAACCAAGCAGGCCGGCTTGCAGGAGCAGGCGGCGGATATCCTTGCGGGGATTGGCGGTGCGGACAACATTGCGTCCTTTACGCACTGCGCGACCCGTTTGCGTTTTGAGCTCAACGACGCCTCCCTGGCTGACAAGGAGCGTCTCGAGGCGAACCCGAAGGTGATGGGTGCGGTGCCGCAGGGCGGGTCGCACTACCAGGTGATTGTTGGCGGGGACGTCGCGACGGTGTACAACGCGATGAACAACCTGCCGGAGATGCAGTCGCGTGGCAGCCAAAGCAACGATGACGTGAAGGCGGCCCAGCGCGCGAAGGCGCAGGGCAAGGTGCCGTGGATGGACGCCTTCTTCGAGTACCTCTCGGATTCCTTTAGGCCGATTCTGGGTGTGTTGCTTGGGGCGTCGTTAATTATTGCGTTTGCTGCAGTGATGGACGCGCTGGGATTTGTTGACTTCCGTGCGGAGGTCAAGACGCCGGGTTGGCAGTTCGTCGACGCGATGTGGCGCTCGGTGTTTTACTTCCTGCCGGTGATGGTTGCGTACAACGCGGGCAAGAAGCTCAACATTGAGCCGTGGGTGCCTGCCGCTGTCATCCTGGCGCTGTTCACCCCTGAGTTCATGGGGCTGGCGAGCCACCCGGATGCCGTGGTTGAGACGAATAACCTGCTCGGCACCGAGGTCAGCCGCGTGACGGTGATGGGCCTGCCGATGCTGCTGCCTGACTACGGCGGCAACGTGTTCGTGCCGCTGATCATGGCGGTCGTGGCGGCCCTGGTGTACAAGGGCTTCCAGAAGATCATCCCGTCCGCGGTCCACATGGTGTTCGTGCCGTTCCTCACCCTCTTGGTGATGATCCCGGTTACCGCGATCGTGATTGGCCCGCTCGGCTACGCGCTCGGCGCATGGATTGGTGTTGGCCTCGCATGGCTCAATGGCAATGCGCCATTCGTGTTCGCCATCCTGATCCCGATGCTGTACCCGTTCCTGGTGCCGCTCGGCCTGCACTGGCCGCTCAACGCCCTCATGCTGGTCAACATCCAGACCCTGGGCTACGACTTCATCCAGGGCCCAATGGGTGCCTGGAACTTCGCCTGCTTCGGTGCAACCGCGGCTGTGTTCGCGCTCTCGCTGCGCGATAAGGATCCAGTCATGCGCCAGACCTCCGGGTCGGCGCTGGCAGCTGGTCTGTTCGGTGGTATTTCGGAGCCGTCGCTCTACGGTATTCACCTGCGCTACAAGAGGATCTACCCGCGCATGCTGGTGGGCTGCTTCACCGGTGGCCTGACCATCGCGATCCTGGGCACCCCGTTCGGTGGTGTGCAGACCAACGCGTTCGTGTTCACCTCGCTGCTGACCACCGTGGTCTTCAGCCCGATGTGGGTCTACGTCATCGCGATCGCGGTCGCGTTCTTCACTTCCTTCTTTGTCATTTACTTCACCGACTACCGCACGCCGGAGGAGCGTGAAGAGGCCCTGGCTCGCGCACGCGCGGCACAGGAGGAAAAGGAGCAGGAGGAAGCTCCGGCAGTCGCAGCAGCAGCTCCGGCGGCGGCCGCTCCAGCCGCTGCAGCAGCAGATGCCGACGCGCCTGCAGCTGCGGCGACCCCAGCAGCGGACACCCGCGAGGTCACCGCGCCGATCGCAGGCAAGGTTGTCCCGATGGACCAGATCCAGGACGCCGCGTTCGCATCCGGTGCGCTCGGCCAGGCGATTGGTGTGCTGCCGGAAGGCGGCGTCGAGAAGGTTGTGGCGCCGGTTGCTGGCAAGGTGATCTCTGTCGCGAAGACGGGCCACGCCTACGGCATCAAGACTGATGACGGCGTTGAGGTCCTCGTCCACATCGGCATTGACACCGTCAAGCTGAAGGGCGAAGGCTTCACCCCGCTCGTGGAGAAGAAGCAGCGCGTCGAGATTGGCGACGCCCTCGCGGACGTCGACTTCGGCGCAATCGCAGGTCACGGCGTGGACACCACGGTGATTATGACCGTGGTCAACTCCAAGTCGCTGGCCGCTGTGGAAGATATCGCCACTGGTGAGGCCGAGGTCGGCCAGCCACTGTTGGGGGTAACCAAGTAGGGTCGAACACATGCAAATACTGCGCATCTTTAACAACAACGTCGTCCTGGCCCGCCGCGGGTCGGAGGATGTTGTGGTGACCGGTCGGGGCATCGCCTTTGGGGCAAAGAAAGGCGACGTCCTCGACGAGTCGAAGGTGCAGCGAGTATTTGTTCCGGCGGATGGTCGGGACCCGGACCACTCCGGCCAAATGATTGCCGGGCTTCCCGCCGAAGATATACACCGTGTGACCGCAGCGTTGGAGGCCGTGGGCGCAAAGCCCAGCATCACGCTGGTCACCGCGGTGACGGACCACATTATTAATGCACTTGAGCGGGCCTCCCGCGGCGAAGAGATCGCCTACCCGTTGCGCGCCGAGGTCCAGCACTTGTACCCAGCAGAGTATGCACAGGGCGAACGCCTGCTGGAGCACATCAACATTCTTTTCGACGCCACCCTGCCCACCACCGAAGCCACCGCGCTTGCGATGCACCTGGTCAACGCCGGTTTCAACACCGGTGACCTGGCGCATACGTACCGGATGACGGGGTTGATTCAGCAGATGATGCAGATCATTGCGGCTGAGTTTGGGGTGGAGTTCGAAGCGGCGTCGATAAATGTGGCCCGGTTTATTACACACATTCGTTATTTGTTTGTTCGCCTTGAGCAGGGGAAACAACTCGAGCGCGGAAATTCTCCGCTGGCGCGTGAGTTGACGCGCAGTTACCCGAGGGAAGTTGAGTGCGCCCGAAAAGTGGCCGCTGTAGTGGAGCTTCGCTTCGATACAGCGTTGACAGAAGATGAAATTGCGTACCTTGCTCTGCACATTGCGCGCCTCAGCGCGTACCATCAAATGTAATACCATTAGCTTGATTGCTGAAAGGACACACTCATGACTGACCGCACCGTCTTGTATGGGATCGGGGTTTCCTCAGGTACCGCCTCTGGCCCGGTCGCAGTTGTTACACCCGCCGTTGGTATCGACGAGCACGAACAACCATGCACCGACCCAGACGCTGACGGCGAGCGTGTCGTCGCGGTCCTGGAAGAAGTCTCCGCGTCCTTGACGGCGCGTGCAGAGCACGCAAACTCCGAAACGTCCAAGGCTGTCCTTGAGGCAACCGCCACCTTGGCGAAGGACCGTGGCCTGGTGCGCGGCATTAAGAAGGAGCTGAAGAAGGGGACCGGCGTGACCAAGGCGGTCCACGACGCTGTGGAGGCCTACGCGGCGAAGTTCCGCAAGCTCGGCGGCTACATGGCTGAGCGCGTCACCGACCTCTACGACATCCGCGACCGCGCCACCGCGCGCCTGCGTGGGCTGCCGGAGCCGGGCGTTCCAGCGCTGACCGAGCCGTCCGTGCTCGTCGCGAACGACCTTGCACCGGCTGAGACCGCGACGTTGGATCCAGCGTTGGTCGTCGGCATCGTGACGGAGGCCGGTGGCGCGACATCGCATACGGCGATCCTCGCCGCGCAGCTCGGCATCCCGGCAGCGGTGCAGGTCAAGGGCATTAGCGAAGCGCTTGTCGACGCCCCAGCGATCGCCCTCGACGGTGGCGTCGGCGAGGTGATCGTCGCCCCGAATGAGTCGGACGTCGTCGAGCTCGAGGAGCGCTCCCGCCGCCGCGCCGCAGCCCTGGCTGGTTCCTCCGGCGAAGGTGCCACCCGCGACGGCTACCGCGTGAAGCTGCTGGCCAACATCGGCACCGCGGACGACGCCGCGAAGGCCTCCGGCTACGACCTGGAAGGTTCCGGCCTGTTCCGCACCGAGTTCCTCTTCCTGGACCGCGACTCCGCCCCGAGCGTCGAGGAGCAGACCGAGACGTACACCAAGGTGCTGCGCGCATTCGGTGACCGCCGCGTCGTCGTGCGCACCCTGGACGCAGGCGCCGACAAGCCGCTGTCCTTCGCCGACCTCGGCGAGGAAGAGAACCCGGCACTGGGCCGTCGCGGCCTGCGCCTGTCCATGGCCCGCGAAGACCTCCTCGACGACCAGCTCAAGGCGCTGGCCGCAGCACGCAAGGCTGTCCCGGAGGCTGAACTGTGGGTCATGGCCCCAATGGTGGCCACGGTGGAGGAGACCCGCTGGTTCACCGAGCGCGCACGCGCCCACGGCCTGCCGAAGGTCGGCGTGATGGTGGAGACCCCCGCGGCCGCGATCCGCTCCTCCCACATCCTGGACATCGCGGACTTCGCGTCCATCGGCACCAATGACCTGTCGCAGTACACCATGGCCGCCGACCGCATGCAGGGCGAGCTCGCAGAGCTGCTCACCCCGTGGCAGCCGGCAACGCTGGCCATGATCCGCGAGACCTGCCGCGGCGGCGAAGCCACCGGCAAGTCCATCGGCGTGTGCGGCGAGGCAGGCGGCGACCCGCTCATGGCGCTCGTCCTCGTCGGCCTGGGCGTGAGCTCCCTGTCCATGGCGCCGGGCAAGGTCAACGCGGTGCGCGCCGCGCTACGCCTGCACGACCGCGACACCTGCCGCCAGATGGCAAACTTTGCCGTCGACGCCCCGACCGCGAAGGAAGCACGCGAGAACGTGCTCAAGATCGCGGATCCGGTGCTGCGCGACCTGCTCTAAACTGGCCGGTTGGGGCCGGAGGAGGCGTCGAAAAGCCTCTGTTCGCTACGAGCGAACACCCGACCTGAGCTGGTGCGATGGCCCCTGAATCCATGAAGTGACGCCCTCGGCGGGACGATGTGTCCGCCGGGGGCGTTATGGTTGGTGACAACTCTTTAAAAACCGTTATTAGTAAGGGGTCAGCCAGTTGTTTGAGAGGTTTACCGATAGGGCCCGCCGCGTCATCGTCTTAGCCCAGGAGGAGGCGCGCGAGCTGAACCATAACTTCATGGGTACCGAGCACATCCTGCTCGGACTTATTAAAGAAGGCGAAGGCGTCGCAGCAAAGGCGCTGGAGTCCATGGGTATCAATCTTGACGACGTCCGCTCCGAAGTCATCGAGATCATCGGGCATGGCACGCAGCCAGTCACTGACCAGATCCCATTTACCCCACGCGCCAAGAAGGTACTGGAGCTCTCCCTGCGCGAAGGCCTGCAGATGGGGCACAAGTACATCGGCACCGAGTTCCTGCTGCTCGGCCTCATCCGCGAGGGTGATGGCGTCGCAGCCCAGGTGCTGATTAAGCTCGGCGCCGACCTGCCACGCGTGCGCCAGCAGGTGATCCAGCTGCTCTCCGGCTACGAGGGCGGCGAAGCACAGAACCCGGAGACCCCGCAGGGCGGCGGCCCCGGCTTCGCGGGCGCCGGCCAGGGCCCAGGCATCATGGGTGGGCCGCGCCCGGGCCAGCAGGGCGAGCGTTCCAACTCGCTCGTGCTCGACCAGTTCGGCCGCAACCTCACCGCAGCAGCCCGCGAGGGCAAGCTCGACCCGGTGGTCGGACGCGACAAGGAAATCGAGCGCATCATGCAGGTGCTCTCGCGCCGCACCAAGAACAACCCGGTGCTGATTGGTGAGCCGGGCGTCGGCAAGACTGCCGTCGTGGAGGGCCTCGCGCTCGACATCGCGAACGGCAACGTCCCCGAAACGCTCAAGGACAAGCAGGTCTACTCCCTCGACCTTGGCTCCCTGGTTGCAGGCTCGCGCTACCGCGGTGACTTCGAGGAGCGCCTGAAGAAGGTGCTCAAGGAGATCAACCAGCGCGGCGACATCATCCTGTTTATCGACGAGATCCACACCCTCGTCGGCGCCGGCGCTGCCGAAGGCGCCATCGACGCTGCTTCGCTGCTCAAGCCGAAGCTGGCACGCGGCGAACTCCAGACCATCGGCGCGACGACGCTCGACGAGTACCGCAAGCACATTGAGAAGGACGCCGCCCTCGAGCGCCGCTTCCAGCCCGTCCAGGTCGACGAGCCCTCCGTCGAGGACACCGTCACCATCCTGCGTGGCCTGCGCGACCGCTACGAGGCGCACCACCGCGTCTCCTACACCGACGACGCCCTCAAGGCCGCCGCCACCCTGGCGGACCGCTACATCAACGACCGCTTCCTGCCGGACAAGGCCGTCGACCTCCTCGACGAGGCCGGCGCCCGCATGCGCATCAAGCGCATGACCGCCCCTTCCGAGCTGCGCGAAGTCGACGATCGCATCGCCGACGTCCGCCGCGAGAAGGAAGCCGCCATCGACGCCCAGGACTTCGAGAAAGCAGCGGGCCTGCGCGACACCGAACGCAAGCTCGGCGAGGAGCGCAAGGAAAAGGAAAAGAAGTGGCGCTCCGACGACCTCGAGGAAATCGCCGAGGTCGGCGAAGACCAGATCGCCGACGTGCTCGCGCACTGGACCGGCATCCCAGTTTTCAAACTCACCGAGTCCGAGTCCTCGCGCCTGCTCAACATGGAGTCCGAGCTGCACAAGCGCATCATCGGCCAGGACGAAGCCGTCCGCGCGCTGTCGCGCTCCATCCGACGCACCCGCGCCGGCCTCAAGGACCCGAAGCGTCCATCCGGCTCCTTCATCTTCGCCGGCCCATCCGGCGTTGGTAAGACGGAGCTGTCCAAGGCACTTGCCGAGTTCCTCTTCGGCGACGAGGACTCCCTCATCCAGGTCGACATGGGCGAGTTCCACGACCGCTTCACCGCTTCCCGCCTCTTCGGTGCCCCTCCGGGATACGTCGGCTACGAGGAGGGCGGCCAGCTCACCGAGAAGGTCCGCCGCAAGCCGTTCTCCGTGGTGCTCTTCGACGAGATCGAGAAGGCGCACAAGGAGATCTACAACACGCTGCTCCAGGTGCTCGAGGAAGGCCACGTCACTGACGGCCAGGGCCGCATGGTGGACTTCAAGAACACCGTGCTCATCTTCACGTCCAACCTGGGTACCGGCGACATCTCCAAGCCAGTCGGCCTCGGCTTCACCGGCAACACCGCCACCGACGCTGACGCCCAGTACGAGCGCATGAAGAACAAGGTCCACGACGAGCTGAAGAAGCACTTCCGTCCAGAGTTCCTCAACCGCATCGACGAAATCGTGGTCTTCCGCCAGCTGACCCAGGAAGAAATCGTGCAGATGGTGGACCTGCTCATCAGCCGCGTGGACACCAACCTGGCCGCGCAGGACATGGGCATCGAGCTCACCGAGAAGGCCAAGAACCTCCTGGCCATCCGCGGCTTCGACCCAGTGCTCGGTGCGCGCCCGCTGCGTCGCACCATCCAGCGCGAGATCGAGGACCTGCTTTCGGAGAAGATCCTGTTCGGCGAGATCGGCGCCGGCGAGATCATTACCGTCGACGTCGAAGGCTGGGACGGCGACATCGAAGCCGCCCGCAACACCCGCGGCAAGGCAGCGCCGGACGCGACCTTTACGTTCACCCCGCGCCCACGCCCGCTGCCAGCCGAAACCTTCGGTGAAGACGCCGCGTCCGAGGAACCAGAGGAGAAGGCAGTCAGGGACATCACCCCTTCGGAGGGCACCCCTGAGACCGAAGCTTCCCAGTTCCCGGACGAGCGCCCGGAGTCTGGTCCTGAGCCTGACTCCGACTCCGATTCCGACGGTCGGGGACCTGAACCGGTCTAATCAATAGGTTGGAAAGCCGCACCCTGGTGGTGCGGCTTTCTTTTGTCGTGGTGGGATGGGTGTTGGTGCCAATAGACGCAACCTTATACGTCTAGCGCTTTCCTGACCTGCGGGCATGGTGGGGGTGGATTTTAGGATTGCGTCCTTTGGCACTCAGCGCATCCAAAGAGGCACCAAATTCCCTCGCGCGGCGGCAGCGAACTGGGGAAACGCAAAAACGCGCTCCTAAATCAGCGAATTTGGTGCCATCGAAGCCGGTCCAGTGCCAATAGACGCAACCTTATACGTCTAGCGCTTTTCTGACCTGCGGGAATGGTGGGGGTGGTTTGTAGGATTGCGTCCTTTGGCACTCTATGTATCCAAAGAGGCACCAAATTCCCTCGCGCGCCGGCGGCGGCAGCGACCTGGGGAAACGCAAAAACGCGCTCCTAAATCAGCGAATTTGGTGCGCCCACACCAAAGCCGGGTTCGGCAGGCCGGAGCCAACGAGCCAGGTGCCTAAACCGACAGCGCTGAGTACAGCGAAGATGCCGAAGAGGATGGCGTCGGCGACTGGGCCGGTGTAATGGTAGTTCGAGGCGGTGTTGATGGAGGTGTCGTCGGGGATGTTGCAGTGCGGGGTGAAGGCTGGCGCGTTTGGGTCGAAGCGCTCGTCGAGCCAGGTGATCACGTGGGCGGTCTCGAGGACGATTGGCAGGGCGTGGCTGGCACCGGCGAAGTTTGCGAATGGGGTGGTGGAGGACCCTGAGTCAAGTGGCGTGGATCGGGTGCCGGGGATTGCGACGCTGCGGTACTCCACGGGTGAGCCGAGCGCGCAGTAGTCGCGGGCGAGTTGGACGGCTTGTGGGGCGGGGACCATGTCGTCGTCGGGGTTGGTGAGTACCAGGGTCGGGACCTTGGTGGGGACGCGGCCGAGCTTGTTCTGGTCGAGGCGGGCTCGCAGCACGGGGTTGTCGTGGGCGAGTTCGGCCAGGTTGACGTCACGTTTCGTGTAGGCCTTGAATTCCTTGGGCGCGATTCGGACGGCGTCGAGGATGCACGCCTTGGACAGGGCGTCGAGGGTGCGAACGCCTTCCTCGTTGAGTTCGGCGTAGAGGGCTTCGCGGAAGTCTGGGTAGGTGGAGGAGTAGGAGACGGCGGCGAAACCGGCGACTGGGGTGATCAGAGTCCCGCGGGACTGTTCGAGCACGGCCAGTGGGTCGGCGGGTGGGGCGCCGACGAAGGCGGCGACCACGTTGAGTTCGGGGGCGTAGTCGGCGACGAGTTCGGCTGCTGCGGCGGAGGCGCCGCCGCCTTGGGAGTAGCCCCAGAACGCGACCTTTTCGTCGTTGTGGGCGGCGTAGCGGGCGGCGTCGATGACGGCGTGTCCCTGGTCGACGCGGTTGAGATACGTGTGCGTACCTGGGGTGCCGAGGCCGACGTAGTCGGTGACGATGACGCGGTAGCCGGCGTCGAGAAGCATGTGGGCCATGGGGCGCTCGTAGTCGACGCTGAAGGAGGTCCCTGAGTCGGAGGAGATCAGCGAGGTGTTCTTGCTGGGTGCGCAGTGGTCGGCCATACCGCGGGTGCCGGGCGCGATCACGACGAGCCCTTTCGCGTTGTCCCTGTCGTAGAGGGTGGCGGTGACTGGCGCGCGCGTGCCCAACTCGGTGGTGGTTTCGTAGCGCACGACTTTCGGCGCGGGGCGGAAGGCGGATTTGATGGCGGAGGAGCCCACCTCCGCCACGGAGCTCAGCGGGTCGAGCGAGCTAGCGGCGGCGGAGGGGGCAAGTGGGGCGGCGAGTGCGAGGGCGCACGCGGCGGAGATCACAGGACGATGAACCATGGTGAAAGATACTAATCGACGCCACTTCGCAGCACACAGCGCTTAGGGCAGCAGCATGAGGCTCACGGCCATGACCGCCATGCCGCTCATGACGCCGTAGACGCTGTAGTGGTGGTGCCCGGTGGCGATCGCATTCGGCAGCAACTTGTCGAAGCTGATGAACACCATGATTCCGGCGATCACCGCGAAGGAGTATCCCATCGTGGTCGGCCCCATAAACGGCGCGAGGATGAGGTACCCGACGAGCGCTCCGAGCGGTTCCGCAAGCCCTGAGAGGGTGGCCCACCCGGCGGCCCACCAGCGTCGGCCGGTGGCTTCGCGCAGCGGGACTGCCACGGCGACGCCTTCTGGGATGTTGTGCAGCGCGATGGCGACGGCGATGGGGATGGCCAGGTACGGGTCGGCGAGCGCGGACATGAAAGTGGCGAAGCCTTCGGGGAAGTTGTGCAGCGCAATCGCCACGCCGGTGATGACGCCTGCACGCCGCATGGCTTGGGCGCGTTTGTCCTCGTCGCCCTGGATGCTTTCGTGCGGGTTGATGTCGTGCGGTACCAGCTTGTCGATCACCGCGATCAGCGCCACCCCGCCGAAGAACCCGAGGATCGCGCGGCCCTGGTCGAGGGCGTCAATGCCCGCGGGGAGCAGCTCCGCGAGTGAGATGTAGACCATCACTCCAGCGGAGAACCCGAGGCTGCCGGCGAGGAACCTGTCGCCAATGGTGGACTTGAGCGCCACGACCACCCCGCCGATGCCGGTGGAGATGCCGGCCAACAGGGTCATCGCGAATGCGATCAAAACGCTCGAAGTCATGCGGACAGTCTATGTGTAGTCTGAGCGCATGGGAATTTATTATCGCAAGAAGCACAAGGTGAGTAAGAACTCGTGGCTGAACTTCTCCAAGTCTGGTGCTTCGGCTTCCACGAAGGTCGGCCCTGTCACGTTCAACTCGCGCGGCGGCGTGTGGGTGAAGCTGCCCGGTGGGTTTAATTACCGCGGTAGGTGGAAGTAGCCGGCGTCGTCTTGGACGGCGAGGCCGTCCTCAAGCAGTGAAAATAGGGCGCGGGAGCGTTGCGCTGCATCGGGCCACACTACGTCGATGTCGCGTTGCGGCACGGGTGCCGACGCCCCTCGCAACACCTGCATGATCTTGCCACGCACCTGCCGGTCGGTGCCGGCGAAGCGCTGCGTCTTCTTCTTGCGCTGCTCCTCCGGGTTCGGCTCTGGCTTGCCCGCTGCCACCCACGCGCAGCGGTTGACCGGGCACGCCCCGCAGTCCGGGTTTGTGGCGGTGCACACGAGGGCGCCGAGCTCCATCAGGCCGACCGAAAAGGTCGGGCCGTCCCACTCCGAACCGTCGTCGGGCAGCAGCGCCGCCACCTCCTGAAGCTCCGCCTTGCGCGGGTGCGCTACGGGCCTACCACGCTCGGCACGCGCGACGACGCGGCGCACGTTCGTGTCCACCACCGGCACGTTTTCCCCGTAGGCAAAGCAGGCCACTGCGCGTGCCGTGTAATCGCCGATGCCGGGCAGCGCCAGTAGCTCCTCGACGCTGCGGGGAACAATACCTCCATGAAGCTCGGTGATCGCTCGCGCGCACTCCAGCAGACGCAGCGCGCGGCGCGGGTAGCCGAGGCTGCCCCAGGCGCGCAGCACCTCGTCGGCGCCAGCAGCCGCGAAGGCCTCCGGGGTGGGCCAGCGGCGCATCCACTCCTCCCAGATGGGGGCGACGCGCGCCACCTGCGTCTGGTGGCTCATCACCTCGCTGAGCAGCACGCCCCACGCGCTTGTGCCTGGTGCGCGCCACGGAAGCTCGCGCGCGTTGGCGCGGTACCACGGGTTAATCTCGGCGGGTTGGAGGTTTGTTCGAATTTTGGCCACATCCTCAGTCATCTCTGCCAAAATATAGCCTATGAGTACAGAAAAGACGCCTCGTGAGGTGTGGGAACTCCTCAAGGCAGGAAATGAACGATTCGTTGCAAGCCAGGAGACGCACCCGCACCGCGACCCCACGTGGCGCGAACAGCTCCGAGACGGCCAGAACCCCATCGCCGCCGTCGTCGCCTGCTCGGATTCGCGTGTCCCAGTTGAGCTGCTTTTCGACGTCGGCTTCGGTGACATCTTCGTCATCCGCACAGCGGGCGGTTGCGTCGACGCCGCGGTGTCCGCCTCCGTCGAGTACGCGGTGGAAGGGCTGAATGTGCCGCTGGTGATGTTCCTGTCGCATGAGTCCTGTGGCGCGGTCGGTACGGCGCTCAACGCGGTGGAGACGGAGGAAGTCCCGGACGGGTTGGTGCGCGTGTTCGTGGAGAAGATCGTGCCGTCGGTGCTTCAGTCGCCCACGCGTGACCCGAAGGATGTTGAGGTCACCCACGCGAACTTGAGCGCGCAGCACCTCATTGAGCGCGTGCCCGTGCTCGCGGAGCGTTTGGCGAACGGCACTGTCGGCGTGGTTGCGGCACGCTACCAACTTGCCGATGGCCAGGTTCACCCGACCATGGAAAACTTCGGTATAGAGTAAGGGGCATGACTAACCAGCATCCGCTTCCTCCCGAGATCTACCGGCGCCGCCGCGTTGCGGCGCTCGTTGCGTTGTTGGTGCTCGTGGTGTTCCTGGTGTGGGGGTTGAGCGCTATGGCGCGCTCAGGCGGCGGCGACGCCGACGTATCGACGTCCACTTCGCCCACCACCACGCCTGTCACGGAGCCGACGGTGCCGGAACCGGGTGCCGCGACGCCGAGTGAGTCCGAAACTGCAAAGGAAAGCGCATCCGGTGAGCCGACCGAGCCGACCTCGTCGGGAGAGCACGCGCAGGCTGCCCCGTCCGGCACCTGTGAGCTGAAGGATTTGCGTGTGGTGGCGTCGACAAACCAGCCGTCGTACGCGGTGGGGGAGCAACCGGTGTTCTACATGGAGGTGCAGAACCCAACGGATGTGGACTGCGTCATCGACCTGGACACCAACATCATGCGTTTTGAGGTCTACGACATGGCCACGAACAACCGCGTGTGGTCCGACGTCGACTGCTTCGACCCTGTCTTTGCTGGTCAGGAGACGTTCCCGCGTGACTCGAAGCGTGGCTTTGAAGCCCGCTGGTCGGGTACCAGCTCGCAGCCGAACGTGTGCACCGACCGCCAGCCGGTACCAGCTGGGTCCTACTACCTGCACACCGTGATCGGCGACAACGCCTCTGACGCGGTCCCGTTCAACCTGACTTAGCTGAGGCGGCGCAACCCCTCGTAGATGTGGCGCGCCCACAGGCTGGTCACGTGGTCTGCGGAGCTCAAGTCTTCCGGCTGCGCCTCCAAAATGGCGGGCAGCGTGCCGAAGACGGCCACGATCTGATCCATCAAGAACTTCTGCACGCGAGGCACGCGCGCAAGCGCCCGGTAGCCACGCGGGATCAGCGCTTGCACGAGGTTCTCCTCGTTCGCGGGCAGCCCCAGCTGGCGCGCCAACGTGGTCGTGTTCAGCAGCTCCGAATCCGGCAGGGTGTCCAAGGCATCGAGGGCCTGGTGGACCTGCTCGTCCGTGGGCACGGTGGTCGTCGCGATGTAGTCGCGCACCAGCATCTCAACGTCGTGGGCGTTGTTGCCCTCCAGCTCGGAAAGCTGCAGGCTGAGCTGGCGGGCGTCGACACCCAACTCCACGATGCTCAGCTCCAGATCGGTGACGGCGCGCTCGAGCATCAGCTGGCGCTGCAGCACGTTGAGCACGTCGGCGACGGTGGCATAGTTGTTCATCTCTGCCACGAACAGGCGGTGGTTCGACATGTCGAGGCGCTGGCGATAGCGCTCCACCGTGGACAGTGCCTGGTTCGCCCGGCCCATCAGGACCGCCGGCTCCTCCAAGCGGTGGCGACGCCCACCCGCGTACACCGTCACCGTATTCATCGACGCCGACACCGAGATCACCGGCCTGCCGGTCTGCAGCGCGGTGCGCTCCGCGGAGCGGTGGCGGGTGCCGGACTCACTGGTGGGGAAGTGCGGGCTGGGCACGAGCTGCACGTTGGCGTGGGTGATGCGGGAGCCGTCGGCGGATAAAACGACGGCGCCGTCCATCTTGCACAGCTCGCGCAGCAGCGGTGGCTGGAAGGCGACGTCGAAGGCGATGCCGCCGTCGCAAATCTCGACGACCTCCGGCCCGTCGCCGAGGACGATGAGGCCACCGGTGTGGCCACGTTGGATTCGCTCGAGGCCGTCGCGAAGTGCGGTGCCGGGGGCGAGGCGCTCGAGGGCGGCGCGCATCGTGTCATCACTCATGCTGTGCAAGTGTAGCGATAGCCTGGCCAACCGTGGCCACCTGCTCAATTCGCAGGCCCGGGACCTGCAGTGACTCGCCCGCGGGCACGATTGCGTGCTCGTATCCCAGGCGTGCTGCCTCTTGCAGGCGACGGCCCAGGTTCGGCACCCGCCGGATCTCGCCGGCCAAGCCGACCTCCCCGATCACCACCGTCTTTGGTGGCAGCGGTGTCTCGTGCAGGCTCGACCAGGTCGCCAGCGCCACCGCTAGGTCGGTCGCGGTTTCCGTGATGCGCACCCCACCCACGGTTGCCACGTAGGCGTCCTTGTCGTTCGTGCGCTGCCCGCAGCGCGCCTGCAGGACCGCCAGCACCATCGGCACGCGGTTGCCGTCCAGGCCCGTGACCACGCGCCTGGGCGACTTGTTCACCGGGTCCACGGTGAGCGCCTGCACCTCCGCGAGCATGGGGCGCACCCCGTCCATCGCCACGGTCACCGCGGAACCATCCGGGGTGCGGCCGCGGTGGGAGAGGAACAGCCCGGACGGGTCCGGTACTTCGCGGATCCCCTCGGCGGTCTGCTCGAAGCAGCCCACCTCATCGGTCGCGCCAAATCGGTTCTTGATGCCGCGCAGCATACGCAGGCTTGATTGCCGGTCGCCTTCGAAGTTCAGCACCACGTCCACCAGGTGCTCGAGCACGCGCGGGCCCGCGACGTTGCCGTCCTTGGTTACGTGCCCTACCAGCAGAATCGGCAGGTGAGTGGTCTTCGCCAGCGTGGTCAGCGCGGCCGTGACCGCGCGGGACTGCGCAACGCCGCCCGGCACGCCCTCCACCCCAGGAGCGTGCATCGTCTGTACCGAGTCCACGATGAGCAGCGAGGGCTTGATCTGCTCCACGTGACCAAACACGATGTCCAGGTTGGACTCGGCCGCCAGGTAGAGGCGCTCCCGCAGTGCGCCGGTGCGTTCGGCGCGCCCGCGGACCTGCCCCGCCGACTCTTCGGCGGTGACGTAGAGCGCTTTGCGACCGTCGATCGCCGCCCAGCGCGAGGCCACCTCAAGCAGCAGCGTCGACTTGCCGACGCCCGGCTCGCCCGCCATGAGCACCACCGACCCAGGCACCACGCCGTTGCCCAACACCCGGTCAAGCTCGCCGATGCCGGAGCGCACCGTCTTGGTCGCGGCGGCGTCGATAGTTGTGATTGGGCGCGCAGGCGTTTGCGGCGTGAGTGCAGCGGCACGCGGCGCACTGGAGACCCCCGTCGCGCGGGTGGCGGTAACCACCGGCGCTGATTCTTGCAATGTCCCCCAAGAGCCGCATTCAGGGCAGCGACCAAGCCACTTAGGAGAGGAGTATCCACACTCGGAACAGGTGTGGATCACCCGAGGCTTCTTCGCCATAGAGCCTTACTTGTTCAGGTCGCGGTGGACCTGGCCGGAAGGCAGCAGCGGAGCGGAAACCGGGGCGTTGACCTCGAGGGTGCCGGTGTCGAACGTGAAGGTCACAGGCACGGTGCCGCCGTACGCGAAGCTGTCGTTCGGCAGGGCGGTGCGGATGTACTCGATGCAGTTCTTGCCGTCATCCTGCGGCATGCGGTCCAAGCCTGCAGCGGAGTCACCAACAAGCACGCAGTTGTAGCCGATTTCCTTCGAGGATTCGATGCTGACCGGGGTGCCGTCAACGGAAACGGAACGCAGCGAGTGCGACGTCATCGACGTGTCCTGGTTCAGGGCGCTGAACTTCAGTGCTGCGGAGCCGGTCTCGTCGAGGACGACGGTGACGTCCTGCACGGCCAGCTCGCCGTTCTCGGTTTCGACGTTGGCGCCGTCAACTGCAGCCACCTGGTCAGAGGTCTGAGTGATTTGGCCTGCGGAGCATCCGGCCATGAGCAGTGCGGTTGCGAGTGCGAAAACCGGCTTCAGGGACTTCACGTGGGTGTCCTCCATCGTTCTTGTTTCACATATATGTTTCTCCGCACAACCCTAGCGCCTGGACCTAGACTTTTCACAGTTTCCTCACGCGTACCAGGCCCAGGCGGCGCGGGTGGGGTTAAACTTTAGTTGAGTTCGGCGCATCGCGGGTGCGCGTCCCCATTACGGCCCGTAATGGTAGGGTGGTGAGGTTACTGAGCCGGTTGTCATCCTCAAGGAGTGTTCATGGAATTCAAAGTCGGAGAAGTGGTTGTCTATCCGCATCATGGTGCGGCACGCATCGCCGACATCGAGCAGCGCGAAATTGGCGGAGAAACGCTCGACTTTCTCGTACTGCAAATCCTCCAGTCGGACCTTGAGGTCCGCGTTCCTGTAAAGAACACCGAGCTTGTCGGTGTGCGCGACGTCGTCGGCAAGGAGGGCCTGGAGAAGGTCTTCTCGGTGCTGCGCGAGACCGACGTCGAGGAGGCCGGCAACTGGTCCCGCCGCTACAAGGCGAACCAGGAGCGCCTCGCGTCCGGTGACATTAATAAGGTGGCGGAGGTTGTCCGCGACCTGTGGCGCCGTGACCAGGGCAAGGGCCTGTCTGCGGGCGAGAAGCGCATGCTGGGCAAGGCGCGCCAGATCCTCGTCGGCGAACTCGCGCTGGCGGAGCCAGTCGACGAGAAGAAGGTCGAGGAGCTGGAAGAGGGCGTCCGCAAGATTATTGAGGAGCAGGTCAAGGCCGGTATTTCCTTCGCGCCTGACGTGGTGGTTGAGGACGAGGATGACATCGACCTGGATGACCTCAGCTTCGACGACGATGAGGACGACGAGAAGTAGCGGGACGTAGCCAAATGTCTCGCAGGGTAGTGGCCGTCGTCGCTGCGGCAGGCCAGGGCACGCGGCTCGGCGCGAGCGTGCCGAAGGCGTTCGTGCCGCTGCGCGGTCGCAGCCTGCTGGAGCGCTCGGTGACCGCGATGGAGACCGCCGAGGTGGTGGACTCGATCATCGTGGTGGTCAGCCCCGAGATGGAGGAGATCGCGCGCACCACGCTGCGAGGCCACGACGTCCGCTTCGTGCACGGGGGCGCGGAGCGCGCCGATTCTATCTACGAGGGCCTCAAGGCGATCGAGCACGAGGACGCCTGCGTGCTCATTCACGACGCCGCCCGGGCCCTGACCCCGCCCGGTATGATCGCGCGCGTCGCCCGCGCCGTGCTCGAGGGCGCGGACGCGGTGGTGCCGGTGCTGCCGGTCGTCGACACCATTAAGGAGATCGACGCAGCTGGGCGCGTCGTCGGCACCCCGGATCGCTCGACGCTGCGGGCGGTGCAGACGCCGCAGGGCTTTGACCTGCGTTCTCTGCTCGCCGCGAACCGCGCGTACTACGAAGGGACGCCAGACTTCGTCGCCACGGATGACGCGAGCCTGATGGAGTGGTTCGGCGTGGACGTGCACACGGTGCAGGGGGACCCGATGGCGTTTAAGATCACCACGCCGATTGACATGCGCCTGGCGCAGAGCATTACGGACGAGGCGGAGCCGACAATCTTCGAGGTGCCGTCGGGGAGCACGCGGTAGGCTTGCGCGCATGACGTCGCACACAGATTTTCCACAGTTCAGAGTCGGTACCGCGTTTGACGCGCACCAGATCGAGGCCGGGAAGCCGTGCTGGATCGCGGGCATCCTCCACGAGGGCCAAGACGGCTGCGAGGGGCACTCGGACGGCGATGTTGTCAGCCACGCCGTGGTGGATGCGGTGCTTTCGGCGACGGGCCTGGGGGACCTGGGGTCCTTCGTCGGGGTGGGTAGGCCGGAGTATGACGGGGTGCGGGGCACGCAGCTGCTCAAGGAGCTGCGGGAGTTGCTCGAGCAGCATGGGCACCAGGTGATCAACGTGTCGGTGCAGATGATTGGCCAGACCCCGAAGATGGGCCCGGTGCGCGAGGAAGCGCAGCGCGTGCTCTCGGAGGCGCTCGGCGCCCCTGTGTCGGTGACGGCGACTACGACGGACCACATGGGTTTCACCGGTTCGGGTGAGGGGCGCGCTGCCGTCGCTACTGCGCTGGTTGCACTAAGCTAAGGGCCGTGACTGCCGAGACCCAACAGATTTTTGACACCGCGACGCGCACGCTGCGTCCATTCCGCCCGCTGCGTGAGGGCCACGTTTCCATCTACTTGTGCGGGGCCACGCCACAGTCCGCCCCGCATATCGGGCACTTGCGCTCGGGGGTGGCGTTCGACATCGTGCGCCGCTGGTTCGCGGCCAAGGGCTACGACGTCGCGTTCGTGCGCAACGTCACCGACATCGATGACAAGATCTTAAACAAGGCCGCCGAGCACGATCGGCCGTGGTGGGAGTGGGTCAGTACGTACGAGCGCGAGTTCACGCGCGCCTACAACACCCTCGGCGTGTTGCCGCCGTCTGTCGAGCCGCGCGCCACGGGCCACGTCACCCAGATGGTCGACTACATGCAGCGGCTTATCGACGCCGGCTTCGCCTACGCCTCCGAGGGCTCCGTCTACTTCGACGTGGCCGCCTGGACGAAGGCGAGCGACGACTACGGTTCCCTGTCCGGCAACCGTGTCGAGGAGATGAACCAGGGCGAAAGTGACGTGCACGGCAAGCGCGGCAGCCACGACTTCGCACTGTGGAAGGCCGCCAAACCTGGCGAGCCGAGCTGGCCGACCCCGTGGGGCGACGGCCGCCCCGGCTGGCACCTGGAGTGCTCCGCCATGTCCACTTGGTACCTGGGCGCCGAGTTCGACATTCACGGCGGCGGCCTGGACCTGCAGTTCCCGCACCACGAAAACGAGCAGGCGCAGTCCCACGCCGCGGGTGATGGCTTCGCCCAGTACTGGATGCACAACCACTGGGTGACCATGGCGGGCGAGAAGATGTCGAAGTCGCTGGGTAACGTGCTGAGCATCGACAACATGCTGGACGCCGTGCGCCCGGTGGAGCTGCGCTACTACCTGGGATCCGCGCACTACCGCAGCGTGCTGGAGTATTCGCCGGAGGCGCTGCAGGAGGCCGCGGCGGGCTACCGCCGCATCGAGGACTTCGTGCATCGCACCGGCACGCCCGAGTCGACCACCTGGACCGAAGGCTTCGCCCAGGCGCTAGACGACGACTTCTCCGTGCCCCGCGCGCTCGCCGAAATCCACAACGTGGTCCGTGAAGGCAACAAGGCGCTCGCCGCGCACGATACCGCCAAGGCAGCCGAGTTGGCTGCTCAGGTGCGTGCGATGGCCGCGGTGTTGGGGGTGGACCCCGGTGTGTGGGACGATGGGGCGTCGAAAAATAATGGAGTAACCGAGGCACTTGATGTGTTGGTTGGTGCCGAGCTTGAGCGCCGGGCCGCCGCGCGTGCCGAGAAGGACTGGGCCGCGGCCGATGCCGTGCGTGACCGCCTTGCCGCCGCAGGCATCGAGGTCACCGACACCGCCGACGGCGCGCAGTGGCAACTGAAGGAGAACTAATGGCCAAGCCATACCACCGCCCCGATAAGCAGAAGAAGAACAAGAAGACCGCCACGAAGGGCTCTGGCGGGCAGCGTCGCCGCGGGCTGCGCGGCAAGGGTGCAACCCCGAAGGCCGAGGACCGCGTCTACCACGCGGCGCACAAGCGCAAGCTGGAGCGCAAGCGCCGCGACCAAGGCCGCCACGAGCGCGAGCTGCCGGACATGGTTGTTGGCCGCAACCCCGTCGTGGAGTGCCTGCACGCCAAGGTGCCAGCCGAGGCGCTGTTCGTGGCGCGCGGCACCGGGCACGACGACCGCCTCAGCGAGGCCGTCACCCTGGCGAACTCCCGCAACATCCCGGTGCAGGAGGTGGACCGCCACGACTTGGACATGATGACCGGAAACGGCATGCACCAGGGCATCGGCCTGAAGATCCAGCCGTACAAGTACGCGGACGTCTTCGACCTGGTCGCTGGTGTGGCGGACCGCGGGGAGACCGGCATGTTTGTCATCCTGGACAACATCACCGACCCGCGTAATCTCGGCGCGGTGATCCGCTCGACGGCCGCGTTCGGCGGCCACGGCGTGATCATCCCGGAGAGACGCTCCGCGCAGGTGACGGGCGTGGCGTGGCGCACCTCGGCGGGCACGGCGGCTCGCCTGCCTGTCGCGCGTGTGACCAACGTGACCCGTACTGTCAAGCAGTTCAAGGACAACGGCTACATGGTCGTGGGCCTCGACGCGGGCGGCGAGCACACACTGGACACTTTCGAGGGCGCCACCGACCCGGTAGTCATCGTCGTCGGCTCGGAGGGCAAGGGCATCTCCAGGCTCGTGCGGGAAAACTGCGACGTGATCATGTCCATCCCGACGACCGACTGGGTAGAGTCCCTGAACGCCTCCGTCGCGGCCGGCGTGGTGCTCAGCGAGTTCGCACGTCAGCGCCGCGTGAAGTAGCCCACCGCCCGGCACACGAGGTAGATGGCGAAGGACACGAACGCCACCATCACACTCACCGGCAGGCCGGGCGCCAGCGAGAGCAGCATGCCGCCCACGGCGGCGAGCTCCGCGAAGAGCACCGACCACGCCACCGCCGCCGCGGGCCGCGCCGTAATGGCCACCGCGGACGCGCCGGGCGTGATCAGCAGCGCCATTACCAGCAGCACGCCCACGATCTGCACGGTCTGGGCGGCCGCCATGCCGAGCAGGATGGCGAACAGCGTGGCCAGCACCTTCACGCGTACCCCGCTCGCGGCCGCCATCTCCGGGTCTACAGAGGCGAACAGCAGCGGGCGCCACAGCACCATCACGGCCACCACGACCAACAGCGTGGTGGCCGTCAGCACCCCGAGGTTTTCCTTGCTCACCCCGACGATCTGGCCCGTCAGCAGCGCCATCGCGGTGGTGGAGTTACCGGGGTAGAGGTGGATGCACAGCACGGAAATGCCCATGCCGAAGCTCATCACCACGCCCACGGATGAGTCAGTGTCGCTGCGAAGCCCCAGCAGGACGAGCACGATCGCCGCCACAATCGAGCCGACGACGGCCCCCAAGCTGAGGTTCAGGCCCGTCACGAGCGCAACCGCGGCACCCATCAACGCCAACTCAGAAGTAGCGTGCACCGCGAATGACATTTTCCGCATCACGATCAGCGGCGCGATCACGCCGGAAAGCACGCCCAGCATCGCGCAGGCAATCAGCGCAACGATCACGAAATCGAACCCGAGCAGGTACTGCGTTTGCTCCAGCATTTACAGGATCACCGTCTTTCCACCCACGCGTGCGACCTCCACTGGAGCCCCGTACAGCTCACTGAGCACATCGGAGCGCAGCACCTCGTCGGCACTGCCGACCACGTGCCCGTTCGGCCCCAGGTAGAGCACCTTGTCCACGATGTCGATCACCGGGTCGATGGAGTGCGTCACCATCACCACCGCGACCTTCGCAGCATGTAGCCGGGACATGAAGTCGCGCTGGCGCGCCACGTCGAGCGAGAGCAGGGGCTCGTCGGCAAGGATGAGATCGGGCTGCTTCGCAAAGGCCTGCGCCTGCCGCACCAGTTGCTGCTGGCCGCCCGACAGGGTGCCCACGCGGGCGTCGGCAAGGTGCAGCGCACCCACGCTGTCCAGCAGCGTATCGACGTCCCCCTTCCTCGGCCGACGCAGCGGACGGTGCTCAAGCGAGAGCGACACCAGGTCGCGCACCCGCACCGGCAGCTCCGGCGGGAACATGCGCTGCTGTGGGATGAACCCGATGTTCTTCGGCGCCGAAATCGTGCCTGAGCTGAGTTTCCGCGTGCCCAGGATCGTGCCGAGCAGCGTGGACTTGCCGCTGCCGTTCGGGCCCAGCACAGCGACAAATTCCCCCGCGGCGACATCAAGGTTGATGTCGTGCCACAGGGGATCGCAGGAGGCGTTGGTCAGGTGCAGCATTAGAGCTCGTCAAGCGCCTTGGCAAAGTAGTCGAAGAAGTTCTCGCCGTTTGGTGGGGTCTCGTAAATGTCAACGACCTTCACGTTGTTGGCCTTCGCCACCTCAACCAGCTTGTCGGAGACACCGTTCGGGCTCTGCGGGTTGTTAATCAGGATGTCGATTTCGCCGGACTCGAGTGCAGCGATGAACTCCGCGAGCGCCGCCGAGGACGGCTCCGAGTGGTTCAGCGTTGCGTGGCGGAAGGACTCCGGAGTGACGTCCTCGAGCGCGGACTCCTCGATGATCGCGTCCGCGATTGGGTGCGTCTGCGCCACGCGCGCCGCCTTGAGGCTGTCCAGCTTCGCCTGCAGCTGCTCAAGCTTCTCATCGAGCGCGTCCGTGTTGCCATCAGTGCGCTGCGCGAGGTCCGCGCCCACCTTCGCGATCGCCGCGGTGGAGTACCAGATGTGCTCGTTCTCCTCGTGGGCGTGGTCATGGTCGTGGCCCTCATGGTCGTGGTCGTCATGGCCATGCTCACCGTGCTCGTGCTCGTGCGCCTCCGTCAGCGGCAGCGCGGAGACCACGTTCGCGTCTTCCGCCGCGCCGTAGATGCGGGCGTCGTACGCGCCGCCGTTGGCCACCACGAGCACCGCCTTCGCCACCTGCGCCAGGTCGGCGGCCGTCGGCTCGTAGTCGTGGGGGTCCACCGAGGTATTCGAGATGATCGCGGGGACGTCCTGGCCCGTCACCAGGCTCGCGACGTCCGCCCACACCTGCGTCGTGGCCACGATCTGGCCGTCGGCGGCATCAGCTGCGGTGTCGCCGGTGCTGTCAGTGCTGCTGCAGGCGCTCAGTGCGAGCGTCGATGCAGCAAGGATGCCAATGAAGCGTCGTGAAAACATGGCCGCCATTGTACGTGGTATTGAAAATGAATATCAACAACGAGCGTCGGCGAGCGCCTTCAGGAAGGCCGCCATCTCGTCCACGCCTGCGACGTCGACCCCTACCTTGATCCCCACATCCGCAGGCCCCAGCACCGCTAGCGCTGTGTCGTCCGTGACGTCATCGCCAGCGAAGAGCGTCGCAGCAAAGCGCTGCTTGTGGGCCCGCAGCCACGAACCCTTCGACACATCTACCGCGGAAAACTCCACCACGTTATTGCCCGGCGTGACAGGGCGAGGCGTTTGAATCCGCAGCGCCTCCGCCAGCATGCGCTCGCGCTCCGCCGCGTCCCCCACGGGCGCGACGTGCAGCACCCGCTGGTACGGCTTGACCTCCACGTACGCCGGCGAGACCGCGATCGCCTCCAGCTGCTTTTCGATTGCGTCCAAATACTCGACATCCTCCGGCGTAAGCTCCGGGCCAGGCTCCGCGCCGTGCGAACCCACCAACACCACCGGGTTCCGCAGCGGGAACACCCTGCGCAGGCCCTCCAGGTGGCGGCCGGACAGCATCGCCACCTCCGTATTCGGGGCGTGCGCCAGGCGCTCAATCGCCTCCAGCGCCACCGGGTGCGGTTTCACCGCATAAGGGTCCGGGTTCAGCTCGCTGATCGTGCCGTCGAAATCGAGGCAGACAAGGAGCGAAGGGGCCGTCGATAAGTAGGCGATGGAACTCACAGCATCATCACCCGCATGCTCGGTTCGTTCACGTCGTCGCCGTCGAGCGTGAGCACCTTCTCGGTGTCACTGACATTGTTGATTCGGAACGTGGCCTCCGGCACCACCAGCGACGCCAGTTGATCGTGCGTGTAGCGCGCCGCCCCCTCGCAGCCGGCTGTGTCGGCGAAAGAAATCTCGTTGACCGTCAGCGTGTCTTCAGTGACCGTGACGTCGCCTTCAACCTTGCCGCATCCCGTCGAGCCCGTCAGCTCCGAACCGTCGATGCTCACATTCGCTCGATCCGGCACATCCCCCGGCGTGTCCGGAGCCGTGTACACCGCAACGACCTGCCACACCGGCGGCGCCGGCGAACACGCCGCCAGCCCCAGTGCTGCACCTGCAACAACCAGCCGTTTCATCGCGCAACCTCCTGCAAAAACTCCGCCGCCCACCGGTGCACATCGTGCCCCAGCACCCGCGCGTACATCCGCCGCATCCGTTCCGGATCCGGGTCAAGTGCCTCCCGCATCGCCCGAAGTATCGACGCCCCCTCGAACGGATTACACAAATACGCGTCGTGCAGCTCTACGGCCGCGCCGGCGAACTCGGACAGCACCAACGCGCCGTCCCCGTCCGGGTGGCAGGCCACGTACTCCTTTGCCACCAGGTTCATGCCGTCCTTAAACGGTGTCACCAACATCACGTCCGCAGCCGCATAGAACGTGCCCAGCTCCTGCTTGGACACACCGCGATGCATGTAGTGGATCACCGGGCGACCCACCGAGCCGAAGCGGCCGTTAATCCTGCCCACTGCCTCTTCGACCTGGCGGCGGGTCTTGCGGTAGTGCTCGATGCG
The DNA here is from genome assembly GCF_024453995.1 of Corynebacterium sp. CCUG 51687. Taxonomy (NCBI): domain Bacteria; kingdom Bacillati; phylum Actinomycetota; class Actinomycetes; order Mycobacteriales; family Corynebacteriaceae; genus Corynebacterium; species Corynebacterium sp. CCUG 51687. Next base: position 45,121 of record NZ_JAGPYT010000006.1, on the reverse strand, counting down.
CTCCCGCGATGGAGTGGCCAGCTGGATCAGGGTGGCGTCGACACCTTCTTCGAGCAGCTGCTCAAACGCGAGCAAACGCTGCAGGATGCCCTTCGTGTAATCCATGCGGTCCACCCCCAGCATCAGGGCCGCAGGATTCCCTACCGACGCCCGCAGCTTCGCCACCGCCTCCGGCGAGCCAACCTGCACCGCCGCCGGGTCAATCGAGATCGGGAACGTTCCACTGCGCGGGCTGTTGTTATCGTCGCCGACGAGTGCGCGGAAGTTGCGCTCATCCGCCTCGCGCTGAAACCCCACCAGGTCGCAGCCGTTGAGTCCGCCGATGAGTTCCTCGCGCCACGGGAGCTGACGGAACAGGTCGGGGGAGGGGAACGGAATATGCAGGAAGAACCCGATGGTCAGGTCGGGGCGCATCTCGCGCAGCAGGCCCGGCACCAGCTGCAACTGGTAGTCCTGCACCCACACCGTCGCGCCCTGCGCCGCCACCTCGGCGGTCGCGCGCGCGAAGCGGACGTTAACGTCACGGTAGCGCTGCCACCACTGCTCGTTGTACTGCGGGGCCACGATCAAGTCATGGTAAAGCGGCCACAACGTCGAGTTGGAGAAACCCTCGTAGAACTCCTCGTAGTCCTGGGCGTCCAACGTCACCGGGTGCAGGTCAATGCCATCAAAGCGAAACGGCGCGACCGGTTCATCCACCGCGCCGGACCACCCCACCCAGCAACCGGCGCGTGCCCGCAACACGGGTGCGAGCGCAGCCACGAGCCCGCCGGGTGATGCCTTCCACCCGCCCTCGACACGGTCGACGGGCAGGCGGTTAGCCACCACTACGAACTCATTCACAACTACGACTTCTTCTTTACAGTCTTCTTTTTGGTGGCCTTTTTCTTTGTTGCTTTCTTCTTGGTGGCCTTTTTCTTCGTGGCCTTCTTCTTAGAAGCCTTCTTCTTGGTGGCTTTCTTCTTCGTAGCCTTCTTCTTGGTCGCCTTCTTCGGCTCTTCCTCTTCCTCAGCGCCCAGGACTTCCTCCGCGTACTTCTTGTACACGAAGCCCTGTGGCTCGACACCGAGCATGGACATCAAGGTCACGCCATCAAAAAAGTCCTCGGCGTAGGTAGCAACAATCCTGCGAGCACCAGATGCTGTCTGCTCCTCAACGGCGTGGAGCGCCTCAGGCGAGGGGCGAGAGTCGGTGATCTTGGGTGGCACTACGGGTTCCTCCTTGTATGACGCGCATTACTAGCACAACGATTCTACGCCAATATTAGTGACGAAGCCCGCCTGGGGGCCTCCGTCGGCGGATCTGCTGGAACGTGAAGCGCCCGGCCCGCTTGAAAGCCTCGTACGGAATGTAGTGCTGCGGGGCACGCAGACGGCGCGCCACCCACTCGCCAAACACCACACCGCCAGCCAGCGCCATACAGGTGCCGACCGCCATGAACAGGTTGGTCAGGCCCACCACGATCTGCTCGTTCATCATGGCGTACATCCCGCGATACACACCAGAGCCAGGCAGGAACGGGGTCACACCAGCCACCGCCGTGATCACCGGGTTGATCAGGAAACGGCGGGCAATCAAGCCACCCGCAAGGCCGACGACGAACGCCAACGCCGCCGTCGCCATCAACGCACCGGAGCCGATCGGGATCAGAAACAGGTAGTACATACTCGAACCGGCGGCGGCCGTAAACGCCGCCACCACCACCGCGGGGCGCTCCGCGAAGCACGTCACCGCGAATGACGCCGACGCCAACGTACTCCCCGCAATACGCGCCGCCGCACCACTAAACGTTGGGGTCCCCAGCATTGTCTCCAGCGGAGGCAATCCCAGGCCCATGAGCTCCCACGTGTTCAACCCAATCGCGACACCAGCCACGATGCCGCCGGTAAAGAGCAGTGTCTGGAAGAATCGCGCCGAGGCCGTCACCGGCGAGCCCGTCACCCCGTCAAGCAGCGACTGCACCAAGGTCAGACCCGCCAACAGGACCACGATGCCCACCGCGATCACTTGGCTGGGCACAATCGTCTTGCCGATCATCGGCGCGACCTCGTAGAACAGCGCCGCCGGGATCGTCGTCAAGAAGCCGCCGATGGCGCAGTGGAAGAAGTAAGGCAGGGAGTTGCGGGACAAAATCTTGTTAAATCCCATGATGAGAAACGCCGTGAGCCCGCCAATCGCGGACATGAACAGGTCCCCGCCCAGCAAAATCGCGACCGCCGCGCCCATCACCAGCCAACCCGCCAGGTACCGCGTATTGCGCCACGGGATAGGGGAGTTATCAATATCGTCGAGGATCTTCTCCGCAAGCTCCGGTGGCGTGGCACCCGAACGAATCGAGCGAATCAGCCGGTCCGCCTCCTGCAGCTTGTGGTAGTTCTCGCTCATCATCGTGACCACGCGGAACACGTTGACCGGGGTACGCTTATGCACCCCAATAATCGTGTTAATCATGATCGTGTTCACCGTGATGTCCACATGGCAGTAGTGCAGACCATACGAAGACGTCACTGTGTGAATCTGCGCAATCGCATCCGAAGACGTCGTGCCATTCGCGATCAGGATCTCCCCAATGCGCGCAGCAATATTCATCACCCCGGCTACCTGCGCGGTATCCGTCAGATCAATCGGGGCAAGCACGGACGGCGGCGGCGACGTTCGTGCCGCGTCAATCGTCGCCACGTGTTGGCGTGACCCGCGGACAAACTCCCACAGCGAATTCAAGTTCACGTATTCGACCCTAGCAAGCCACCCCGACACGCCTAGAATGGCCACATGACCTGGCAACTCTACGAGCAACTTATCGACGCCACCCCGACCGCCATCACCGTCACCGACTTCGGCATCGCACCCCACTGGGCCTGGCTCCGCACCTCCGACGGCCACGTCGGCATCGCCGCCGTCTACCCCGGCGACGGCCGCCCCGTCCTCTCCGAGTCCCCAATCGGACGCCCTCTTATCGACGCCGCCTCCATGGTCACATCGTGGAGCTTCGCCGAAGCCGGCGTCGGCCTCGCCGCCATCAATGCTTGGGTGAACCGCGACGCGTCCCACTTCGCCGAAGCTCCGGACGCATTCGTCGCCTACGCCTCCCACTACGCCGGCAAGCGCGTTGGCGTCGTCGGGCACTTCCCAGGCCTGGAGCGCACCCTCCGCGACGTCGCCGACCTCTACGTCTTCGAACGGGTCCAACGCCCCGGCGACTACCCCGACTCCGCCTTCGAATACCTCGCCCCAGACCTCGATGCAGTCTTCATCACTGCATCTGCCCTCGTGAACAAAACGATGCCACGTCTCTTGGAACTCGCCTCCGGGCTGGACACCATCATCGTCGGCCCATCGACCCCGATGAGCTCCATCCTCTTCGACGCCGGAGCCACCACCCTTTCCGGGTTCATCCCCACCGACCCTGCCGGGCTCGTCGGGACGCTGAAGGGCATCGGTGGAGGTAGGAAGTGGGATTTCGGTAAACGAGTGAACGTTAGTGTAGACTCTTCAGCGCTGCTAGAGTGGCGCAATCGGTAGCGCAACGCACTTGTAATGCGTAGGTTGCGAGTTCAAGTCTCGTCTCTAGCTCGGAACAACACCCCCTCCCGGGACGTACCTAACGCCGGGGAGGGGGTGTTTGCGTCGGGGTGCCTGACTATTTTGATGCCCGACGTCCCGCAATCGCCCCGGTGCACCAATTTCCCCATTTTCGCCAAGGCCAAGCGACGTTTCCCCAGTTCAGCGTTTGATGGCGGTGAGATCTGGTGCCCAGGCAATGCACAGTCATTCCCGACGACCTGCATTGGTCGACGCTAAGAGGTCGACCGGAACGAAATCCAACCGGCCCCAACCCCGCCTCTCCCGGCGGACTATCCCTGTTTTACTCACCCACATGCAGGGGGCGTACAGGAAACGTTCAGAGAAACGGCGTTAGATAGAGGCAGTTATGTTCATGGGCGTGGAAGCCATTCATGGCGGCCGACGCAGTTCCCGAGAGAAATCTAAGGGAAACGCGAAATGCCCTGGTGTATGAAGGAGTGAACTGTACATGTCTGAGGCTACGAAGCCTGTAAAGGTGCTCGTTGTTGACGATGAGCCGAATATCGTTGAGTTGTTGACGGTTTCTTTGAAGTTCCAGGGCTTTGAGGTCGAGAGTGCGGGCTCTGGCCAGGAGGCGCTGGAGAAGGTGAAGGACTTCCGTCCGGACGCGTTCATCCTTGATGTGATGATGCCGGGGATGGACGGCTTTGAACTGTTGGGCAAGCTGCGCAGTGAGGGCATTGATGGCCCGGTGCTGTTCTTGACGGCGAAGGATGCGGTGGAGGATCGGATCCACGGCCTGACTATTGGCGCTGATGATTATGTGACGAAGCCGTTCTCCTTGGAGGAAGTCATTACTCGTCTGCGTGTGATTCTGCGTCGCGGCAAGGTGACGGAGGATGCGGATGAGGATACGACGCTGCGGTACGCCGATCTGACGTTGAATGATGAGACGCACGAGGTGACGAAGGCTGGCGAGATCATTGAGTTGTCGCCGACGGAGTTCAACCTGCTGCGCTACTTGATGCTGAATGCTGAGGTGGTGCTGTCGAAGGCGAAGATTCTGGATAACGTGTGGCACTACGACTTTGGTGGCGACGGCAACGTGGTTGAGTCGTACATTTCGTATCTGCGACGCAAGGTGGATAACGGTGATGTGCCGTTGATTCATACGGTGCGTGGCGTCGGCTATGTGCTGCGTACACCTCGTAAGTAAGGCGTAGGTGACCGATGAGTAGGCGTCGGCTTCATGCGCTTGCGTACTCGAGGACGAAGCCGCTGCAGAAGCAGCTGGTGGCGTTGGTGTTGGCGATTGCCACGCTGGCGCTGTTGGTGAGTTTCTCGGCGGTGTACATCTTCATGCGCAGCATTTTGTATCAGCGTGTCGACGACCAGCTCAGCGAGGGGTTGGACACGTGGGTTGGTCAGGTGACGTGGGTGCCGTCGTCGGGTGCGCCGAGCGATTTTTATCAGGAGACGTGGTATCCGCAGTTCGGGACGTCGTGGAGCCCGGTGTATGTGGATACACCGCCGGACCTTTCGAGGGTCAAGCAGCAAGATAAGGCGGTGACGGTGCCGTCGACAGGCGTGGCGCCGGGCGTGAAGTGGCGCGCGATGTCACGCGAGATGCCGGACGGCACTGTGAAGTATGTCGCGAAAGAGCTCGACGCAGAGCACCGCGTGCTGCGTTGGCTTGCGATTGTGGAAACGACATTTGGGCTCCTTGCCGTGGTGGGGATTGCGTGCGCGGGGCGCACCTATATTCGTAAGGCGTTGGCCCAGTTGCGTGAGGTAGAGAACACTGCGCTTGCAATTGCCGACGGCGACACGAAGCGCCGGGTGCCGGTGTGGTCGAGGGAGACTGAGGTCGGCAAGTTGTCATATGCGATGAACACGATGGTGCAGCAGCTGCAGGAGTCCGTGGAGGATGCGCAGCTGAAGGAGGAGCAGATGCGTCGCTTTGTGGGTGACGCGTCTCATGAGCTGCGTACTCCGCTGACGAGTGTGCGCGGGTATGCGGAGCTGTACCGGAAGGGTATGGCGCCGGATGCGGACATGGTCATCGGCAAGATTGAGGAGGAGTCTGCCCGCATGCAGTTGCTGGTGGAGGATCTCCTCGCGTTGACTCGTGCGGAGGGCACTCGCCTGGATAAGCGCCAGGTGGATGTGTTGGAGATGGTGACTTCGGCGGTGAGCTCTGCGCAGGCGGCGTTCCCGGAGCGTTCGCTCACGATTGAGAACAACGCCACCTCGGTGCCGACGGTCAACGGTGACCCGTCGCGGCTGCACCAGGTGTTGCTGAACCTGATTGTCAATGCGTTCAAGCACGCGGGCAAGGACGCGTCGGTCACGGTGGCGTTGCGGGAAAACCTGGACCGCATCATCATTGAAGTGATCGACGACGGCTGCGGCATGGAGGAGAAGGACGCGGAGCACATCTTCGAGCGGTTCTACCGCGCGGACAACTCCAGGAACCGCGCCTCCGGCGGTGGTTCGGGGTTGGGGTTGGCGATCGCGAAGTCCCTCATCGAGCAGCACGACGGCACCATTACCGTAAAAAGCGCGCCGGGTGAGGGCTCCACGTTCACCATTTCCCTCCCGATGGAGAAGGGCCCGAAGGCTTAAGCCTCGAGTGCTGCGCGCAGCTTCTCCGCGGCCTCGTCCATCTTGGCCGGGTCGGTTTCGTCCATCTTCATCACGGTGGACAGGTCGTAGCCGGACATGTCGTTGGCGGGGAAGACGTGGATGTGTGCGTGCGGCACTTCGAAGCCGGCGATGAGGTAGCCGGCGCGCTCGCTGCCAAATGCTTCGATGATGGCGTTGCCTACTCGCTGGGCAACGTCATTCATTTTTGCCCACAGCGCTGGCTCGATGTCGGTCCACTTATCGATCTCTTTGACGGGAACGACCAGCGTGTGGCCGTACGCGATCGGCTCGATGGTGAGGAACGCGGCGACGTCCTCGTCCTTGTACACGAAGCGGCCTGGAATTTCACCTTGAATAATCTTTGTAAACACAGTGCTCATAGCGCCTAGGTTACCGGTAAGTTAGTGGGCATGCGCATCCTTGTTATCGGTTCGGGCGGCCGTGAACACGCCCTGTTGAAAGGTCTTGCAGGACACGAGCTCACTGTCGCGCCGGGAAACGCCGGCATGGCATCACTTGCTGAGGTCAGGAGTGTCGACGTCGCTTCGCCTGAGTCGGTCGTCGAGCTGGCGAAGGACGTTGACGCTGAGCTTGTCGTGATTGGCCCTGAGGTGCCGTTGGTGGCGGGTGCGGTGGACGCGCTGCAGGCCGCGGGCATTCCAGCGTTTGGCCCGACGAAGGCCGCGGCGCAGCTGGAGGGGTCGAAGGCATTCGCGAAGGACGTCATGGCCGCTGCTGGTGTGGCGACGGCCCGCGCGCAGCGCGTGGAGCGCATCGAGGAGATCGACGATGCTCTTGAGGCGTTCGGCCCGCACTACGTGGTCAAGGATGATGGGCTGGCTGGCGGCAAGGGGGTCGTCGTCACGCTTGATGCTGCCGAGGCCCGCGCGCACGCTCGCGAGGTGATTGAGGCCGGCAACCCGGTGCTGTTCGAGTCCTTCCTCGAGGGCCCGGAGGTGTCGCTGTTCTGCCTGGTGGACGGCGAGACCGTGGTGCCGTTGCTGCCGGCGCAGGATCACAAGCGCGCCTACGACAATGACGAGGGCCCGAACACTGGTGGGATGGGCGCGTACACGCCGCTTCCTTGGCTGCCGGAGGGTGGCGTGGACCGCATCGTGGACGAGATTGCGCGCCCGGTTGCGCGTGAGATGGTCGCCCGCGGCATCCCGTACCAGGGCCTGCTGTACGTCGGCGCCGCGTGGGGTCCGGAGGGCCCGTCGGTGGTGGAGTTCAACGCGCGCTTCGGCGACCCGGAGACTCAGCCGGTGCTTAGCCTGCTGCGTACCCCGCTTGTCGACGTCCTCTACGCCGTAGCAACGGGCAGCCTAGACACGCTGCCGGCGCTGGAGTGGGAGGACGGCTACGCTGCGACGGTAGTGCTGGCGGCCAAGGATTACCCGGAGCACCCCAAGACCGGGGACGTCATTACTGGCGCCGACCTGGACAACCCCGACGTGGTGTTGCACGCAGGTACCGCGACCAAGGATGGGGAGTACGTCTCGGCCGGTGGGCGCGTGCTCAACGTGCTGGGTAAGGGCGTAACGCTGCAGGATGCGGTGGACGCTGCCTACCAGGCGATTGAGCAGATTTCGCTCGAGGGTTCCTTCTACCGCAAGGACATTGGACGGCGCGCGATTGAGGGAGAAATCCGTATCTAGCGCGCGTGTCGGGACGTTGTGCGATAATCAGCGTCGTGGCTGAGAAACTGTTGAAACCGAACAATAGCAACGTCCTGTCGAACCGCTACGCGTCGCCGGAGATGGCGACGCTGTGGAGCGCAGAACACAAGATCATTCTGGAGCGTCAGCTCTGGATCGCCGTGATGAAGGCGCAGCGTGAGCTGGGAGTCGAGATTCCCGAGGAGGCGATCGCTGCGTACGAAGCGGTCGTCGACAAGGTGGACCTGGCTTCGATTGCTGAGCGTGAGAAGGTCACGCGACATGACGTGAAGGCGCGCATTGAGGAGTTCAACGCGCTGGCCGGGTACGAGCACATCCATAAGGGGATGACCAGCCGTGACCTGACGGAGAACGTCGAGCAGCTGCAGATTTACCGCTCGCTGGAGCTGATTCGTGACAAGTCGGTCGCGGTGCTCAAGGCGATCGGGAATCGGGCGGATCAGTACTCCACGCTGGTGATGGCGGGGCGTTCGCACAACGTTGCGGCGCAGGCCACGACGCTGGGCAAGCGCTTCGCGTCTGCGGCGGATGAGATGCTGGTGGCGGTTGAGCGCATCGAGACACTGCTGGAGGCATATCCGCTGCGTGGCATCAAGGGCCCGATGGGTACTGCGCAGGACATGCTGGACCTGATGGGCGGCGACGAAGCGAAGCTGCGCCAGCTGGAGCAGTCGGTGGCACGCCACCTGGGCTTCGAGCGCACCTTCGATTCGGTCGGCCAGGTCTACCCGCGTTCCTTGGATTTTGACGCGATCTCGGCGATTGTGCAGCTGGGAGCGGGTCCGTCGTCGCTCGCGACCACGATCCGCCTGATGGCCGGCAACGAAACGGTGACGGAGGGCTTCAAGGAGGGCCAGGTTGGTTCTTCGGCGATGCCGCACAAGATGAACGCGCGTTCCTGTGAGCGCGTCGGTGGCTTCCAGGTGATCCTGCGCGGCTACCTCACCATGGTCGCTGACCTTGCTGGGCAGCAGTGGAACGAGGGCGACGTGTTCTGCTCGGTGGTGCGCCGCGTGGCCCTGCCTGACGCCTTCTTCGCTATCGACGGGCAGTTTGAGACATTTCTCACTGTGCTGGATGAGTTCGGTGCGTTCCCGGCGATGCTCAACCGTGAGCTGGACCGTTACCTGCCGTTCTTGGCCACGACGAGGATTTTGATGGCGGCGGTACGCGCGGGTGTGGGCCGTGAGACGGCGCACGAGATTATCAAGGAGCACGCGGTTGCGATGGCGCTTGATATGCGCGAAAATGGCGCTGAACAAAACCTCATTGAGCGCCTCGCCGCTGATGAGCGCCTCCCGCTCGACAAAGAGCAGCTGCAGGATGCGTTGGCTGACCGCCACGCGTTCATTGGCTCGGCGGAGTCGCAAGTCAGCAACGTGTGCGCTCGTATCCAACAGCTTATCGACGCCCACCCGGACGCCGCTGCGTACAAACCAGGGGAGATTCTGTAACCTTTATGTCCATGCGTCCAGAGCTTTCTGACTATACCCACCTGGCTGGCGGCAAAGTCCGCGAGATTTACGAGGTGGATGACGAAACGTTATTGATGGTGGCGTCCGACCGCATTTCGGCGTTCGACTTCTCGCTGGAGCCGGCGATCCCGGATAAGGGCCGGATTCTGACTGCCACGTCCATGTTCTTCTTCGACCTGCTTTCGGGTGTGCGAAATCACCTGGCGGGCCCGGTTGATGATCCCCGGATTCCGGAGGAGGTCCTCGGCCGCTCGTACGTGGTGAAGAAGCTGAAGATGATTCCGTTCGAGTGCGTCGCTCGCGGTTACCTGACTGGTTCGGGCAAGAAAGAGTACGACCGCACCGGTATGGTCTGCGGCGTGAAGCTGCCCGAGGGCCTGGTTGAGGCCTCGAAGTTGCCGGAGCCGATTTTCACCCCGGCGACGAAGGCCGCGCAGGGCGACCACGATGAGAACGTGACGTTCGAGTATGTGGAGGAGAAGGTGGGCGCGAAGCTCGCTGCCCAGCTGCGCGACCTCACCTTGGAGGTGTACACCAAGGCTGCGGAGTACGCGGAGACCAAGGGCATCATCCTGGCGGACACGAAGCTGGAGTTCGGCGTCGACGAGGAAGGCAACCTGGTCCTTGCGGACGAGGTACTCACGCCTGATTCGTCCCGCTACTGGCCAGCCGATACGTACGAGGAAGGCAAGGTGCAGCCGAGCTTCGATAAGCAGTACGTGCGCAACTGGCTCACCGGCCCGAAGTCCGGCTGGGACCCTGCGGAGAACACGCAGCCACCGGAGCTGCCTGGTTCCGTGGTGGAGGCGACCCGCGACCGCTACATCGAGGCGTACGAGCGCCTCAGCGGCGAGAAGTTTGGGGACTGGCCGGGGGCGCGTGCCTAAGGCGTGAGGTTGCGCGTAGACTCGTCGCCTATGACGAATTTCAGCGCGCAACCGCCAGTGGCAGCAAAACACCCTACGACTCGCGTGTTTCATGGACGCGAGTTCGTCGATAATTATGAGTGGCTCCGGGACAAGCAGTCCCCGGAGACCATTGCCTATTTGGAGGCGGAGAACGCGTATACCGCGGAGGTGACCGCCCCGTTTGCCCCGCTCGCGGAGCAGGTCTATCAGGAGATGAAGTCTCGCATCAAGGAGACTGATATGTCCGTGCCGCAGCGCAACGGAGACTGGTGGTACTACGGCCGCACCATCGAGGGTAAGAGCTACGGCGTGTCCTGCCGCGTGCGGGTCGGCGACGACCCGTGGACGCCGCCGACGCTGCCGGAGGACGGCTCGCCGCTGCCGGGGGAGCAGGTGCTGCTTGACCTCAACGAGATGGCCGAAGGCCATGAGTTCTTCTCGCTCGGCGCGTCAGCGGTATCTACGTCGGGGCGCTTGCTCGCCTTTTCGACGGACACCTCCGGCGACGAACGCTTCGACCTGCGCATCAAGGACCTGGAGACCGGCGAGCTGCTGCCGGATACCATCGAAGGCGCCTTTTACGGCGCGACGTGGGCGGGGGAGCAGTACCTGTTTTACCTGCGCGTTGATGACGCGTGGCGCCCGCACCAGGTGTGGCGCCACGAGGTGGGCACGGCGGCGTCGGAGGACGTGCTGGTCTACCAGGAGGACGACGAGCGCTTCAACCTTGGCGTGGGCGGGGACCGCGCCGAGCAGTTCCTGTACATCGTGGCCAGCTCGAAGCTGACCAGCGAGTGGCGCGCGGTACCCCTGGAGATGCCGACCGCCGAGTTCGAGGTCCTGTGGCCGCGCGAGGAAGGCGTGGAGTACGACCTGGATTACGCGGAGCTCGCCGGGCGCGGGTACTGGGTGGTCACGCACAACGCCACCGGCCCCAACTTCGCTGTAGGGACCTGCCCGGTGGATGCGCGGGTGCCGTTGACTGAGCTGGAGACGTTCGTGGAGCACAGCGCGGACGTGCGCGTAGAGGGCGTCGATACGTACCGGGACTTCCTGTTTTGTGCCTACCGCTCGGGCGGCATCAGTCGGCTTGCGGTGGCACCCGTGGAGGGCGGCAGTTTCGGCGCGCTGCGCGAGCTCGAGTTTGACGAGGAGCTCTACACCGCGGGCCTCGGCGGTAACCCTGAGTGGGACGCGCCGGTGGTGCGGCTGACCTACACCTCGTTTACGCAGCCGGCCCAGCTGTTTGACTACCGGGTGGCCACCCGCGGCCTGACGTTGCTGAAGCAGCAGGAGGTGCTTGGGGGTTACGACGCCGCCGATTACGTTGCCAGCCGTATGTGGGCTACGGCCGACGACGGAACCCAGGTGCCGATCTCCGTCGTGCACCGCGCAGACCTTGACATGGCTCATCCGCACCCGACGCTGCTCTACGCCTACGGCTCCTACGAGTCTTCCGTGGACCCAGGTTTTTCAGTGGCGCGACTGTCGCTGCTGGACCGCGGGATGGTGTGGGCGTGCGCCCACGTGCGCGGCGGCGGCGAGATGGGCCGCGGCTGGTACGACAACGGCAAGATGCTCACGAAGAAGAACACGTTCACCGACTTCATCGCGTGCGCCGACGAGCTGGTGCGCGCGGGCGTGAGCTCCTACGACACGCTCGTTGCTGAGGGCGGATCGGCGGGCGGGATGCTGATGGGCGCGATTGCGAACATGGCCCCGGAGAAGTTCGCGGGTATTCAGGCGATCGTCCCGTTCGTGGACCCGCTGACCTCGATCCTCATGCCGGAGCTGCCGCTGACCGTGGTGGAGTGGGAGGAGTGGGGCGACCCGTACCACGACCCGGAGGTCTACGACTATATGGCCTCCTACGCCCCGTACGAGAACATCACAGCCCAGCGCTACCCGGACATCCTTGCAGTGACCAGCCTGAACGATACGCGCGTGCTGTACGTGGAGCCCGCGAAGTGGGTGGCGAAGCTGCGTGAAATAGCTACGGGCGGGGAGATTCTGCTTAAGACGGAGATGTCCGCCGGTCACGGCGGTGTGTCCGGCCGCTACGAGAAGTGGAAGCAGACCGCGTTCGAGTACGCCTGGACGCTCGTGCACTCGGGGGCGTGCACCGTCTAGCAGCCGCAAAATAAAGGACTCCCGCGGGAGGGATCCGTTCGTTATACTGTCTTCGTCGTAATGACCTCCGAGACACGAAGGATTCTCATGGCAAAAGTCGTGGTAAATGTCATGCCGAAGGCTGAAATTTTGGATCCGCAGGGCCAAGCTGTCCTGCGCGCGCTGGGCAGAATCGGGGTGAACGGTGTCGAGGACGTGCGTCAGGGCAAGCGCTTTGAAATCGAAGTCGACGACACCGTGTCCGACGATGAGCTCAAGCGCGTCGCCGAAACCCTCTTGGCAAATATGGTGATTGAAGACTTCGAGGTTGTTCGATGACGGCAACCATCGGTGTAATCACGTTCCCAGGCACGCTCGACGACGTCGATGCGTTGCGTGCAGTTCGCCTGGCTGGCGCACAGCCGAAGTCGCTGTGGCACGCTGATGAAGATTTGACGGGTGTTGACGCCGTCGTGGTCCCCGGTGGGTTTTCCTACGGGGACTATTTGCGTTCCGGAGCCATCGCCGCGCAAGCCCCAATGATGGGTGCTGTGGTGGAGGCTGCGAAGAAGGGCATGCCGGTGCTGGGCATCTGCAACGGTTTCCAGATCCTCACCGAGGCTGGACTGCTGCCGGGCGCGCTGACCCGCAATCAGCACCTGAACTTCCACTGCGTGGACACCTACCTTGAGGTGGCCAACGCGGAGACCGCGTGGACGAACCGCTTCAACGAGGGGGACAAGATCCTCGTGCCGGCGAAGCACGGCGAGGGCCGCTTCCAGGCGTCCGCCGAGACCATTGAGCAGCTGGAGAAGGAAGGCCGCGTGGTGTTCCGCTACACGGATAACTTCAACGGTTCCATCAACGCGATTGCTGGTGTGACGAGCGAAAACGGTCGCATCGTTGGGCTCATGCCGCACCCGGAGCACGCGATTGAGGCGCTTACGGGGCCGTCGACGGACGGGCTCGGGTTGTTCTTGTCCGCTATTTCTTCGATCGGAGCGTAGGGAAACAATGACTGTACATAATGACACGGTGGAGCACGCCGCGCAGACTCCTGAGCTGGAGCAGCCCTACGCGGAACTCGGCCTGAAGACCGACGAGTACGAAAAGATCAAGCGCATTCTGGGCCGCCGCCCGACGGATGCGGAGCTGACGGTGTACTCCGTCATGTGGTCCGAGCACTGCTCCTACAAGTCCTCCAAGGTGCACCTGCGCTACTTCGGGGAGACGATGACGGAGGAGATGGCGTCGAAAATTCTGGCCGGTATCGGCGAGAACGCGGGCGTCGTCGACATCGGTGACGGCGACGCGGTGACCTTCCGCGTGGAGAGCCACAACCACCCGTCCTTCGTGGAGCCCTACCAGGGTGCCGCGACGGGTGTGGGCGGCATTGTGCGCGACATCATGGCGATGGGCGCACGCCCAATCGCGGTGATGGACCAGCTGCGCTTTGGTCCAGCTGACGCGCCGGACACCAAGCGAGTCCTGCCTGGCGTGGTGCACGGCGTTGGCGGCTACGGCAACTCGCTGGGCTTGCCGAACATTGGCGGCGAGACCGTCTTCGACGAAGCATATGCGGGTAACCCGCTGGTCAACGCGCTGTGCGTGGGCACGCTCAAGGTCGAGGACCTGAAGCTGGCGTTCGCGTCCGGCACTGGCAACAAGGTGGTCCTCTTTGGCTCCCGCACGGGCCTTGACGGCATCGGCGGCGTGTCGGTGCTGGGCTCTGCGACCTTCGAGGAAGGCGAGGAGCGCAAGCTCCCAGCCGTCCAGGTTGGCGACCCGTTCGCGGAGAAGGTCCTCATCGAGTGCTGCCTGGAGCTGTACAAGGCCGGCGTTGTCGTCGGTATTCAGGACCTCGGTGGCGGCGGCTTGGCGTGTGCTACCTCCGAGCTGGCTGCGGCGGGCGACGGCGGCATGACCGTCAACCTGGACAACGTGCCACTGCGCGCGGCGAATATGAGCGCCGCCGAGATCCTGGCGTCCGAGTCCCAGGAGCGCATGTGCGCCGTGGTCACCCCTGAGAACGTGGATCGCTTCATGGAGATCTGCGCGAAGTGGGAGGTCGGTGCGGCCGTGATTGGCGAGGTCACCGATGAGAAGGACCGCTACCTCGTCTACCACAAGGGCGAGCTGGTACTGGACGCGCCGCCGTCATCGATCGACGAAGGCCCGGTCTACGACCGCCCGTACGCGCGCCCCGAATGGCTTGATGGCGTGCAGGCGAAGGCGGACGTCGATACTTCGGAGGACCTGGAGGCTACCTGGCTGAAGATGGTTGCCTCCCCGGCGCTGTGCTCCCGCGACTTCATCACGCAGCAGTACGACCGCTACGTACGTGGCAACACCGTGCAGGCCCAGTACTCGGATGCGGGCGTGCTGCGCATCAACGAGGAGACCTCGCGCGGTGTGGCGATTTCCGCTGACGCGTCCGGCCGCTACTCCTACCTGGACCCGAACATGGGTGTGCGCCTCGCGCTTGCGGAGGCCTACCGCAATGTTGTGGTCACCGGCGCGAAGCCGGTCGCGGTGACGAACTGCCTCAACTTCGGTTCCCCTGAGAACCCCGACGTGATGTGGCAGTTCCGCGAAGCCGTCCACGGCCTCGCCGACGGCGCTGCTGAGCTGGAGATTCCGGTTTCCGGCGGCAACGTGTCCTTTTACAACCAGACCGGCGAGACCCCAATCCTGCCGACCCCAGTCGTGGGCGTGCTCGGCGTGATCGAGGACGTCAACGCCGCCATCCCGCACCGCCTGCCGAAGGGCGAGGGCGAGCAGGCCTTGCTCGTGCTGGGTGACACGAAGGCGGAGTTCGGCGGCTCGGTGTGGCAGGACATCTCCGGCCAGGGCCTGAGCGGCCTGCCGCCACAGGTAGACCTTGCCAACGAGGAGCGCCTCGGCGAGCTGCTGCACGCGAACAAGGATATCCTTGCCGCGCACGACCTCTCAGAAGGTGGCCTGTCCCAGGCTGTCTTCGAGATGCTGCTGGGCTCCGGCAAGGGCGCCAAGCTGGATCTTTCGGCGGTCCACGAGGACGCGTTCACCGCGCTGTTCTCCGAGTCCGCCTCCCGCGTGCTCGTCGCGGTGGATCCATCGCTTGTCGACGCCACCATCGAGCGCGCCAACGCAACCGGCGTCCCAGCGCACGTGTTGGGCACCACCACCGACGACGGCCAGATCACCTTCGGTGATCACTCCGTCGCCGTGGCCGCGCTGGCAGACGCGTGGGCGAATACGTTGCCGGCACTGTTCGGCAACGCGACGGCCCCGAACGCCGCGCTGTAGTTAGCGCGATTTAGAGGTTATGCCGCCAGGTCATTACGGTGCCTGGCGGCGTTTCCATGCGCAGGCCTGTTGCCTCAACGCCGGGCTGGGAGGCATCGTCGACGGAGAAGCTGACGAAGGTCTGGTTGTAGGTCTGATTGGGAACGAGCGCCTGCGGGTCCCGTGGCAAGACCGGGAGGTCTACGGTGTCGCAGAGCTGGGTGGCAAAGTTGCGCACGCGGTTCGCCGCCACGTTGCCTTCGCCGACGATGGTGATTTCGGGGCTGGCTACGCTTTCGTCGGGGCTGTCGCCTGCGGTGCCGCCGGTGTAGACGTAGCTGATGTCGAAGCACCGTAGCTGGGTCACGTCGGCGAGCGCGGTGTCGGCGTTGGTGTAGTTGCCGACACGCCTGCGTGCCTCCTGTCCTGAGATGACGCGGGGGTTCTCTACGCGTGCCCGGAAGTGGTACGCCCCGCCCTTATCGCCGAGGAGCGTGACGGCGGCGGACTGGCGGAACTGCAGCGCGGTCGCCGTCTTCGGCTGGGGCGCCGCGCAGCCAACCAGTGAACCGGCCACACAGGCGCTCGCGGCCAGCAGCGCAGCGGTTCGCTTCAGCACTGACATAGCCGCCACTAGTCGACGCGCTGCTGCGCATCGTCTGGGCGCACCAGCGGCTCCGGCTCGTACTGTGCCCGCAGGTCCTTGAGCGTCTGCGTGTGCTCCCAGAGGCGCTTGTCCTCGTCCGTGACTGGGGTGAACTTGCGCGCGGCCAGTGGATTGCCGTCGATGTCAATGCCGATGTAGGTCACCGTGGCGTGAATCGCGTTCTGGAGCGACTCGCGTCCGCCGCGCGGATCCCCCGATCGAACAAAGATAGAGGTGTGCATCGAGCGTGCATCCGTCCTGGTCAGGCGCGCTTCCACCTCGATGAGGTCGCCGATGTGGATCGGCTTGTAGAAGCGGATGCCGCCCGCGTACACCGCTGCGGTGCGTTCCCCGGACCACTCCATCGTGCAGGCCATGCCGGCCTCATCGATCCACTCCATGGCGGTGCCGCCGTGCACATCGCCGCCCCAGTTGATGTCGGTCGGCTTCGCCAGGAAGCGGTGGATCGTGCGCGGCGCGGTGGAGTCGTCCGTGTAGGTCTGTTCCAGCATGGACGCCTCGATGGCTTTGCGCAGGTCGATGCGGGAGATCGCGGCGGCTTCCACGCGGCGTTCCTCATCGGTCTCAGGCGTAAATGTCGGCACCGGGGTTGGGCGCCCAGCTGCATCCTTTGCCACGAAAATCACCAGGCAGTCGCACGCGCGGGTGAAAACACCTTCTCGTGGGTCTGCCGAGAGCACCTCGTTGACGATGTGCATGGAAGTGCGGCCAGTCATCGCGATCCGGGAACGGACCTCCACAATGTGACCCGACGGAATCGGTCGGGTGAAGTGGATGTGGCCGACGTAGGCAGTCACGCAGTAGGTCGAAGACCACTGCGCGGCACACGCGTATGCCGCCTTGTCGATCCACTGCAACACACGGCCACCGGAGACGCCCTGGGCGCCCGCGTGGAGAACATCTGTAGGAGCCGCCATGAAACGCAGCGTGATGGAAGGAGACTTCATGGCACCACAGCATAATATGAAATCCATGGCACAGAGGAAGGCACCGAAGAAGACAGAGGTGGACCCGGCAGCGACACGAGCGGCCGTCCTGGCAATCAAGGACTGGCTGTTGGACGAAGAGGGCGTCGACAAGCCCGGCAGGGCCCTGCTTGCCGACGCCGTGCGACGCACCGCCCGTACCCTCGCCCACGAGATGCCCGGACACACAGTAGAGCTGCGAGTACCCCCGTTTGTTGCAGTGCAGTGCGTCGAAGGCCCCCGCCACACCCGCGGCACCCCGCCCAACGTCGTGGAAATGGACCCGACCACCTGGCTGCGAATCGCCACAGGTTGTGCCACTTTCGAGGAAGAAGTTCGCGCCGGGCGTATCGACGCCTCCGGCTCCCGAGCCCACGAAGTCCAAAAAGGGCTGCCCGTTCTACCCCTTCACCCCTAGGCGTTCGTTAGAGTAGAGCACGTGCGAACCGAAGAGGAATACATCGGGGATGACACGCCGCGCGAAGAATGCGGTGTGTTCGGCGTTTGGGCGCCCGGTGACGACGTATCAAAACTGACATATTTCGGACTATTTGCCCTCCAGCACCGCGGCCAAGAAGGCGCAGGTATCGCTGTGGGCGACCACGACCAAGTGGTGGTGTTCAAAGACATCGGGCTGGTCAGCCAAATCTTTGACGAGCCGACGCTCGGCGCGTTGCAAGGCGACGTCGCCATCGGCCACACCCGGTACTCCACGGCGGGCAACAACTCGTGGGACAACGTGCAGCCGATGTACCGCGTCAGCCCCAACGGCACCGACGTCGCGCTGGCACACAACGGCAACCTGACCAACTACGTGGAGCTGCAGCGCGAGGCCGTGGAGCGCAAGCTCATCCCCGCCGACGGGGTAGAGGGCCAGGGCTCCTCCTCCGACACGGCGGTCGTCTCCGCCCTGCTCGCCGACGCCATCCGCGACGACGTCACCCTCCTGGACTCCGCGCGCCAACTCCTGCCGCGCGTCAAGGGTGCGTTCTGCTTCATGGTGACCGACGGTAAAACCCTCTACGCGGCCCGCGACCCACACGGCGTGCGCCCACTGTGCCTCGGCCGCCTGGAACGCGGCTGGGTCGTCGCATCCGAAACGTGTGCGCTGGACATCGTGGGCGCCTCCTTCGTCCGCGACATCGAACCAGGCGAGCTCATCGCCATCGACGAGACCGGCGTCCACTCCGAGCGCTTCGCCGACGCACCGCACGCGCACTGCGTGTTCGAGTACGTCTACGTAGCCCGCCCCGACTCAGTTGTCGACGGCCAATCCGTCAACAGCGCCCGCATCGATATCGGACGCCGCCTGGCCCGCGTCGCACCCGTCGACGCCGATCTGGTCATGCCGGTCCCAGAGTCCGGCACCCCGGCAGCAATCGGCTACGCCGAGGAGTCCGGCATCCCGTTTAAGCAGGGCATGATGAAGAACGCCTACGTGGGCCGCACCTTCATCCAGCCCTCGGACACGCTGCGCCAGTTGGGCCTGCGACTGAAGCTCAACCCGGTGCGCGAAGTCATCGAGGGTAAGAAGCTCGTCGTCGTGGATGACTCCATCGTGCGCGGCAACACCCAGCGCAAACTGATCCGGATGCTGCGCGAGGCCGGCGCCGCCGAAGTGCACGTGCGCATCGCTTCGCCACCAGTGAAATGGCCGTGCTTCTACGGCATCGACTTCGCCAGCCCCGGCGAGCTCATCGCCAACCACGGGCGCGGCGGCAACGAAGAAGTCGTCGCCGAGTCCATCAGGACCATGGTGGGTGCGGACTCCCTGGCGTTCGTCACCACCGAGGACATGATCGCCTCCACCAACCAGCCAGCCTCCAACCTCTGCGCGGCCTGCTTCACCGGCGAGTACCCACTCGGGCTCCCGGAGGGCAACCACAACGCAGATCTTGTTCGTCGTCTTCAGAAAGGTGAAAACGCATCATGACCCACCACAACACCCCAGCTGAATCGGGCGTGTCCTACGAGGCCGCAGGTGTCTCCATCGAAGCCGGCGACAAGGCCGTAGAGTTGCTCGCGCCCCTTGCCAAGCGCGCCTCCCGCCCAGAGGTCCAGGGTGGCATCGGCGGCTTCGCCGGCCTGTTCGCCTTGGGCAAGTACAAGGAGCCGCTGCTCGCGGCCGGATCCGACGGCGTCGGCACCAAGCTGGCCGTCGCTCAGGCGATGGACAAGCACGACACCATCGGCATCGACCTGGTCGCCATGTGCGTCGACGACCTCGTCGTCTGTGGCGCGGAGCCACTTTTCTTGCAGGATTACATCGCGATCGGCAAGGTCGTCCCCGAGAAGGTCGCCGACATTGTTTCCGGCATCGCCGAGGGCTGCGTCCAGGCAGGCTGTGCGCTGCTCGGCGGCGAGACCGCGGAGCACCCAGGCGTCATGGACGTCAACGACTACGACGTCTCCGCCACCGCCATCGGCGTCGTCGAAGCTTCCGAGCTCCTCGGCCCGGACAAGGTCCGCGAGGGCGACACCATCATCGCGATGGCGTCCTCCGGCCTACACTCCAATGGCTACTCACTCGCACGCTACGTGCTGCTCGAGCGCGCCGGCCTGCCTCTCGACGGCCACGTCGACGCCCTCGGCCGCACCCTCGGCGAGGAGCTTTTGGAACCAACCAAGATCTACGCCCTCGACTGCCTGGCGCTTGCCAAGGAGTGCGACGTGCGCACGTTCTGCCACGTCACCGGCGGCGGCCTGGCCGGCAACATGGAGCGCATCATCCCTGAAGGCCTGGTCGCAGACATGGACCGTTCCACCTGGACCCCCGGTCCGATCTTCCAGACCATCCAGTCCGTCGGCGACGTCCCCGTCGAGGAGATGGAGAAGACCTTCAACATGGGCATCGGCATGGTGGCCGTCGTGGCACCAGAAGCGCGTGACCAGGCGTTGGCGCTGCTGAAGGACCGCGGCATCGACAGCTGGGTCCTCGGCGAGGTCCGCACGGCCGAGGCCGGGGAGGATGCCCGCGCGGTACTTCGGGGCCAGCATTCTTAGGAATCACGCACCACATTCCGCAATTTCAATCAACGGGCTTCACAAAAGCCTAGGTCGCTGATTAGCTGTGCAGGAATGTGGTGTCTCCTTGGTCGCCCCAGTGCCAAAGGACGCACCCAGTTTTATCTAGCCCTTTTGTGACCTGTGGATATGTAA
Source organism: Corynebacterium sp. CCUG 51687 (assembly GCF_024453995.1). Classification (NCBI taxonomy): domain Bacteria; kingdom Bacillati; phylum Actinomycetota; class Actinomycetes; order Mycobacteriales; family Corynebacteriaceae; genus Corynebacterium; species Corynebacterium sp. CCUG 51687. Next base: position 24,721 of record NZ_JAGPYT010000006.1, on the reverse strand, counting down.
GTGGCCTGTTTTGGAATTGCGTCCTTTGGCACTCGTGCTCCTGTGCGTGCACCAAATTCCCTCCCGCCCGACCAGCGACCTGGGAAAACGCCAGGCCTCTACCTAAAAACCAAGGAATGTGGTGTCTCCTTGGTGCCAGCAGCCTCTGAACGAGTGTTAAGGCACCAAAAGAACACCCGCGGCCCGGATGGGCAGCAGGTGTTCTTTGTAAGCGTTGGACGTTTAGCGGCCTGAGGTGCCGTATGCATCCCAGTCGGCGTAATCGGCGTACTGGTCATCTACCTCGTAGTCGTCGTCCTCTTCCCAGCTCTTCTTCGGAGCTTTGCCTGCGAGCTCGCGTTGGAGCGACTCGAGGTCCATTTCGGGAGAGTTGTACTTCAGTTGGCGAGCAACCTTGGTCTGCTTTGCTTTGGCGCGTCCGCGACCCATTGCGTGACCCCCTTGAGGTGGTTCTTCTGGGCGGCTCCCGGGCAGGGAGCGGCCTCATGCTTTTCGATTCGTTAATTGTCCTGTAGGACATAATAGCGCGAACGTCCCAAAAATTCCCCTCCACGGGGTGACCTGTGTGTTTGCCCAGCGGGCCCCGGCGAGAGCCCGCACCGGGGCCCAATTTGAGATCTAGTTGCCGCGCAGCCGTTGTTGTGCCTTGCGCCCGGCTTTCTCGCCCTCGTCGGTAGGGAGGGAATCGGGGTCGATGCGGGCGGAAACGCCATCGATGTCAAGGTCGACGTCAGTGCCGGCGTTGAGTGCGGACCGTTTTAGCCGGGCGAGTGCGATGGGGCCGTAGTCGGCGTCGTGGACAACGGTGCCGAGTGTGCCAACCGCGCGCCCGCCCGCCCGGATGGTTGCACCGATCTCTGGCTCGGTGGGTGCGGAGCCGTCGAGCTGCAGCATGACCATCAGGCGGGGGGAGCGGCCAATGTTTTCCACGCGCGCGACGGTCTCTTGTCCGCGGTAGCAGCCCTTCTCCAGGTGGACTGCGGCGATGCGGTCGCCGCGGTTGATCAGGCGCGGGGCTTCGTGCGGGATGGTTTTTTCGTCGCAGTCGGCGCCGAGTTCGGGCTCGCCGGCCCGCACGCGCTCGGCGGTGAACGCCATGAGCCCGCCGAGCACGCCGCCGCGTTCCACCAGCGCATCGACGACCTCTTCGAGCCGGTCGCGTTCGACCGCGATGTCGAAGCGCGCGTGCGCGGTCCACGGGGACACCCGCCGGGAAAACGCCGTGCCGTCCATCGACGCGAGGGCTTCCGTGGCGTCGGCTGGGCCGATGAGCGTGAGGATCGCCAGGTCGGTGTCGGTGATGGTGACGTCGGACCAGAACACCATTTTGCGCAGGAACGCGGTGAAGGTTTCGTATTGCGCGGCTGGCAGGTCGAGGTAGAACGTGGCGCCGTCGTAGAAGACGTCGGCGTGGTGGAGGATCCTGCCCTGTGCGTCGAGGTCGAGGGCGGAGGCTGCGAAGCCGGAGGGGGCGTCGTCAAGCTTTTGTGAGAGGAGGTTGTTTAAGAACTCTGGTGCGTCGGGCCCCGCGACCGCGATGATGCGGCGCTGCGAGCGGTCGATGATGACGGGCTGGGTGTCCATGGCGCGTTGTTCGCCGAGCGGCTCCCCGTAGTGCCAGGCGACCCCCTTCGCGTCGAGCGGCGTCGTGCCCGCAAACTCTGCGGCGCCAGGGCGTTGCAAAAGTGGAGAAGAGTTCAACACATCCACCATCGTAGCGGGATACTATGAACGCATGGGTTCGTCGCACTTGTTACCAGCTCCAGTGATCTATCTTGTGGAACCGTTCGGCGGTTCTATTCGACGCCAAAACGCCAGCATGCCGCACGTGTTTTGGGACGACGCCGCCGTCACGCGTGGCGACGGCATCTTCGAAACTATCCTGATCCGGAAGGGGGTGCCCGCCAACCTTGAGGCCCACATTGAGCGTTTCCGGCGAAGCGCCCGCACACTCGACCTGCCGGACCCGGGGGTGGACCACTGGGTGAAGGCGACGAATGAGGCGGTGGCCGACTATGTGCGCGAGCGTGGCAGCGAGCCGGAGGAAGTGGACGCGCGCTGCGTGTGGACGATGACGCGCGGCCGCGAAACCACCGGCGTCCCCACGGCGTGGTTGACGGTGCGCCCCATCGACGAGACTGCGTTGAAGCAGCGCAAGAGCGGGGTGTCGGTGATGACGACCTCGCGTGGCTACTCCCTGGACACCGGTGAGCACGCAGTGCCGTGGATGCAGGTAGGCGCGAAGACCTTGAACTATGCGGCGAACATGGCTGCGCTGCGCTGGGCGAAGAGCCACGGGCACGACGACGTCATCTACATCGACCCCACCACCGAGCGCGTGCTGGAGGGCGCGAACTCGACGGTGATCGTGGTGAAGAAGGGCGGGCGGATCCGCACGCCGAAGCCGGGGCCGGGCATCCTGCCGGGCACGACGCAGGCCGCGCTGTTCGAGTACGCATCCGAGCGCGGCTGGAAGTGCAAGCAGAAAGACATCTACCTCAATGAGCTGTTCAAGGCTGAGTCGGTGTGGCTGGTGAGCTCCACGCGGATGGCAACGAGGGTGAAGCGCCTGAATGACAAAAAGCTCCCGGCCCCCGAGAACGCTCGGGAGATCCAGGAGCTGGTGCAGCAGGCGCTCGACGCGAGTCTCGGCCTGTAAAAGCCTGTAAGCCCTAGTGCTTAGCCGGCCACGCGCTTGAGCTCTGCGGACATGTAGGGGACCATCTCGCCGTCGACGGCGCGCTCGTCAACCCAACCGAGGTTGTTGTTCGGCATCAGGCCGTAGACGCGCTTGCCCGGGCCGTGGTTCTCAGGGCCGGTTTCCGTCACGATGGTCGACGCGCTGGTCAGCTGCCATGCGCGCTCGTTGAGCAGCGTGCCGTACATGATCTCGGTGAGCCCGCGGGAATTAGTCAGGGTGACCTCGATTTCGTCTTTCAGGGAAATACGCCAGAAGCCGACCTCGCGCTGGTCCGCGCCGGTGGGCTTGCCGTCCTCGTCCAGGCGCCAGATGCGGGACTCGAAGCGGAGGTAATTCTCGCCGTCGTGGGAGATGACCAGCTGCTGGCCAAACGCGTACTCGTCGCCGTTATCGTTGGCCTGGCCCTCGCCGTGCCACACGCCGACCAGCGGCAGAAGTGCTAAGAGGCCGTCGTGGAGGCTAGGGCCCTCGCGAAGGTTGGCCGTGTCCGCTGGCAGCGGCATCTCATCAAACCCAAGCGCTGGGATATTGCGGTGCGCGGTCGCCTTCGACTGTTCAGCGGCGAGGTTGACTGCTTCGTTTCCGTTTAGCTTTTCACTCATGCGTACCAGGCTACAACGTCCTACACCAGCGGTGCGAGGTCGGCAGCTTCCACGACGGTGTTGATGCGGTCGCGGGAAAATTCGATGGAGCCGCCGGAAAGTTGCACGTTGTCGGCCTGGCCGCCTAGCGGCAGGTCGCGGGTGTCCCTGTCCAGGGTGTACGCGTCGATGACGCGGTCGGTGAGGTCGGAGGGGACGTCGATAAGCTGGCTGGGCCGCATGCGGAACGTGGGGCCGTCGAGGCGCAGGGTGACCACGACTGTGGTGGGAATGTCCGTGCCGGGGACGGTGCCGGTCATGCGGGCTTCGCTTGCGGTGCCGCCGGAGGGTGAGATGTCGTAGGGGTGCGCGATGTCGAGGTCGGTCATGCCGAGGAGCTGGCCGAACGCGACGCCGTCGAGGCGTACTGTGCGGCGCACGACGTCGGCTTGCGCGCCAGTGAGGTCCGCGCGGCGCAGGCGTTGTCCGGCGTTTGCGGGCAGTTCCAGGTTGATCAGCTCCACCCCGGCGTTGCCCACGCCGACGCCCGCCACCGGCACGTCTACGGAGTGCAGGCTCACCCTTGACACAGCTCCGGTCACAGCAGCCAGCGCCACCGGGAACCCGGAGATGTAGGCCTCGGGGGCGACTTCGAGCCCGTTGAGCTGCGCGGCCTGCCTCGACAGCGTGCGCTCCACGCCGGAGGCAAACAGGGTGTCGGCGGTGCCACCGATGCACAGCACCGCAACGAGCCCGAGTGCGATCGACCGTTTCTTCACGTCTCTAGTTGTACACACACGCTAGCCTTGGGGCATGACGAACACTCGCTTTCACCCCCAACCGCTCACGCTGCCGGAACATCCGGAGACGGCCAAACAGGTCGAGGCGATGCTGCAGCGCGTCGCGGACTACGACGGCATCGCAGCCTTTTCCGAGCAGTTCCTCAACGGGCTTCACGACGCCCGCCTGGGCCACAACCACCTGGTAGTCAACCAAGGTGACGACGTTGTAGGAGTCGTGGGGTTCGCCCCGGACGGTTCGGCGGAGCTCGCGGTGGATCCGCAGTCGCGTGGTCAGGGGATGGGCCGCAGCCTTGTCGACGCCACCTTCGCCCACAACCCCGCCGCCGGCCTATGGGCCCACGGCAACCTGCCCGACGCACACGAGGTTGCGCTGCTCCTCGGGCTCCGCCCGGTGCGCGAGCTGCTCGTGATGCGTCTGGACGAGGTGCGCGCTGAACCCGTGCAGCTGCCCGAGGGATACGAGGCGTTCAACCTCACCGAGGCGAGCGCAAAGTGGGGCCGTGGGGCCGTCGAAAAGGCGTGGCTGGAGGCCAACAACCAGGCGTTTTCCTGGCACCCGGAGCAAGGCGGCTGGGATATCGAGCGCCTGCACCGCGCGATGGAAGCGGAGTGGTTCGACCCAGCCGGGGTGTGGCTGCTCTACCGCGGCGAGGAGCTTGCGGGCTTCCACTGGACGAAGCGCCACCCGGACGGCACCGGAGAGGTCTACGTTGTCGGCTTGGCGGACGCCTTCCGCGGCCACGGCCTTGGCGGCGTATTGATGGAACTGGGGCTGGTTCACCTCGCGGAGCAGGGAAGCCCGGCCGTGATCCTCTACGTTGAGGCGGACAATGCCCCGGCCGTGAAGCGCTACGAGGAGCTTGGATTCCAGGTCGCGGAGCGCCACGTCGTATATAAAGCGGCGGGGGCAGCGGCGGGTGATTAAACCCAACCGTCACGCAACATTCATGTGAAGTTCACGAATAGGGGCCTTTAGTGTTCACCATCATGCTTTAGCGTTACTCCTCGAACATTAAAGGTCACTATTTCTTGGAAAGGTATTCCACGTGAATTTCAAAAATCAGCGTTCTGCAGCAGTATTCGGTGCATTGGCGGTAGCGTCGGCCGCGTTGGTTGCGTGTGGCAACGGTGCAGACAATGCGGCGGACACCTCCGCAACGGATACCCCCGGTTCCGATGCTGCAGTCGCAGGGGAGTACGAACTTTCCGGCGAAACTGGGCAGCTGCTGGCGGAGGGCGCGTCTTCGCAGCAGAACGCGATGGATTACTTCCGTACGGTGTACGAGGCGGACGTTCCGGGCGCGACGCTGGCATACAACCCGACTGGTTCCGGCGCTGGCGTGAAGCAGTTCCTGGACAACCAGGTGGTCTTCGCTGGTTCCGACTCGCCACTGAAGGAAGAGGAAGTCGCAAAGGCGGCGGAGCGCTGCGGTGGCAACGAGGCGTGGCACCTGCCGTTCGTGATTGGCCCTGTCGCGGTTGCATACAACCTGGAGGGCGTCGACGAGCTGACGCTGAGCGTCGACAACATCGTGGAGATCTTCCAGGGCGTCATCAAGAACTGGAATGACCCGAAGATTGCGGAGTCCAACCCGGGCGTGGAGCTGCCGGACCAGAAGATCAACGTCGTTTACCGCGCGGATGAGTCGGGTACCTCGGACAACTTCCAGAAGTTCCTGATTGCGGCGTCGGATGGCAAGTGGGAGTCGAAGGGCAAGGCGTTCCCGACGGAGGTCGGCTCCGGTGCGAATGGCTCCACCGGTGTCGCTGACCAGGTGGCAAACACCCCAGGCGCGATCACCTACGTTGAGGCGGGCTTCGCAGACAAGATTGCGAAGGTTGACTTCGGCAACGGCCCGGTTGAGCTGAACTCCACCACCGTGGGCAACGCGCTGGCACACATGAAGTTCTCCACGGAGGGCCACAACATGGTGGTGGACTCGGAGGCACTGTTCGCGTCGAAGGATGCGGATTCCTACCCGCTGATCCTGACCACCTACGAGATTGTGTGCTCGGCTGGCTACGATGCCGCAACCGCTGGCATGGTGCGTGACTTCCTGAACGTGGCGCTGGACTCGCAGGACAGCGAGCTGGAGTCCGAGGGCTTCATCCCGGTGTCGGGCGCGCACGCTGAGCGTCTCCGTGAGGCTATCAACGCGATTCAGTAACAATGGCTACAGCTCAAGTTGAGGCGCGCCCCCGGCGCCGAGCCGGGGACCGCGTCTTCGAGGGCGTATCGACGTCCTCTTCGGTTTTAATCACGCTCATCATTTCTGCGATTGGCGCATTCCTCCTACTGGAGGCGTTGCCACCGCTGCTGCGGAACGAGGGTGGCTTCCTCGGGTTCCTGACGTATTCGGGCCCGTGGGAGACGGCGAACCTGGACGCAATGCGTTTCGGTATCCCGAACTTGTTCTTCTCCACGGTGATGATCTCGCTCATCGCGCTGCTGATTGCGATGCCGGTCGCTCTGGGCGTGGCGCTGTTCCTCTCGAGCTTCGCGCCGAAGCGCATGGTGCGCCCGCTCGCGGTGCTGGTGGATTTGCTGGCGGCGGTGCCGTCGATCGTCTATGGCATCTGGGGCGCGAAAGTGCTGGGACCTGCACTGGGCAAATTTTATGAGTGGGTGCATTCCTGGGGAGGCGACTTCTTCCTCTTCGCGCACTACCAAAACTCGCCGTCGTTCGCGACGGGCCGAAACATCCTGACCGGTGGCATCGTGCTGGCCATCATGATCTTGCCGATCATCGCAGCCACCGCCCGCGAGATCTTCACGCAGACGCCGCGCGGTCTCATCGAGTCAGCGATGGCGTTGGGCGCGACGCGCTGGGACGTGGTTCGGATGACGGTGTTGCCGTTCGGCAAGTCCGGCTTCGTGGCTGGCTCCATGCTGGGTCTTGGCCGCGCGCTGGGCGAGACGATGGCGCTGTACATGGTGGTTTCCCCGGCACCGCTGTTCCGCGGCTCGCTCTTCGACGGCGGCACCACCTTCGCAACCGCTATTGCGAATGCATCGGCGGAGTTCAACAACCCGATTAGCGCTGGCGCCTACATCGCGGCGGGCTTGGTCCTGTTCGTGATTACGTTCGCGGTCAACGCTGCAGCGCGCGCGATTGTGAGGAGAAGTAAATGACAACAAAGCCTATGTCGCCATTTACCCCCGTGGCGAAGTCGCGCACGATCAAAAGCGCTGTGATGGGCACGCTCGTGGCTGCCACGATGGTGCTGGCGATGCTGCCGCTGCTGTGGCTGCTGGTCACGGTGGTCGGCCGCGGGTGGGACGCCATCAGCGACGTGTCCTGGTGGACCACCGACATGGTCGGTATCCGCGCCACCAAGGAGGGCGGCGGTGCGCTGCACGCGATTGTAGGAACGCTGGCGCAGACGTTGGTGGCGTCGATAATTGCGATCCCGATTGGCGTGGCCACAGCGATCTACCTGGTGGAGTATGACAAGGGCGGGAAGCTGGGCAAGCTGACCACGTTCATGGTGGACATCCTGTCAGGTGTGCCGTCGATTGTTGCCGCGCTGTTCATCTACGCGCTGTGGATCACGGTGCTGGGGCAGGCGCGCTCCGGTTTCGCGGTCGCGCTGTCGCTGATCCTGCTGATGCTGCCCGTGGTGGTGCGCAATACGGAGGAGATGCTGCGCGTGGTGCCGATGGATCTGCGTGAGGCGTCCTACGCCCTGGGCGTGCCGAAGTGGAAGACCATCGTGCGCGTTGTGGTGCCGACGGCCTTCTCCGGCATCACCACCGGCATCATGCTGGCGATTGCCCGCGTGATGGGCGAGTCTGCGCCGGTGCTGATCCTCGTCGGATCCACGCCGATCGTGAACTGGGCCGGCATGTTTGGTCAGCCGCAGTCCTCGCTGCCGCTGTTCATGCTGGACATGTGGAAGGCAGGCGGTACGGGTGCGGCCGCCGACAGGCTGTGGGGCTCGGCCCTCACACTGCTCATCATTGTTGTTGTGCTCAACGCGCTCGCGCGGTTGATTGCCGCGAAGTTTTCAGTGAAGAAATAAGGATTACGTGCAATATGTCGAAGCTTCAGATGCGTGACGTCAACATTTACTACGGTGATTTTCACGCGGTGCAGGACGTCACCATGGAGATTCCCGCGCAGGCAGTCACTGCGTTCATCGGCCCTTCGGGCTGTGGCAAGTCAACCGTGCTGCGCACGCTCAACCGCATGCACGAGGTGATCCCGGGCGCCTCCGTGCAGGGCGAGATTATTCTGGACGGCCACAATATTTACGGCAAGGACGTGGACCCGGTGTCGGTGCGAAGCACCGTCGGCATGGTGTTCCAGAAGGCCAACCCGTTCCCGACGATGTCCATCGAGGACAACGTCGTGGCGGGCCTGCGCTTGGCAGGGGTGAAGAACAAGAAGGAGCTCAAGGACGTCGCGGAGCGCTCCCTGCGCGCGGCGAACCTGTGGGACGAGGTCAAGGACCGCCTGGACAAGCCGGGTGGTGGCCTTTCAGGTGGTCAGCAGCAGCGCCTCTGCATCGCGAGAGCCATCGCGGTGCGCCCCGAGGTCTTGCTTATGGACGAGCCCTGCTCCGCCCTCGACCCGATCTCGACCCTGGCCGTGGAGGAACTCATCCACGAGCTGAAGGAGAACTACACCATCGTGATCGTGACGCACAACATGCAGCAGGCCGCGCGTGTGTCCGACAAGACGGCGTTCTTCTCCCTGGAAGCAACAGGTAAGCCGGGCCAGCTCATCGAGTTCGACGACACCACCACGATCTTCGAGAACCCGTCACGGCAGGAAACCGAAGACTACATCGCTGGCCGATTCGGCTAGCCGCTACTTCTTGGTTCTGAACCGCCGCTCGATTGCCGCCAGCTTCGAGTGGCGGTCAAACGCGTCCTCGTCGCGCTGCTTCATGTACTCCTTCGGGTTTAGGCCCGTGACCAGGAAGACGACGCGACCGGCGACGTTCACGCAGCGGTCCGCGTAGCGCTCGTAGTAGCGGGAGACGAGCGCCACATCGACGGCCTCCCGGGCAGAGTGCTCCCAGGAGTCGGACGTTGTGATGGCGTTGAGGTAGTCGTGGAGGTCGTCGACACCTTCGTCGATTGCGTTGAGCTCAACAGCGACGTCCGCGTCAGGGTCGAGCAGCAGGTCGTGCGTGATGTTGACCATTTCGTCCACGCGGGCGGCCATCTCAGCGATCGGGGCGTGCTCCGTATTCGGCAACACGGGGAAGGGGTGCCGCAGCCGCGCCAGCTTCGCGATGTGCTTCGCCATCGCGCCCATCCGCGAGAAGTTCTCCACGATATAGATAGAGGACAGCACCTGGCGCAGGTCTCCCGCCACCGGGTTCTCCAGCGCGAGCAGGCTCATGCTGCGCTCCTCGCAGCGCAGCTTCAGCTCCTTGAGCGGGTCAGAGGCGTTGAGGGCATGCTCGGCGTCCTCAAGTGACTGCTCCAGCAGCGCCGTGGATGCCAGCTGCATGACTTCGCGCACGGTGTCGCACATCTGCAGCAGGTCGCGGTTGAAGGCTTCGAGGTGTTCACGGTAGGCGGTACGCATGCCCGCCATAGTAATAGGTACGGCCTTATCAACGAGGCTAGGGCTAGCCGCCGTTGTTCTCGATTTCCGCGCCCTCCGGCACGGTGGCGTCTTCCGGATCGTCGAGCCAGCCCTCAGGCAGCGCAACCTTGGAGGAAGAACCCTGGCGGCCGCGGGCGTCATCGGCGTGCTCGGCGAGTTCTTCGGAGTCCGCGATGGTCGCCAGCAGCGCCCCGAGCTCATCGAGCGTTTCCACCCGGGCCAGGTCCTTGCGGAATTCGCCGCCAACCGGGAATCCGCGCAGGTACCAGCCGGTGTGCTTGCGGATGTCGCGGCAGGCCTGCTGCTCACCGACGTGCTCCGCGAGCAGTTCCGCGTGGCGGGCGATGATGCCGCTGACGCGCCCGAGCGTCGGCTCCGGCGGAATCGGCTCCCCGCGCAGCTGCGCGCCAATCTGGGCGAACAGCCACGGCCTGCCCAAGCACCCGCGGCCTACCTCCACGCCGTGGCAGCCGGTTTGCTCCATCATGTCGGTCGCATCCTTGGCAGCGAAGATGTCCCCGTTGCCGATCACCGGCAGCCCCGTGCCGCGCATGTGCTCAACCAGCCGGGCGATCTCATCCCAGTGCGCCGCCCCGGAGTAGCGCTCCGCGGCAGTGCGCGCGTGCAGCGCCACGGCTGCCGCACCTTCCTCGGCGGCGATGCGCCCGGCGTCCATGTGCGTGTGGTGGTCGTCGTCAATCCCGATGCGGAACTTCACCGTAATCGGCACCCCCGAACCTTCCGCCGCGCGGACAGCCGCAGCCACTATGTTGCCGTACAGCCTGCGCTTATACGGGATGGCAGAGCCGCCGCCGCGCCGGGTCACCTTCGGTACCGGGCAGCCGAAGTTCATGTCCACATGGTCGGCGATGTTTTCCTCGACGATCATGCGCACCGCCTCGTAGGTGTAGGCGGGGTCCACGGTGTAGAGCTGCATGGAGCGCGGCTGTTCCACATCGGCGAAGCGGATCATCTTGAGCGTTTTCTCGTTGCGCTCGACCATCGCGCGGGCGGTGATCATCTCGCAGACGTACAGTCCGGAGGTGGTGCCGGTGAGCTCCTGTTCAATTTCGCGGCACAGCACGCGGAACGGCATGTTGGTCACGCCGGCCATCGGCGCGAGGAGGACGGGGGAGTTCAGCTCCAGGCCGCCGATGCTCAGATGTGGGTTCATAGTGCCCCCATTGTTCCCGCCACTGCCTGCGCAGTCCAATTCGGATGTCCCTTTTGTTTGTCGACGCCCGCTTCGCCCGGTAGGGGGTATCCAGTGAGGGTGACCTTTCTGGATGTTTGCGTAGTTTTCTGCCGTAAGACCTAAGTCACAATTATGGTGGTGTGATATCTGAATCATCAACACGAAGTGAGGTTTTTAATGAGCGAGCGTATCGCGAGTGACAAGCTGCGCGCCAAGGTCATGACTGCAGAGGAAGCTGCCCAGTTCGTGAACCATGGAGATAAGGTCGGTATCTCGGGATTCACCGGCGCTGGTTACCCGAAGGCAATGCCTGCTGCGATCGCAGCCAAGGCAACCGACGAGCATAACGCTGGCCGGGAGTACGCAATCGACCTGTTCACCGGCGCCTCGACGGCACCGGAGTGCGACGGCGTCCTGGCGGAAGCAAATGCGCTGCGCTACCGAATGCCGTACCAGTCTGACCCGCAGATGCGTAACAAGATCAACGCTGGAGAGATGAAGTTCCAGGACATCCACCTGTCCCACTCCGGCATGATGGTTGAGCAGGGGTTCTTCGGCGACGTGGACGTCGCGATCGTCGAGGCGGTCCGCATTACCGAGGAAGGCAACATCGTGCCTTCCTCGTCGGTCGGCAACTCTGTTGAGTACCTCAACGCGGCGAAGAAGATCATCATCGAGGTAAACGAGTGGCAGTCGCTCGACCTTGAAGGTATGCACGACATCTGGCTCGTGCCACCACTGCCGAACCGCATCCCGATCCCGATTACCAAGGCTGGCGACCGCATCGGTACCACCTACATCGAGATCGATCCGGAGAAGGTCGTCGCCGTCGTTAAGACCAACGCTGAGGACCGCAACGCGCCGTTCAAGGCTCCGGACGAGACTTCTGAGCGCATCGCCGCGAACTTCCTCGACTTCCTCGAGCACGAGGTGCGCCACGGCCGCCTCACCTATGACGGCTACGTTATGCAGTCCGGCGTGGGCAATGTGCCGAACGCCGTGATGGCCGGCCTGATGGACTCGAAGTTTGAGAACATCCAGGCGTACACCGAGGTTATCCAGGACGGCATGGTCGACCTTATCGACGCCGGCAAGATGTCCGTCGCATCCGCAACGTCCTTCTCGCTGTCCCCTGAGTACGCAGACAAGATGAACGCGGAAGCCAAGCGCTACCGCGAGTCCATCATCCTGCGCCCGCAGCAGATCTCGAACCACCCGGAGGTCATCCGCCGCACCGGCCTGATCGCCTCTAACGGCATGATTGAGGCGGACATCTACGGCAACGCGAACTCCACCCACATCAACGGCTCCCGCATCATGAACGCTCTGGGCGGCTCTGGCGACTTCACCCGCAACGCCTACATCTCCTCGTTCATCTCCCCGGCGACCGCGAAGGACGGAGCGATTTCCTCCATCGTCCCGATGGTGTCCCACGTGGACCACACCGAGCACGACGCGATGGTCTTCATCACCGAGTTCGGTGTAGCTGACCTGCGCGGCCTCGCTCCACGTGACCGTGTGGCCAAGATGATCGCGATTGCTCACCCCGACTACCGCCCACTGCTCGAGGAGTACGTGGAGCTGGCGTCGAAGAGCAAGTTCCAGCAGACGCCACACGATCTGCGTCACGCGTTCGACTTCCATACCCGCATCATGGAAACAGGCACGATGAAGAAGTAGCGCCAGCTACGACACCACATCCGGGCCCGTCGGCGAGGCAGCAACCTCGATGCCGACGGGCCCGTCGACGTGTACGACCGCAATCACCGTGCGCTGTGGCAGCGCGCCGGGTAGCGGCTTGTGCAGCAGGACGTCGAGGAGGTGCTCCGCGGCGTCGATAGAAAGGTGCTCGGTTGGTTCGTCGAGCAGCAGTATGGGGGCGTCACTGACCAGGGCGCGGGCCAGCAGCAGTCGGCGGCGCTGCCCGGAGGACAGCGAGTCTGCGCCGTTTTCCAGCATGAAGTCCAGGCCAAACTCGAAGCCGGTCGCCTCCAGCGCTTCGGCCATGCGGGCATCGCTGGCGTCGCCGTTGGCAACCAGCAGGTTCTCCCGCACCGTCGTGGCGAACACCCAGGCGTCCTCCGCGAACAGGCGCGCACCTTCCGCTATGGCCGCCGTCCCGTCGGCGACGGGCAGTAGCCCAGCGAGCGTTTCCAGCATCGTGGTCTTGCCACAGCCGGAAGGCCCGCGCACCAGCATCCGCTGGCCGGGGGCAAGCTCGAAGTCCCATGCTTGGTCGCCGTAGACGGTGCGCAGCGCCTCCGCCCGCACGGCCACGCCGGTCTCCGGGTGGGGGAGGGGGCCGCCGCTGAGCTTCGTTGCCTCTTCGGCGCGGTCCGCGACCTCGCGCAGGCGGTGGGCACTGCGCTTCGCCTGGTCCGCGTGCACCGCAGCCCCCGCGAGTGGGCCGTGCGCCTCAAAGGCCGCCAGCGGCAGCATTACCAGCATGCCCAGCCACACCGGGTTGCCCGTATACGTCTCGACGGCCAACCACGTAATCAGCAGCGCGCAGATGCCCGTGGCCCACGCCTGGATTGCAGACGCGGTGGCCTCCGGGCGCGTGGACTGTGCCCACGCCTTGCTCGCATCCGCTGAGGCCTGCGCGGCTTGCTCTATCAGCGCGTCGCCCTTGCCAGCGACGGCGTACTCCCCCCTGTCGTGCAGCACCGAGTCGAGCTGCAGCGTGAAAGCGTTTTCTGCCTCGACCAGGAAGGTGTTGCGCGAAGCGCGCGTCGCTAAGTAGGGGATGAGCAGGCCCGTGAGCGCGAACCCACCCGCCATGATTACCGCCGCCAGTGGGTGCAGCAGCGCCGCGCCCACGATGGCTACCACCGTGAGCACCACGGCGACGCCACGTGGGACGAGCGTGCGCACGATGTAATCCGTCACGCGCTCCGTATCCGCCACCAGCAGCGCCTGGCCCTCGCCGCGGCCCACACGGCCGGCGGCCGCCTGGGCGTCGTACATGGTGGCGCGCAGCGTCGTCAGCGCGCGCAGGCCCAGCTTGTGCGCCACCAACCGGTCAAGGTAGCGGAACACCGCTCGCGAAATACCCAACGCGCGCACAGCCGTCACCGCCACCGAGAGGTCCAACACCGGCGGCATCTCCCACGCGCGCGTAATCAGCCAGCCGGACAGTACCGTCAGGCTCAGCGCCGCCAGCAGCGTAATCGCCCCGGCGATGATTGGGCTGATCAGGTCGCGGGGACGCACCTGTGCGATGCGCAGCAAAAACTTTAAGTCACTCATACCTGCACCACCTGGTCCGCGGCGTCGAGTACCCGCTGGTCATGGGACGCAACCAGCACCGCAGCGCCCCGCTGCGCCAGCCCGCGCATCCTTCGTATCACTTCGTCGACCAATTCGGGGGAGAGGTGCGCAGTCGGCTCGTCCAACACGAACACGTCCGCGTCCGCGGCGAACGTGCGCGCAATGCCGACACGCTGCCGCTGGCCTGCGGAAATGCCGTCCCCGTACGGGCCGACAGCATGCGCCTCAGACACGCCCACCAGGTCGATGTCCCCGTGCGCGCCAAACAGGGCCACGTTCGAGCCCACGGTCCCAGGCTCCATCGCCGGGGTCGCAGGCAGATACGCCACCTTCTTCTCGACGCCCACTTCGCCCCCAACCATTGCATCCGGCAACTGGCCCAGCACCGCCAACAGCGTGGTTGACTTACCAGAACCATTTGCGCCGGTCAGCACCGTGACCTGGCCGCGCGGGGCGTCGAAGGTGAGCCCATCCGGGCGGACTCCGTCTCGTCCACGCACGCTCAGGTTGCGTACTCGCACACCGGGTTCCTCGGCGATGTAGGAGCCAGTGGTGGAGGAGGGGGCGTCGAGAAGCTCGAGGACGCGCTCGGCGGCGCTCAGGCCGTCGGCTGCGGCGTGGTAGCTTGCGCCGACCCTACGGATCGGTGCGAAAACCTCCGGGACGATGATGAGCACCGTCAGCCCGGCCAGCAGCGTGATCGAACCGGTCACCAGCCGCAGGCCGATGCTCACCGCGACCAACGCCACCGACAGCGTCGCGATGAACTCCAAAGCGAACGAGGACAGGAACGCCAGGCGCAGCACTCCCATGGTGGAGTCCGCGTGTTTTTGGCCCGTTTGGCGGATCTGCTGCGCAGGACGCTTCGTGGCGTGCAGAGCGCGCAGTGTCGGAGCACCTGCCAACAGGTCCGACAGTTGAGCACCCAGCCCAGCTGTGACCTCGAGTCGGCGCTTGGTGTGATCCGCCGTCAACTTGCCGATCAGCACCATAAACATCGGAATCAACGGCAGCGTAATCAGGCAAAACACGCCAGAGATCCAGTCGAAGTAGAAGATGACGGCGACCACGATTGGGGTGCCGATGGCCGTCGAAAAGAGGGCAGGGAGGAACTCCGTGAGATACGGGCGGAAGTCCGTAATGCCGCGCGTGAGCACATGGCGCCACGTCGCCGAATCCTGCTCCACCGTGCGCGGGTCCTGCTTCGCCAACGCCCGCAGCGCCTTCGTCCGCAAGTCCTCTACAACGCCGCCGACCGCATCGGCGGACCAGCGCTGCGCTACCCACGACAACACGCCGTGGGCCACAACAACGCCAGCAAGCGCCAACAGCAACGAGGCACGCGGAACCGCGCGCTCCATCACCGCCGACGCTGCGACAATCCCAATCAAAATACCCCGGGCCACCAGCAGTAACGTGTCTGCAGCTTGCGCAACGCCCGTGCGCACAATGAGTTGGCGCACGGGCGGAACGAGGCGAAGTAGCCGGGGGTCAATCGGCGAGGCCATAGCCTAGACCGACACCCTCTTCCGGAACGCCCAGTAGGTCCAAATCTGACCCGCCAGGACGATCGGGGTGAGGCACACAGCCGCCCACGTCATCACCTTCAAGGTGTACGGCGAGGAGGACGCGTTGCGGATATCCCAGCCAGCGAACAGATCGCTTGTCGACGGCATCACGTCCGGGAATAGCGAACCGAAGAGAACGATCGCGCAGCAGATAATGGCAAACGCCGTCATCCAGAACGCCAAGCCGTCCTTGTTGCCAACAATCGCGACCACGGAGACAACCAGGCCAACTGCAGCGAGCACCAGCGGGATCCAGGTCCAGCCAGCGCCCAGCGTGAGCTGGATCCACAGCAGGTACGCCGCGCCAACGACGATCGCCGGGCCAGCAATGAACTTCTTCGCGAACGCGTGCATCTCAGCACGCAGCGGATCGTGGGACTTAAACCCAAGGAACGTCGCACCGTGCAGCATGAACAGCAGCACGAACGCCACGCCGCCCAGCAGGCCGAGCGGGTTGAGCAGGCCAAGGAAGCCGTCATAGAAGGAGTCCAGGCGGCCCTGCTCGTTGAGCGGAACGCCCATCACGATGTTCGTGAAACCAACGCCCCACAGCAGCGTAGGCAGGTAGGAGCCAAACGCCGTGCCGGCGTCGCAAAGCCTGCGCCACTTCAGCGTGTCCACCTTGACTCGCCACTCCAAGCTCACGCCGCGGACAATCAGGCCCATAAGGATGAGCACCAGCGGCAGGTAAAAGCCGGAGAACAGCGTGGCGTACCACTCAGGGAACGCCGCGAAAATCGCCGCGCCGCCCGTAATGAGCCACACCTCGTTGCCGTCCCAGATCGGGCCAATTGTCCTGATCGCAGCCGTGCGACGACGGTCGTTCTCGATTTCATCGCCCTTCATGAACGGCAACAACATGCCAACACCGAAGTCAAAGCCCTCCAACACGAAGTAGCCGGTGAAGAACACTCCGATGATCACAAACCAAAGCACTTGTAAGTCCATGATTTATAGCTCCTTGTTGTCCGCAGTGGTTGTGGTTGCGCCGGACTCCTGCGAAGACTTGAAGCTCAACGGCTCCAACTCGGTCTCGGCGTTCGGGCCGTAGAGCACGTCCTTCAGGCGCTTGGAGTCGCCCTCGTGCAGTCCAGGCTGGTCCATGCCCTTGCGGACCTGACGCTGAATGAGCCATACCCACAGCACCGCACCGATGCCGTAGAGCACCGTGAACAGCACCATAGAGAGCAGCACCTGCCACGGCTGGTGGTCAGAAACACCGAAGTCCAGCAGCATGTGAATGTTCTGCTCCATCCCCGGGTGGTCCCCACCCTGGAACGCAGGGTTCGGGTGGACGATCCACGGCTGGCGGCCCATCTCAGTGAAGATCCAGCCCGAAATGTTCGACAGCCATGGAGCCGGCAGCGCCACCAGGCACAAGGTGCCCAGCCACTTCGCAGTAGGCACGCGCTTGCCGCGGGTCACCCACAGGCCTACCAGCGCCATCACGACGGAAACGACGATGAAGAAGATCATCATGCGGAAGGACCAGTACGTCACGAACAGGTTCGGGGTGTAGTTGCCCGGGCCGTACAGCGACTCGTAGTACTGCTGCAGATCCAGCACGCCCTGCAGCTCAACGCCAGAAAGCTTGCCCTGTGCCAGGAACGGAAGCACAAATGGCAGGCCGATCAGCTGGGTTGCGGACTCGCAGTCGTTGTACGTCGAGATAGAAAGCACCGAGAAGTGCGGATCCAGCTCAGTGTGGCACAGTGCCTCTGCCGACGCCATCTTCATCGGTTGCTGCGTAAACATCAGCTTGGCCAGCTCGTCACCAGTCAGCGTGATGAGCACCGTCGCAGCGAGGATGACCCACGCACCGAAGCGGGTGCAGGAACGCCACACCGTCGCGGCATCCCCATCCGGATCGCCCTTGCGGGCCTCGCGGATCATCCACCAGCCAGCGACGCCGCACACCAAGGTGCCCGCGAGCATCCAAGCGCCGAACACCGCGTGCGGGAATGCCCACAGCACCGTCGGGTTCGTCAGCAACGCCTTGAAGGAAACCAGCTCAGCGCGGTTCGTTTCCGGGTTGAACACAGCGCCCACCGGGTGCTGCATGAACGAGTTTGCGGTAATAATCCAGAACGCCGAGATGTTCACGGCGATCGAAACAATCCAGATTGACGCAAGGTGTGCCCACTTCGGCAACCTGCCCCAACCGAAAATCCAGACGCCGAGGAAGACGGATTCAAAGAAGAATGCCGTCAGGCCCTCGAAGGCGAGCGGTGCACCAAACACGTCTCCCACGAACGAGGAGTATTCAGACCAGTTCAAGCCGAACTGGAACTCCTGGACGATGCCGGTGACAACGCCCATTGCGAAGTTAATGAGGAAGATGTTTCCGAAGAAACGGGTCGCGCGGTACCAGCGCTCGTCGCCAGTCTTGTGCCAGATGCTTTGCATGATCGCAACCATCGGCGCGAGTCCCATGGTCAGTGGGACGAAAAGGTAGTGATAGACCGTCGTAATGCCGAACTGCCACCTTGACAGATCGACTAAATCTAGCGGCTTGTGACTCCTTCAACGTAAACAACCAATAAAGGTTATGGTCATATATTTACCGTAGCAGGCGCCGAAAACCCCTAACTTCCAGGGAGTATGACCATATATGGGGGTAGCGTCCTGAAGGGTCATTTCGGGGTGGGTTTACGATTTCGGCCCACCCTTGAGTTGTGCTAAGTTGTTGCGCACGGGCCTTTAGCTCAGTTGGTAGAGCTACGGACTTTTAATCCGCAGGTCGCGGGTTCGATCCCCGCAGGGCCCACATTCAGCGCCACGCGACTTCGGTCGGTGGCGCTTTTTGTTGGATGCAGAATGGCTTGAGTCGGCGCGAAGCTTAAAGTGTAGTAACAGGATTGTAGTAACTCTTGTCCGCACTCCCGTTTCGAGGATTACTACAATCCTGTTACTACACTTTGCAAATTTTGGCTAACGAATCACCCTTGAAAACTTGCTATGTACTGGTGATTTGTGATGTTATTCTGCATCGGCTTATGATGGTCGAGCTGTTAACGCAGCGGGCCCCCATCGTCTAGAGGCCTAGGACTCCGCCCTTTCACGGCGGCAACACGGGTTCGAATCCCGTTGGGGGTACTTCAGCCGCAAGGTTGAAACACAAAAACATATGGCCCTGTGGCGCAGTTGGTTAGCGCGCCGCCCTGTCACGGCGGAGGTCGCGGGTTCAAGTCCCGTCAGGGTCGCCATGTTTGAAGAGTCGGAACGGAAACGTTCCGGCTCTTTTTATTTTGTCCAACCTGCCTACATGAAGAGGTGAAGTGGCGTCGAAAAATATGGTTTGTGCTGGCGATTTGCTTGTGTTCGAGAGCTCTGTGTAAAGTATCAACTCGTGCAAGCGACCGTGTAGCGGCCGTGAGTACGAAACTGAATAAGGCCCTGTGGCGCAGTTGGTTAGCGCGCCGCCCTGTCACGGCGGAGGTCGCGGGTTCAAGTCCCGTCAGGGTCGCGAACAGCACTTGTGTTGTTCTGGCCAGATAGCTCAGTCGGTAGAGCACACGCCTGAAAAGTGTGGGGTCGCCAGTTCGATCCTGGCTCTGGCCACACTCCAACCCCTTCACTGCGGTGGAGGGGTTTTGTGTTTCTGTCCCCGAGGATTGGAGCGTTGATTTGTCGCAGCACGACGCAGTACAGCCCGAGCTGAAGAGGAATGACCAGGAGTCCCGCTACGAGATATTTGTCGACGGGCAATTGGCCGGGTTTGCCACGTACGCTGACGTCGACGGTGCGCGGGAGCTGCCACATACGGTGGTGGACCCGAAGTTCCGAGGCCAGGGCCTCTCGAAGCCGCTGATGCAGTTCGCGCTTGACGACGCCCGCTCCGAGGGGCTCAACGTTATTCCGACGTGCCCCGCTGTGGCGCGCTACATTGCGCAGAACCCGGAGTACGCGGACCTCGTCAAGTAGCGCGGATTAGATGACGTAGCTGCCCGGGTCGAAGTACTTGTCGGGGTCGACGAGGTGCTTTGTTTCGCACTCTTGGCGCTCCCTGACCTTGGCAGGAATGCCGACGGCGATAGAGTTCGCTGGAATGGACTTTGTGACGACGGCATTCGCCCCAACCGCTGTGTTGTCTCCGATTGTGATGGGGCCGAGGACCTTCGCCCCGGCACCGATGGTGACGTTGTTGCCGATGGTGGGGTGGCGCTTCGTCTGTGTGAGCACCTGCCCGCCGAGCGTTACGCCGTGGTAGAGCATGACGCCGTCGCCGATTTCGGTGGTCTCACCGATGACGATGCCCATGCCGTGGTCGATGAAGAAGCGTCGGCCGATGGTGGCGCCGGGGTGAATCTCAATACCGGTGAAGAACCGGTTGGCCTGGGCGAGCACGCGCGCTGGCCCCTTGAGGTTGCGCTTCCACATCCAGTGGCACACTCGGTGCGTCCAAATTGCGTGGAGTCCGGAGTAGACGATGGCGTTCTCGAGGTCGCCTCGCGCCGCCGGGTCGTGGTCCCTCGCGTTGGCGAGGTCCTCGCGGATCATGTGAATCACGCGGATGGCCGTTTTGATCATGTGGCGATCCTATCAATGACCATCCGTGTGGGTGACGTCGTGCTGGGTCGGCCTAGTCGCGAATGTCTTCGTAGAGCACGGTGGAGACGTAGCGCTCGCCGAAGTCCGGAATGATCACGACGATCGTTTTGCCTTCGTTCTCGTCGCGGGCGGCGAGTTCGAGCGCCGCCTTGAGGTTTGCGCCCGCCGAGATGCCGCCGAGGACACCGTCCTTCAGCGCAAGTTCGCGTGAGGTGGCGACGGCGTCTTCGTTTGAGACTGTAATAATCTCGTCGATGACGTTGCGGTCGAACGTGCCAGGGATGAAGTTCGCACCGAGGCCCTGAATCTTGTGCGGGCCTGCCTCGCCGGTGGACAGCAGTGGGGAAGCAGCTGGCTCGACTGCGACGGCCTTGACGGATTCCTTCTGCTCTTTGAGGTACTTCGCGGAGCCAGAGATCGTGCCACCTGTGCCGACACCGGCAACCACAATGTCGACCTCCCCATCAGTGTCGTTCCAAATCTCGGGGCCGGTGGTCTCGTAGTGGACCTGCGGGTTGGCTTCATTTTCGAACTGGCTGGCCAGGATTGTGTTTTCCGTCGTCTCGACGATCTCGTTCGCCTTATCGACGGCCCCCTTCATGCCTGCCGCGCCTGGCGTCAATACGATCTCTGCCCCGTACGCGCGAAGGACCACGCGACGCTCCTGCGACATTGTCTCCGGCATGGTCAGGATGACTTTGTAGCCCTTCGCAGCGCCGGTGAGCGCGAGTGCGATGCCGGTGTTGCCCGATGTCGCTTCCACGATGGTGCCGCCTGGCTTCAGTTCGCCGGAGGCTTCCGCCGCGCGGACGATAGCGTCACCAATACGGTCCTTGACGGAATTTGCCGGGTTGTAAAACTCAAGTTTTGCTAGGACGCGTGCCTTGAGCCCGTCAGTGATGCCGTTGAGCTCTACGAGCGGCGTATTGCCGATGAGGTCCAATACTGACTTTGCGATCTTTGCCATGAAAATAACTCCTTTACCTGTATGTTTCGCTTACGTTGCGTTCTTGTTGCGCGATTATACACTCGCGACATGAACCAGCTAGTCTTTGTCAAATAGACCGATTTGTTCACCTACTTCCGGGGTTGTGTTTCTGTGAATGTGTGGCAAGTGCAAAGTTTGGCTACCCCCGAAAACGCGTTATGATGAAAGGGCTTTGAGTCAAGTTCGACAAGCAGTGTCCCTAAACAGGGGACACTCGAACGGGTGGAAAGCGAGAGATCATTGACCGACGCACAGTGCCTTAAGGAAGACGACGACGCCATCCGGGCAGCGTTGACCACGCTGAAAACCGCAACCGGTATCCCCGTAGCCATGTATGGCACCCTCCTGGCGGATAACCGTTTGCAGATCACGCAATGGATCGGACTACGGACTCCAGCCCTGCAGGAGCTTGTCATTGAGTCAGGTGCCGGTGTAGGTGGAAGGGTCGTCGCTACGCGCCGCGCGGTGGGTATTTCCGACTACACACGCGCGAATGTCATCTCCCACGAGTACGACAAGCAGATTCAAGACGAAGGCCTGCACTCCATCGTTGCAGTCCCGGTAATTACCCAGCGCGAGATCCGTGGCGTCCTCTACGTGGGTGTGCACTCGCCGGTGCGTTTGGGCGACAAGGTGATTGAAGAGGTTGCTATGACGGCTCGCTGTCTCGAGCAGGACCTCGCGGTCAATACCGCCCTGAGGCAGGGCGACGGCGCGCGCGCCGGACAGAAGACGGGTCGCGTTATGAACAGTGCTGAGTGGGAGCAGGTTCGCTCCACGCACTCGAAGCTGCGCATGCTAGCAAATCGTGTGGGCGATGAAAATCTTCGCAAGGAAATCGAGCAGCTGTGTGACCAGATGGTTTCCCCGGTGCGCGTGAAGCAGACGACGAAGCTTTCCGCTCGTGAACTCGACGTTCTTTCCTGTGTTGCGCTCGGCCATACCAATGTTGAGGCCGCGGCCGAGATGGGGATCGGTGCCGAGACGGTGAAGTCCTACCTCCGCAGCGTGATGCGCAAGCTTGGGGCACACACCCGCTACGAGGCCGTTAACGCAGCTCGTCGCATCGGGGCGTTGCCGTAACCGTTGTTGGGTACGCTGGGTTCCGTGAAAGAACGATTTTTAGTCTCTGGCGGTACCCGGCTTGAAGGCGTCGTAAAGGTAGACGGCGCCAAGAACAGCGTGTTGAAGCTCATGGCGGCAGCGCTGCTCGCCGAAGGTACAACAACGCTATTTAACTGCCCCGAAATTCTCGACGTCCCCCTCATGCGGGACGTCCTCGTCGGACTCGGCTGCTCCGTAGATATCGACGGCACCGTGGTCACCATCCACACTCCTGCTGAGGTTTCTCCCCACGCCGACTTCGAAGCCGTCCGGCAATTCCGCGCCTCCGTTGCGGTGCTTGGCCCGCTCGTCGCCCGCTGCGGCGAGGCGTATGTTGCCCTTCCTGGTGGCGACGCGATTGGGTCCCGACCTCTAGATATGCACCAGTCTGGCCTGGAGAAGCTCGGGGCGACGACACACATCGAGCACGGAGCCGTTGTTGCCCGCGCCCAGCAGCTGCACGGCGCGGACATCGCACTCGACTTCCCCTCGGTTGGTGCGACCGAGAACATCATTACCGCGGCAGTACTTGCTGAGGGGCGTACTACTCTCTCCAACGCGGCACGTGAACCGGAGATCGTCGACCTTTGCGACATGCTCCGGGCCATGGGGGCGAAGATCGAGGGTGCGGGAACGTCGACAATTGTTATCGATGGCGTCCAAAAGCTGGAGCCGACGCAACACACCGTGGTTGGCGACCGGATTGTTGCCGGAACCTGGGCTTACGCAGCTGCAATTACTCAGGGCGATATCACGGTATCCGGCATTGCACCAGGTCACCTGCACCTTCCTTTGCAGAAGATCAAGCTGGCTGGCGCGCAGGTGGAGACTTACGACAACGGTTTCCGCGTACGCATGAACCAACGCCCCAAGGCCGTCGACTACCAGACGCTGCCGTTCCCCGGCTTCCCGACAGACCTGCAACCGATGGCGATTGCACTTTCCGCGGTAGCCGACGGCGTTTCAGTCATTACGGAGAACGTCTTCGAAGCGCGCTTCCGGTTTGTCGACGAAATGATGCGCCTCGGCGCTGACGCCAACATCGATGGCCACCATGTGGCTCTTCGTGGCGTTTCGACGCTCTCCTCCACGGATGTATGGAGCTCTGACATTCGTGCGGGCGCGGGACTCGTCCTCGCTGGCCTTGTCGCGGAAGGGCAGACCACGGTGCACGATGTCTACCACATTGACCGTGGTTACCCGCGATTTGTGGAGCAGCTCAATGAACTCGGTGCGAAGGTGCAACGAGCAAACGATTAGAACGCTTAAAAACCGGTCCCTCCCAGGCGATTTGTGTTGTTTGTTGGTTCGTGGTTAGTTTATCCCTCGTTGCCGACGAGCGGCCTGGCCGCTTGGAGGGAATGATCAAAGTGAATAAAGTTGCTGCTTGTGGGCGGTTTTGAGTCTGGCTGGTTTGGTTGGATTTGACTTTGTGTTTACGGGTGTGTAACTTTGTTTCAGCTGCTTGACGCTGGCTCTGGTTGGGGTTGGTTGTTGGGTGTGCGGTTGTTGTTTGAGAACTCGATAGTGTGCCAATGTACTTTTTATTTTTTTGATTGCATTGACTTTTGGTTGCGTGCTGTGTGCCATGTTTTGGTGTGTGCCGGCGGTGATGCTTGAACCTATGATTGGGTGTCACTGGTGTGGTGCAGATGCACGGTCATGTTGACTGTATTGGTTGATGTGGTTGTGACTGGTCCTGTTTTGCCCCGTCGGGTTGGGACCGGTTGTTTGTACTTTACATTTTGTAATTTTAGGATTTTGCCAGTCCATTAATGATGACCGTGTTGGTTGTTGTTGGTGGTTGGTTTGTTTTTGGTTAGGTTTTCAGGCTTTTCACGGCCTTGTTTCTTTCTGAAATAGTTTTTGTGGAGAGTTTGATCCTGGCTCAGGATGAACGCTGGCGGCGTGCTTAACACATGCAAGTCGAACGGAAAGGCCAGTGCTTGCACTGGTACTCGAGTGGCGAACGGGTGAGTAACACGTGGGTGATCTGCCCTGTACTTCGGGATAAGCTTGGGAAACTGGGTCTAATACCGGATAGGACAACTTTTTGGATATTGTTGTGGAAAGCTTTTGCGGTATGGGATGAGCTCGCGGCCTATCAGCTTGTTGGTGGGGTAATGGCCTACCAAGGCGTCGACGGGTAGCCGGCCTGAGAGGGTGTACGGCCACATTGGGACTGAGATACGGCCCAGACTCCTACGGGAGGCAGCAGTGGGGAATATTGCACAATGGGCGCAAGCCTGATGCAGCGACGCCGCGTGGGGGATGAAGGCCTTCGGGTTGTAAACTCCTTTCGCTAGGGACGAAGCGCAAGTGACGGTACCTGGAGAAGAAGCACCGGCTAACTACGTGCCAGCAGCCGCGGTAATACGTAGGGTGCGAGCGTTGTC
>NZ_JAGPYT010000005.1:0-160757 GCF_024453995.1 Corynebacterium sp. CCUG 51687 | reverse complement strand
CTGATGGTACTGCACCTGGGAGGGTGTGGGAGAGTAGGTTACCGCCGGCCTATAACTTCATTTTCTTGTGTGTGGTGAGTGTGTGTTGTTGTGGCACATACTCACCACACTTTTTTGTTTTGGTGGGGGTGTGCACCACGGGCGTGGGGGTGTGCGCACCAGATTCCTTTACGTAGGGGGCGTGAGCTGGGGAAACGCCACCGCACAGTCTCGAAGACCCGGAATGTGGTGCACAGCTGCCTCGGCTACCGTTGGAGACACACTATTGGTACTCCGAGAGGGTTTATGGCCAGGGCACCGATGGGTCGGTCGTGAAGTGGACGGCCTTGCTGGAGAGCGGGTCGGTGAAGGCAACGGAAATACATTCCAACAGCATTGGTTTGGTGAAGTCGTCCTCCCCAAAAGGATGTGGGACGGGGTAGATAGAGTCGCCGATGATGGGCACCCCGGCGTCCAACATCTGGATTCTCAGTTGGTGCGTGCGTCCACTGATCGGTTCGAGGAGATAGCGCCCGAGCGGTCCTTCCACTCCGTAGCGTTCTTGTAGCACTGTTTCCTCTTCTGACGGCAAACGGGACGCGCCAAGGAACAGCGTTTCTGAATTGGGTTCCGCGCCGCGGACAATCTTGGAAGCAACTTCGCCGTGTTCTTTGACGATGTGATGCCGCCAAGGTCCGGCAGGTAGCGAAGGATCATAAGGAGCAACCGCGGAATACAGGCGGCGGACTTCTCGGCGGGCGAACATGTCCTGGTACGCCCCGCGGACGTCACGGCGCTTCGTCAGTAGCAAGAGTCCACTCGTCATGCGGTCGAGGCGATGCGCCGGTGCGAGCTCCTCGTTGCCGGTCTCGCGGCGAAGGCGGACGGTGAGGGTCTCCGTGATGTGGGCGGCGCGTGGCATCGTCGCCAAGAACGGCGGTTTGTTGACGACGAGGACGTTATCGTCTTCGAACACCACGGTGTGAGTAAACGGTACGGGAGTTTCGGGGGCGGGGCGTCGATAAAAGAAGACGTCTGTGCCTGGCTGCAAAATATCGTTGGGGGAGAGCGGGGTGCCGTCGCGCAGGACGACTTCGCCGACGGCGAAGCGCTGGAGGACGGCTGCGGCGTCGTCATCGGGGTGGCGGTGGCGCTGCCCCTTGATGACTTCGGTGAGGAAGTCGCCGGCGGTAATGGGGGCGTCGGGGACGCGGACTCGTGACGCGCCGAGGCCATCGCGCGGAGGCAGTGGCGGGGGCGACTTCCTTCGTTTTCTACTCATATCCTTTGCTAGATTAGTCGCTATGGATATTGGAGCGATGTTGCAACCAGTACTGGCGTTCTTCAATGAAGGTATCGGGAAGGTGATCGCGGACGTGCTGCGAGCACTCTATGAGACGTTCTTCCCTGCGAACTCTGAGGGTGCGAAGCCCGTGGAAATTCCCAAATAAGGGCCACGATATCGATGTGGGTTTTGTCTACAATGGGGGTAGAAACTGCCTACCTTCTTGAGAAAGGGCGAAACACATGTCGAATGAAGAAATGGTCGTCGTAGCTGTGGACGGAAGCCCGGCTTCCCACAACGCGGTCCGCTGGGCGGCGAACACCGCCGCGAAGCGCGGCATCGCGCTGCAGCTGGCTGCAAGCTACACCATGCCGCAGTTCCTGTACGCGGAGGGGATGGTTCCGCCGAAGGAGCTGTTCGACGATCTGCAGAAGGAAACCATCCAGAAGGTCGAGGAGGCGCGTGACATCGCGCTTGAGGTCGCCCCAGATATCAAGATTGGGCACGCAATCGCGGAGGGATCCCCGATTGACATGCTGCTTGAGATGTCGCGTACCGCGACCATGATCGTGATGGGGTCGCGTGGCCTTGGCGGGCTTTCCGGGATGGTCCTCGGCTCTGTGTCTGGTGCGGTTGTCTCCCACGCAAGCTGCCCGGTTGTGGTGGTCCGCGAGGACAACAACGTGACGGAAGAGAATAAGTACGGCCCGGTCGTAGTCGGCGTTGATGGCTCTGAGGTTTCCCGCCATGCGACGGAGGTCGCCTTTGAGGAGGCGCACGCTCGCGGTGCGGAGTTGATTGCGGTGCACACGTGGATCGATACTCAGGTGCAGGGGCCGGGCGCTGGGTTCTCTGTCACGGACGAGCACTGGAAGGCTGTGCAGGAGGAGAAGGACGAGATCCTCAAAGGCTACCTGGAGGACTCTGCCGCGAAGTACCCAGATGTGCAGATCCGCAAGGTGATTACGCGTGACCGTCCAGTCCGCGCGCTTACCGAGGCCGCTGAAGGCGCACAGCTCCTGGTCACCGGTTCCCACGGTCGTGGCGGGTTCAAGGGCATGCTGCTCGGCTCGACGTCGCGTGCGCTGCTGCAGTCCGCGCCGTGCCCGATGATGGTTGTTCGTCCGAACGACTAATCTCGCGGAACGCAACCAAGTCCCAGCGGTGCCGTTTCCAGATCGTTACCCGTTGGTGTCCGAATCGTAGTGGCATTATGCCCGAATGGGAGGCACCATGGTCAGTAGACATTAAACGATCGTTATAGAAGGAGACGTGCACATGCTGGGACTTGGCTTTTTCGGCTGGATTATTATCGGTGGACTTGCGGGCTGGATCGCTTCGAAGATTAAGGGCAAGGACGCCGATATGGGCATCGGCCTGAATATTATTGTCGGCATTATCGGTGGCCTGATTGGCGGCTGGTTGCTGGCGAAGTTCGGAGTGGACGTCGACAATGGCGGGCTCTGGTTTAGCTTCTTCACCTGCATCCTTGGTGCGGTGATCCTGCTGACCATCGTCAACTTTGTGAAAGGCAAACAACGCCAATAGCTAGTAGCGCGAAAAGCGCGTGATGTATGTACCGGCCGGAGGGACACACCCCCGGCCGGTATTTTTCTTTTCAGAAACTACGGTACGCGGTATGGTGAACGTACTGGTTTGTCTACTAGAGATTTTGGAGGAGCAGTCGCGTGAGCAGCGGTACAACCAGCAAGGCAAAGAGTGCTTCCAGGAGGCGGAATCGTCCCAGCCCCCGGCAGCGGCTGCTGGACGCCGCCACGAAACTCTTCCAAGAAGAAGGCATCCGCGTCATCGGTATTGACCGTATTTTGAGGGAGGCGGACGTCGCGAAGGCGTCGTTGTACTCTCTGCTTGGGTCGAAAGACAACCTGGTCATCGCGTACATTGAGCGGCTGGACGAGGAATACCGGCAGCGTTGGGCGGAGCGCACCGAGCACGTCTACGACGCGGATGGGAAGGTGCTGGCGTTCTTCGACATGGCGATTGAGGAGGAGCCGGACCGGGAATTCCGTGGCTCGCCGTTCCTGAACGCGGCGAACGAGTATCCGCGCCCGGACACGGAGTCGGAGGAACGCATCGTTGCGGCGTGTAAGAAGCACCGCCAGTGGATGTACGACACGATTACGCACCTGCTCAGCGTGAAGAACGGCTACAACTCGGCCTCGCAGACGAATGAGCTTTTGATCTTCCTCGACGGCGGCCTGGCTGGAGCCCGCTTTGTGCGCGATACCGCACCGTTGGAAACTGCCCGTACGCTAGCGAAAGCTACGCTTGGGACTCCTCCTGCTGACTATTCGATTTAGCCTCCCGCTGCACTTTCGACCGCTCTTTCTCGATGGCCTTTTTGGCTCGCTTCTCGTCGCGCTTGGCTTCGGCTAGGGCGGATTTTTCTGCGCGGATGTCGCGGCGAACCGCTGGGATGGTCGTCGGTCGCACGAGCGCGCCAGCCTTCTTGCGGCGCCAGGCCCGTTTGCGCTCGTGCTTCTCCCGCTTCTTTTCGACGTACGCTTCGCGCGCCTCGCGCACATGGTTGCGGTGAATCTCCTCGGATGGGAAACGCTTTACAAGCAACGCCCAGAGCAGAACGGTCTGTGAGGCGGTCCAGAAGTTGTTGACCACCCAGTACAGCAGTAGCGCGATCGGCACGAGGCCGAGCAGGCCCGCCGTGGTCAGGGACAGCGCAATGAAGGGGATCATCCAGTACAGGAACCGGTAGCTGCCGCGGGTGAACGCGTTTTCCCACTCGAGGGTGGTGCGGTTACGGATCTGGGAGAGCAGCAGGTTGATGCTGGTGAAGCAGATGGCGGCGATGAGCATCGGGATGGCTAGGCTGCGAACGGCGTCGACCGTAGTGCCGAGGGAGGCAAACTGCTCTGGTGTCATGGAGACGTAGGCGGGGAGGGGGACGTCGAAAAGCGTGGTGTTGCGGAAGCTTTCGATCTCGTCTGGGGTGAGCAGGCCGATCCGGTGGGCGTCGCCGACGTCGGGGACGGCGAGCCAGTACAGCAAGCGGTAGAGGCCGAAGAAGAACGGCAGCTGGATCATGGCGGGAACGCAGCCGGCGAGCGGGTTGTAGCCGTGCTCGCTGCGGAGTTTCTTGATGGCTTCGCGTTCCGCCTCGATGTCCTCGAGTGCGGTGGAGCTGCCGTAGCGGTCCGCGATGGCTTTCATGTGCGGGCGCATCATGTAGCTGGTGCGGCCTACCTTGTACGTCTTCCAGGAAAACGGTGCGATGGCGCCGCGCACTGTGATGACCAGCAGGATGATGGATGCGATCCAGGCGCCAGAGACGGGGGCACCGAGGACGTCGGCGAGGAGCCAGTGCCAGAACTGCAGCACGGCGGATACGGGATAGACGAGGATTTCCATCATTCGCTAATGTTAGGCCATGGTTTACCAACAACCCAGACGCAAGGTGCGCGCCTCCCAGGTGTTCGGCGAGGTGCTGCTGACCATCGGGGCGTTGTTGTTGCTGTTCGCGTTTTACGAGTCCTATTGGACGAATATCGCGTCCGGCAAGATGCAGAACGAAGCGCAGGACACGTTGTCGGAGCAGTGGAAGAACCCGCGCCAGCTGCGCACGCCACAGCTCGGCGACGCATTCGCGCGCATGTACATCCCTGCGTTCGGGTCGGACTACCAGTTCGCCATCATCGAGGGCACCGACGAGAACGAGTTGTTGGTGGGCCCGGGCCGCTACCCGGACACGCAGATGCCGGGCGAGCCGGGCAACTTCGCGGTGGCGGGGCACCGCGTGGGCAAGGGCGCGCCGTTCAACGACCTTGGGGCGCTGAACAGCTGCGACGCCATCGTGGTGGAGACGCAGGATTCCTGGGTGACGTACCGCGTGCTGCCGATGGGCCTGGATCCGCAGGAACGCCGGGACGTGGCGGCGGGCTGCGTGCCAGCCGAGATCAACGAGCCGATCGCGACGGGCGAGTACCGCAACGTGGTGGGCAGACACATCACGCTGCCGGGGGACGTGAACGTGATCAACCCGATCCCGGAGCAGCCCTCCATTGAGGTGCGCCCGGACATGCTGGGCATGATCACGCTGACCACGTGCCACCCGCAGTTTTCGAACGCGGAGCGCATGATCATCCACGCCGTGCAGACTGAGGTGCTGGCGAAAACACCGGGCGAGCAAACGCTGCCGCAGGCGATGTCGGAGGTGAGATAGACAATGTATGGAGCACTTTGGCGGATGCTGCCGGGCCCTACGCCGGTGAAGTGGCTGCTCGCGATCGTGATCGCGGTGGCCGTGTTCTTCCTGCTGATGGAAGTGGTGTTTCCGTGGGTATCGGCACAGATGCCCTACAACGACGTTGCAGTGTAACGCCCTAGAGCTGCAGGTTCTTGATGGTCTCCTCGGCGACGAGCTGCGCCTTGATGGACTCGTCCTGGTTGGTGAACACGGTCACGGCCGTGTTGCTCTTGGCCACGGAGTAGGCGGCGCCGATCCTGTTGGGTACGGCCCCGCCGCCGTGGCGTCCGCCGTTCCACCCGGCTGGCTGGTTGGCGGGTTCGGTGTAGTCGATGGGTGTTGCCCAGTCGACAACGGCCATGGCGTCCTCGGGGCTGTCCATGTGCCGCACGATGACGGTGAGCTGCGGCTCGGGCGGGTAGGACCAGAACTGGCAGGCTGGGGGGTCGAAGCGGGCGTCGATACCTACGCCGGTGACGCGCTGGCCGTTGGCGTCGGCGACCCAGTCGGTGTCGAGGTATGGGCAGGGCTGCCACGCGTTGCGGTCGGTGGCGGGCAGGGCGTCGAGAGGCAGGGCGGCTTGTTGCTTCTCGACGCCCCCTTCGCCCGCGGGCGCCGGATCCGGGTCGGGGGCGGCGCACCCGGCGAGGACGCCGAATGCCATGACTGCTGCGAGGGTGGGTAGTGTCAAACGCATGGGTTCCAGATTAGCTGTGTTGTCGCCGGGCCCCGGCGAAACCACTGAGGTGCCGGTAAACCGCTCCTTGGATATCGGTATCACGGTGTTGTCGGTGTCGCTGGTGTTGGTGTCGCTGGCGGCGCTGGCGCGGATGTCGCTGGATGAGGCGCTGCTGCACATCACTCTGGTGACGACGTTTTCCTTCCTCCTGTTCTACGGGATGACAGAGATGCACTACTGGGCAACCCCGGGCCGCGTGCTGTGGCTCGTGGGGCTGACTGGCGTGTGGATGCTGGACACGACGATCTCAGTGGTTGCGATGTACTGGGTGTTCATCCTGTTCTTCGTGTACATGCGGGCGTTCAACGACTGGCGAGGTATTGCCGGGGTTGCTGCTGGGCTTGTGATCACGGTGCTGGTACAGCTGCCGGATCATCTCACGCTGGGCAGCGTGTTGGGGCCGGCGCTGTCGGCGGTGGTGGTCCTGGCGATCAACTATGCCTTCACCACGATTACGAAGGTGAGCGACGAGCGCGCCGAGCTCAACAACGAGTTACTGGAGACACGCGAACAGCTAGCAACTACGGAGCGCGCAGCCGGTGTGGCGCAGGAGCGGGAACGGCTCGCGCACGAGATTCACGACACGGTGGCGCAGAACCTGTCCTCGATCCAGATGCTGCTGCACGCCGCGGAGCGCGACCTGTTGGCAACGGACCTTTCGGAGGAAGAGCTGGCGGCGCCGTTGAAGAGGATGGAGACGGCACGCAGGGCGGCGTCGAGAAACTTGGCGGAGACCCGTGCGATTATTGCGGCGCTGACACCGGCGCCGCTGAGCACGACGTCGCTGGAGGAGGCACTGCGGCGCATCGCGGCGGACTTCGGTACGACGGGCGACATGGACATCGAGGTGGAGGTCGACGGTGAACCGCAGCAGCTGCCGATGCGGATCGAGGCCGGCCTGCTGCGTATTACGCAGGGCGCGGTGTCGAACGCGGTGAAGCACTCCGAGGCGAGCCGCATGCGCATCACGCTGACGTTTGGGGGTGACGAGGTCCGCCTTGATGTGGTGGACAACGGCAAGGGCTTCGACGTAGCGAGCCAGGCCAAAAAGCCCTCAGGGTTAGGCCATTTGGGCCTCGATGCCATGCGTTCTCGGGCCGCGGAATTGGGCGGTGAGCTGGCAATTGAGTCCCAGCCCGGCGGGCCGACAGCGCTTTCTGTGGCGGTACCGAGTAGTATCAAACAAAAGACTGACCAGGTGGAGAGGAAAACTTCATGATTCGTGTGTTGCTGGCTGATGACCATGAGATCGTCCGGCTGGGGCTTCGGGCCGTGCTCGAGGAGGCCGAAGACATTATGGTCGTCGGCGAAGTTGCCACAGCTGAGGGCGCGATCGCGATGGCGCAGGCCGGTGGCATCGACGTGATTTTGATGGACCTCCGCTTCGGCGCGGGCGTCGAGGGCACCCGCGTGACCACGGGCGCGCAGGCAACGGCGCAGATCATCGCCTCGATGACGAACCCGCCGAAGGTGCTCATGGTGACCAACTACGACACCGACGCCGACATCCTCGGCGCGATCGAGGCCGGAGCTGTCGGCTACCTGCTGAAGGACGCCCCGCCGGAGGAGCTCGTCGCCGCGGTGCGCTCCACCGCGCGTGGCGACGCCACAATGTCCCCGGTGGTGCGCGAGCGCCTCGAGACGCGCGACCGCACTCCGCGCTCCTCGCTCACGCCGCGTGAGCTGGAGGTGCTGCAGTTGGTGGCGGCGGGGTCGTCGAATAGGGAGATTGGCACGGAGCTCATGCTTTCTGAGGCGACTGTGAAGTCCCACCTCGTGCACATTTACGACAAGTTGGGTGTGCGTTCCCGTACTTCCGCCGTGGCATCGGCGCGCGAGCAGGGCGTGCTCTAGTAGTAGGGGTGGGCTTCGTGGAATGCTTCCACGATGCCGAGGGGGATCTTGCCGCGGTTGGCAATGGGCAGGCCTTCGGTCTGCGCCCAACGGCGGATCTCGGCGGGGTCAAGGGCCCGATCGGTCGCGTCGCACGCCTCCCTGGCTGCTTCGACGTACGGCTTGAGCTGCGCCAGGAAGCGCTCCGCGTTCTCCGGCTTGAGGTCCAGCACGTAATTCTTCCCCTGTAACCCGAAGCGGATCACGCGAACATCCGCCTCGTGCAGGGGCGTGTGGTCCAGGTCGTCGAAAAACTGGGTGATATTTTGCCGGGCCATGAAGGCTGTCCTTTCTCCGGTACTCCCAAGAGCGATACTTGGGAGTAGTGTTCGCGTTTGGAGGAAGTCTAGCAAATACTTTGGCCGATAATACTAATTAAGTTTCTTCTGCACTTCCGCGGACAGTTTCTGCAGGTCTTCATCAATAGAGTTGTGTGCCAGGCGCTGCTGTACCGGGTTCATGTGCTCGGCGTTTTCCACCGCGGTCTGCAGCTCCGCGAGGCGGACCTTCGCGTCGGTGGCGAAGCCCTTCGGCAGCTCGGCGGTCTTGACCTGGCCCTCGAGGGCGTCGACGCGCGACTTCAGCTGCCCGCCGCGCTCAGAAAAGCGCGAGACCTCCTGGGAGGACAGGCCGACGCTCTGCGCGCGCTGTTGTACCTGCTTCTGCTGGTAGGACGTCCAGCCTTTGTAGAACAGCGGCAACAGCACCGGCAGGAGCAGACGGGTCGCGCCGAGCCACTGCTTGGCTTTCTTCTTCGTAATGCCGGACTCCTCAATGCGCTGCAGATGTGCCTTCGCCAGCCGCTCCTCGTGCTTGCGCTTCTGCTTCAGGCCCTGCTTCTCTGCCTTCAGCAGGCGCTTCTCGGCCTTGTCCAGCAGCTTTGCGGTGCGGAAGTCCTGCTTCGCCTCCTCCTTGGCAAGCTTGCGGGCGTGCGCCTGCGCGGCCTTAATCTCAGCCTTGGCCTTCGTGCGTGCTTTCCGGATGGATTTGAACAGTCCCATGCGAGTTAACTCCTTTACGCTTCAGCGTTCGTTTGGACACCAACCTTACCTGTTTCTCCACTGCGCCTAGTAGAGTATTGCCCATTGTGAGTACGTCGAAGCAGCAGGATGGCACACGCATGCGGCCGTCGGATCTTGTGGGGTGCCGCTTCCGGTTCCGCCGGAGGTGCCAGTTCCCGGACTACCCGTCGCGCGAGGAGGCCGAGGCGCACATGCCGCAGCGCATCGCGGTGCAGGAGGCGGTACTCGCCCAGCTGCCTACCAAGCCAGCGCTTGGCGACGGCCGGCGCCGCCTCTTCACCCGCGCCGACGCCGCGGACGCCACCACCGAGGGCGTCTTCGACTTGATGCGCCGCGGCACCCACCTGATCACACGCGCCACGCTCCATGGGGACATCGCCGGGGTGGCGGTCGAGGTGGACGTCGACATCCTGGTGCGCACCGCCGACGGGTACGTGCCAGTGATCATCTCGAACCACAGAGTCGCGCGCACGCACCCGACCTCGACGCTGCAGGCCGTGCCGGTTGGGCGCCTTGGGCTGGGGGCACCACTGCGGGTAGCGGGCAAGTACCGCCACCACACCGTCGACGGCTACCGGCTAGCCATGGCGCACCTCCTGCTCGGGGAGCGCTCCGCGGGCCGCGGCGGCGTCATTGGGCAGGATAGGTCGCTGGCGTACGGAGTGGACGTCGAAAAGTATGTCGCGCCGCTGCTGCTCGCGCTCGCCGAGCCCACGCCCGAGCACCCAACCCGCTACAAACAGTGCGCCACCTGCAGGTTCTGGCCACTGTGCCTGCCTGAGCTCGAGGCGCGCGACGACATCTCGCTGGTGCTACCCGGCGGCAAGGGTGACCGCTTCCGCGCCCAGGGCATCACGACGGTCCAACAGCTTATCGACGCCCAGCTCGGCGAACCTTCCCGCATCGCCGAAGCCTGGCGCGCCGGGATCCCCCTGCTCAGGAGACCGGGGCCGATCGGTATTCGCCGTGCGGACGTCGAGATCGACATCGACATGGAGTCCTACATGGACCAAGGCGCCTACCTGTGGGGCACCTTTGACGGCGAGCGCTACCGGCCGTTCGTGACGTGGGAGGAAGTCGGCGGCGACGCGGAGGAAGCCAACTTCGGTGCGTTCTGGCGCTGGCTCCTCGACCAGCGCGCCCAAGCCCACGCGGAAGGCAAGACCTTCGCCGCCTACTGCTACGCCGCCGCCGGCGAAAACCACTGGCTGCGCATGTCCGCGCAGCGCTTCGCCAGCATCGACGCCAAGGAAGTCCAGGAGTTCATCGCTTCCGAAGAGTGGGTCGACGTGTTCGCGTCGGTGCGCAGGCACCTGGTGGGCACCGACGGGCTGGGGCTGAAAGTGCTCGGGCCCATCGTGGGCTTTCACTGGGAGGACGACGACATGGACGGCGAAGCCTCCATCGACCGCCGCTTCGCCGCCGTCCGCGGCGACGAGGACGCAAAGCAGACCCTGCTGCAGTACAACGAAGACGACTGCCGGGCCACCCGTGCCGTCCGCGAATTCCTCGCCGCCGACGCCCCCGGCATCCCTTTGCTCTAGCTTTGGGGTTTAGCGCCTGGTGTTTTAACGCCTGGTGTTGCGGGCCACCGCCGCGGTAATCAGCACCAGCACCACAACGAGGCAGGCCAGCACCATCGTGAACCCGGCCCACGGCAGCAGCTCGTACACCCAGCCCGACGCCGCCCCCACCATCGACGACCCCATGTAGTACCAGAACACGTACATGCTGGACGCCTCCGCCCGGTCGCGCTCCGCGATGATGCCCACCCACGCGGAAGCCGTCGAGTGCATCGCGAAGAAGCTCGCCGTAAACACCAGCAGACCGGCCAGCAGCGCCACCAGGTTCGGTATCGCCGCCAGTATCAGGCCCACCACCATGAGCGACGCGCCCCCAATCACCACGTGCCCGCGACCGTACTTGCTCACCAGCGCACCCGCACGCGACGCCGACCACGTCCCCGACAGGTACAGCAAAAACGCCAGCCCCACCAGCGACGGCGGCAGGCCAAAGTAGTCAATCGCGCGGAACCCCAGGTAGTTGTACAGGGAAACGAACACGCCCATCCCGATGAACGCCGTCGCGCACAGCGCGAGAATCCGCGGGTTCCTCGCGTGCCGAACCATCGCGCGGAACTCATTGCCCGGTCGCAGCTTCGCCTTCGGCGTGAAGTTGCGCTGCGCAGGAAGCAGGATCGCCGTTGCAATCGCCAGTGCAAGCGCCGTCACGCTACTGGCCGCGAGCGCCCACCGCCACGACGTGACCGCCAGCAGCCCCGTCGGGATCAACCTGCCCGTCAGCCCGCCGATCGTGTTGCCGGCGATGTACAAGCCCATCGCGCCGGGCAGGTCCTTGGCGTCGAGCTCCTCGGAGAGCCAGGTCATCGCAACGGCCGGGGTGCCTGCAATCGCGATGCCTTGCAGGGCTCGCAGTAGCACCAGCTGTTCCATCGACTGCGCCAGCGGCAACAACAGTCCAATGCCCGTCGCCACCAGCGCCGACACGATCAGCACGCGCCCGCGCCCATACTTCTCCGAAAGTATCGACGCCGGCACCACACACAGCGCCAACCCGCCCGTCGCCGCCGACACCGTCAGCGCCGTCGTGGACGGGGAAGCGTCGAACGCCTCCGCCAGGGTGGGGAGCAGGGCCTGGGTGGCGTAGAGGGCGTTAAAGATTCCGAGCCCGGCGAGCAGCATCGCAATCGTTGCGCGACGATACTCCGGGCTCCCTTTCTTCATGCTGCATATCCTGGCACTTTGTGGCGGGGACCTCAAGGAGCGTTCTACATTGCCGCACCAAATTCCTGGTTTTTCGACGGGCGGATTTGTAAAAGCCCAGGTCATTTTCGGCGCGTGGTGGAATCTGGTGCGCAGGTCGACCGGAGCGAACACTGCGGCCCAAAATCGGCCCAGCTAACCCCGTCCCCTACCCCCTCTTGCGTGACAGGTTAGCCTACCCTAATATCCCTAGTGGGTCCTGGTTCCTTCAACGGACTCGTCGTGAATACAGATAAAACCCGCCGTGTTTCATACCCCTGTATGAAACACGGCGGGTGGCCATGTAAAGCGCTCCTCGCGAGAGCGCCTTTAATCTAACAGAATTACATGGCGTTGTCTATACCGACTTACTTGGAAGCCGCTGCGAAACGCTCGTTGACGTCGTCCCAGTTGACAACGTTCCACCAAGCCTTGACGTAGTCGCCCTTGACGTTCTTGTACTGCAGGTAGAACGCGTGCTCCCACATGTCGAGCATCAGCAGCGGGGTAAAGTCAACGGAGATGTTGCCCTGCTGGTCGGTGAGCTGCTCGATGATGAGGCGGCCTGCGATGTGGTCGTAACCCAGGACTGCCCAGCCGGAGCCGTGCAGGCTGGTTGCAACGCCGGAGAAGTGTGCCTGGAACTTCTCGAAGGAACCGAAGTCGCGGTCGATTGCCTCAGCGATTGCGCCGGTTGGTGCGCCGCCTGCGTTCGGCGCCATGTTCTTCCAGAAGATGGAGTGGTTGGTGTGGCCACCCAGGTTAAATGCCAGGTTCTTGGACAGTGCGCGCAGCTTGTCTGGGTTGGCGTCGCCGTTGCGCTCTGCTTCGAGGGCCTCGAGGGCGGCGTTTGCGCCAGCGACGTAGTTTGCGTGGTGCTTGTCGTGGTGCAGCTCCATAATCTCGGCCGAGATGTGTGGCTCGAGTGCGTCGTATGCGTATGGGAGCTCTGGAAGTTCGTAAACAGCCATTGTCAGTTCCTTTCGTTTGGGGTTGGTGACGTGCCCCATAATAGACAAGAATCACATTCCCGCAATGGCGTACGCTAATTTTTATGGGTTTCTTATTTGCACCGGAGCCGAAGCTGGTTCCTGAAGATCGCACGTTGCCGGGTCGTGATGAGCCTGTGTTGGCGCATCCGCGTCCGCATGCTGTGCTGGGGACGCCGATTACTGGCCCGTGGCGCGAGGGCCAGCGCCGCTTGCTGGTGGGCATTGGGTGTTTTTGGGGTGCTGAGAAGATGTTTTGGCAGATGGAGGGGGTGGAGTCGACGTCGGTTGGTTATGGCGGGGGTGTGACGCCGAACCCGACGTACCGAGAGGTGTGCAGTGGGCAGACGAACCACGTTGAGCTGGTGGAGGTGGTCTACGACCCGGAGCGTGTCTCGTTGAAGGAGTTGGTGCGTGCGGCGCTTGAGGCGCACGACCCGACGCAGGGTTTCCGCCAGGGCAATGACGTGGGTACGCAGTACCGCTCGGCGTTCTATACGGATGGGGAGGATGAGGCGTCGATAATTGAGGGGTGGGTTGCGCACTACGGTGAGCAGCTTATCGACGCCGGCTATGCCCCGATTACGACTGAGGTGCGATGGGGCGTCGATTATTACTTGGCGGAGGATGAGCACCAGCAGTACCTGCATAAGGTGCCGAACGGGTACTGCCCGCACCACTCGACGGGCGTGGAGTGTGGGATCTAGTGTTGCCGAAGATTGTGGCGCATCGTGGCTTTTCGGCGATGTACCCGGAGTCGACGCGCCTGGCGTTTGAGGCGGGCCTGAAGCTGCCGATCCACGGCGTGGAGTGTGACGTGCGGTTAACGCGCGACGGGCGACTGGTGGTGTTCCATGACGGATTGGTGGACCGCACTACGGACGGGATGGGGCGCGTATCCACGATGGATTTTTGCGACCTGCGCGAGCTGAACTGCGGCACCGATGAGTGCCCGCAGCAGGTGATGCTGCTCGAAGAGCTGCTCGAGCTGCTGCAGGACTACCCGGACAAGCACCTCTATATTGAGACGAAGCATCCGACGCGCTACGGCCCCGAGGTGGACGAGGCGACATTTCGGGCGCTGGCGTACGCGGGCATGCTGGATTCGGAGCAGGTCAAGATCATTTCCTTCTCGCACAAGGCGGTGCGGTATTTCACGCGGATGGCGCCGGACCTGCTCACGTATTACCTGTTCAGGGTGCGTGAGGCGAAGTGGAACCCGAAGAGCGTGATGCTGTCGAGCCCGTACGGGATCGGGCCAGGGTTGGCGCATGTGCAGCAGCGCCCGGAGCTGATCGGTAAGTATGGGTGCCCGACGTACGTGTGGACGGTCAACGACCCGAAGGATATGCGGTGGTGTGCCGAACACGGCATCGCTGCGATTGCGACGGACCACCCGCAGCTGGCGCTGCAGACGTACGCAGGGCTGCTGTAGCGCCTGTACGATGTGTGTCTATGGCTAAAAAGAACCGTAGAAAGCAAGAGAATCTCCCAGAGGGAATGAGCCGCCGCCAGGCGAAACTCGCTGCCCGCGCCGCTGAGCGCGAGGCGCTGCAGAAGGACCCGCGCCCGTACGAGGGCCTGGCCGCCGAGGCCGAATTGGTGGCGCTGCAGGAGTTCGTGCCGTCCGCGACCGCGCAGGTGACCGTGAAGGACACCCCGGTGCAGCTGGTGACCGTGCTGCCAGGCGCCGTTGCGGCGATGGTGCGCGAGGGCGGCGAGCGCCTGGTCGCGCTGCAGGTTGCGGCGCACTCCCAAAACCCGGGCCGCGATCTTGCGTACGCCCTGAACTGGGTGCTGAGTGCCAAGGAGGGCGAGCAGCTCCAGTCCACCGCGGCCGACGGCCAGCAGCCGACCCTGAAGGACATCTTCCCGGTTGACGCCGCCTTGGACGTCACCTCCTACGACGACTTCTCCTGGTGGTTCCCGGAGGATGCCCAGGTTCCGCCGCAGATCCAGCAGGCGATGGCGGCCGCGAACGACGCCGTCATCCCGTCCGTCGAGGTCAAGTCGGACGCGCCGGGCGCAGTGTGGTGGGTCAACCCGGGCGGCGGCAAGGCGCACATCCGTTGGGTGCGCACCGAGGATAACGAGAGCCAGATGCTCTCGGCGCTGGCGCGCATCGCGGCGCGCGGTGAGCTTAACCTGGGTGAGGGCACGAAGTTCGCGGGCGCGTTCCGCACCCACGGCGTCGTGGTCCCGGTGTGGGACCTGGACCCGACGGTTGAGCCTGCGTCCTACGCGGATGCACTGGTAGCGCTGAACAAGGCTATCGAGGCCGAGTACGCGAACGATGCCCAGCTCAGCGCCGACGAGCGCAAGCAGCTGGACAATATCAAGTCCCGCCAGGTCACCATCTAAGCAGAGGGCGACCGGGCTGCACGGGGGCTATTCGGGGGCCTACCTGAGGGACGAGAAGAGCTGCTCGGCAGCGACCTCGTCCCACAGGATCACGTTGCCCACGTCCGCGTCCATAAACCCGCCCACCGGGATGGTTTCCGTGTTCAGCCCCATGCTGAACGCCAACCCAATGCGGGCCAGGTTCCACACGTGGTCCTTGCTGCCCACGGTGAACATGGCCGGGGCGGTCCACAGCAGCGGCAGCGCCCGGAACGGGTTGAGCAGCACGCCGGGGGAGAGGATGCGGCTGGTCAGCGCGCCGAGGAATTCGCGCTGGCGCCCGACGCGGTCCAGGTCGCCCTGGGCGGTGGCGCGGGTGCGCACGTACCCAAGGCCGGTCGCACCGTCCATTGTTTGGCAGCCGGGCTCGACAAACAGGTTGGCCAGCGGGTCCTGGATGGACTCTGAGACGCAGATCTCCACGCCGCCGACGGCATCGACGATGTTGGCCAACCCGCCCATGCCGATTTCCGCGTAGCGGTCCACACGCAGGCCAGTGGCCTGCTCAACGGTCTGGATGAGCAGCTGCGGGCCACCGTAGGCAAACGCCGCGTTGATCTTTTCCTGCCCGTAGCCGGGCACGGCCACATAGGAGTCGCGCGGGATGGACACCAGCGTCGCCTTCCCGAATAGTGGCAGGTGCAGCAGCATGATCGTGTCGGTGCGGGTGGTGCCCAGGTCGCCGCCGGTGCCGAGGCGCGCCGCGTCCTCCTCGCTCAGGCCCGTGCGCGAGTCAGACCCGACGAGCAGCCAGTTCGTGCCCGAGGTGTTCGCGATGCGCTCGGCGGGCAGGGCGTCGACGCGGGAGAGTCGGGCGTCGACAAGGAAGGTGAGGGCGAGCAGCACCACGAGGAGAGCCGCGAGCAGACGGCCGCAGCCACCTTTACGACGCCTTCTTCGCCGCTGCGGACGCTGCTGTTGTGGTCGTTGCGTGACCTGCATCGGAATGTGCTCGCGCTCCGGGCGCTGCTGCGGCGCGCGTTGCTGAACCGGTCGTTGCTGCGCTGGGTATTGGCGTGGCCGGTATTCGCGCGGTTCGTAGTCGCGCGGGCTGTACTGCCGTGTTTCCTGCGGCTCGCGACGCTCCGACCGGATGGCTGGCCGCTCCTGCCAGGCAGCGGGCCGTTGCTGTTCCCGCTGCGGGCGACGCTTCCGGATGGGGCGCCCGTAGCGGTCCACGAGTGGTTGGCCGTCCTTGCCAAGCACGAAGTCCTCGAGGTTATCCCGGGGATCGTTGGAATGCGGCGTATTCATGGCAACAGTGTAGACGGCAGGAGGGGGTAGGCGAGAAAAGCGACGGCGTCGATAAGGAAGTGCGCGAGGATGAGTGGCCAGACTTTGCCGGCGCGGTGGTAGTAGTAGGCGAAGATGGCGCCCATCGCGATGTTTCCGAAGCCCGCGGAAACCCCCTGGTAGAGGTGGTAGGAGCCACGTAAGACCGCGGAGGCGGCGATCGTGGCAGGTACCGACCAGCGCATCTGGCGCAGCCGGGTGCACAGGTACATCACCACCACGACCTCTTCGGCGAACCCGTTGGCGAAAGCCCACAGGAGCGAGGTGGGGATCTGGATGGCCTCGGTGGTGGGGATGACCACCTTGGACCAGCCGAAGTGCACCGCCCCGATATAGAGCGCCAGTCCCGGGATGCCGATGAGGGCCGCGAACCCGGCGCCGCGCAGCCAGTCGCGCCACTTCGGCGCAACCCACGCGGTGCCCAGCAGGTACCACGCCAGGCCGCCCCACCCGATGAGCGACAGGGCTGAGACCGCCTGGAGCGCCACGTCGAGCCAGCCGATGGAGCTCGCCTGGGAGTAGAGCGTCGTCGATTGCTCGTTGAGGGGCGCCTGCAGCAGCGAGTCCACCAGGCGCAGCGCGGCGCGCAGCCCGCTGGCGCCGAAGGTGACGGCCAGCACGAGGAGGACTTCAACGCGGTACCGAGTGTGCATGCAGGCTACAGTAGCCCCATGACAACGATTGCGTACCTCGGCCCGGCGGGAACGTTCACGGAGCAGGCCGTCTGGAACTTTGACTTGCCCGATCCGCAGCTTGTGCCTGTGGATTCCCCGGCGGAGGCCCTCAACGAGGTGCGTGCCGGGCGCGCGGACTACGCGGTGGTTGCGGTGGAGAACTCGGTCGACGGCGCGGTCACCGCGACCACGGACGCGCTGGCGGAGGCTCCCGGGGTGCAGATTTACGGTGAGACCGAGCTCGAGATCGCCTTCGCCATCATGACGCGGCCCGGTGCTTCACTTGTCGACGCCACCCGCTTCGCTACCCACCCCGTGGCCTACCAGCAGGTCAAGCGCTGGATGGCCGAGCACGCCCCGAACGCGACCTTCCACCCGGCGACATCGAACGGCGCGGCGGCGCAGCTCGTCGCTGAGGGGAAGGCGGACGTGGCCGCGGCCCCGGAGCGTGCGGCGGAGCTGCTCGGACTCGAGGTGCACGCGCGCGGCGTGGCCGACTTGTCCACGGCGCGGACGCGCTTCGTGCTAGTGGGCCCGTCGGGGAAGCCGACCCCGCGCACGGGCAACGATAGGACGTCGATCGTGTTTCAGACCCCGAACGAGCCTGGCACGCTGGTGGCGGCGTTGCAGGAGTTCGCGTTCCGCGGCGTGCATCTTTCCCGTATTGAGTCGCGCCCAACACGCAAGGAGCCGAACACGTACTCCTTCCACGTGGACATCGTGGGGCATATCGATGACACCGCCGTCGCGGAAGCGTTGCGGGCGGTCTACCTGCGTGCCTCGCAAATTACATACTTGGGGTCGTGGCCGTGCGCGCAGCAGGCAACCTGGCCGAGTAGTAACCCGCGCCTCGCGGAGGCCCAGTCCTGGGTAGACGGACTGCGCTAAGCAGGGGTAACTTCGGCTAACCCCAGCCGAGTTCGTGCAGCTCGTGCTCCTCGAGCCCGAAGTAGTGGCCGACCTCGTGCAGGACGGTCACCTTTACTTCGTGGCGCAGTTCTTCTTCGTCGCTGCACATCGCCTCGAGTGCGTCCTTGTATACGAATACCGCGTCTGGCAGGAACCCGCTGTGATTTGAGTGCTGCTCAGTAAGGGGGATGCCCTCGAACAGGCCCAGCAGCGTTGGTTCGTCCGGGTTGAAGTCACGGGCCAGCACCACCATGTTCGTCATGTGGTGGGCGAACTCCTCGGGGATGGTGTCCAGGGCGTCGTTGATCATCTCCTCGAAGGCGTCCTGGCTGACCGGCTCCATCATGGTCGGGGCTGCTCCTCCCGAAGCGGGCGGCGCTCGGGCCGCTCCGGTGGCGGGTTGCCGTCGATCTTGAGCACTTCGCGCCCGGCGGTCGCGGACCCGGTCAGGGTAGCGAACTGCCCCTCCGGATTCGAAAAGACCAGCGCGCAGTTCACGCTGTGCGAGCCGCCCTCCCAGGCGGACGGCTTCTGCGTGGTCCAGAACGGCTGTAGCGCGATCTGGTAGAGGTTTTCCTCCGCGCCCATGTACTTCTGGGCGGCGTCGGTGCATACGTCGCGAAGGTGGTTGTCCTGCTCTTCGATGCTCGGGGTGTGGTCGGGGAAAACCGGTGCGAGGTCCA
The DNA here is from genome assembly GCF_024453995.1 of Corynebacterium sp. CCUG 51687. Lineage (NCBI taxonomy): Bacteria > Bacillati > Actinomycetota > Actinomycetes > Mycobacteriales > Corynebacteriaceae > Corynebacterium > Corynebacterium sp. CCUG 51687. The sequence goes on along the minus strand of NZ_JAGPYT010000005.1, from coordinate 141,907 downwards.
CCGTGCTGGTGATCTCCATCTGGTGTGGCTCGTTGCAATCCACGCTGCTCAGGCTGGAGGTGCCGTCGATGGCCACGCACTCCCCGGGATTAAAGGTGCGCGCCTGGTCCTGCTCGGACACGCGGCCCGTGGTCAGGATTGGGGTGCCGTCGCGGTCGGTTTCCTGCAGGCCGCACAGCATGGTGCGGTCACCCTCTTCCCACGCGGCCGCGGGCGGCAGGATCGGCGCGATCGAGTAGCGCCCGTTCGGGTCGAAGGCGCCGTTGAGGTAGCGCAGGGTTGCTCCTCCGCACAGCTCCTCGCGCAGCTGCGCCTGGCGGGTCTGGTTCGGCATCGGCGCAGACGGCCCGAACTCGGAGGTGGGATAGGTGGCCAGGTCCTCGCGCGCGGAGATTTCAAAGCGGTGCTCGAGTGCGCAGTCGGTTTGCTCGAAGGCGGTGATGTGGCCCTCGGCATCGGCTTCCCAGGTCAGGCAGGCGCCTTGGTCCGCCGTGGTGAACGGCGCTGGCTTGTTCTTGCTCTGTCGCTTCGGAGTGGACGTCGATACCCCAGATGCATCAGTGCCGCCTTGCGGCGCGGGTGAGGCGTTGTAGGTGTAGGAGCCGAAGCCGACCGCACCCGCGAGCAGCGCGACGAGAAAGCCGCGCAGCGCTGTTGTCCTGCTAGCCATGTGCATTTCCTATCCCTCGAGGTTGCGCAGTACCTGTGTGTGCAGACTATAACGATCCGTCCGGTACACACTGGCACAGTATTCCACACGTGTGCCATGGCTTTGCGCATAGCGCACGATTCGCAGCAGCGCGCGGTTCGCCGGCACCTCGAGTAACGGGGCGACGGTCGCGCCGGCATTCACGGCGGTCACGGTCTGCTCAGCTTTGGTGATGCCGAGGTTGTAACGCTTATCGAGTACCTCGTACACCGACGCCTGCAGGTCGTGTTCCAGCAGGTCGGGGACCAGCTCGCCGTTGTACCAGCCGTCGTCGACGGCGTAGGGTTGGGCGTCGCCAAGCCGGAGGCGACGCAGGTGGATGTGCTCTGTGTGCGGCGGGGTGCCGAAGTACTCGGCGACTTCTTGAGGCGCTGGCGCGCGCTCCGCCAGTAAAATACTTGACGACGCCACTACGCCCTGCGCCTGCATCTCCTCGGAGAAACTGGCCAGCTGCAGCTTGCTCACCAGCGGGCTCGGCGCCACGAACGTGCCTTTGCCCCGGACCCGGCGGAGCTTGCCCTGGGCGACGAGGTCCCCGATCGCGCGTCGCACCGTGATCCGGGAGACCCGGTAGGTCTCCTCGAGGGCGCGTTCGCCGGGCAGCGGGTCGCCGGGGGACAGTTCGTTGCGGCAGTACTCTTCGAGGATGATGCGTAGCTGCGCGTGTTTCGGGAGGGGGCCTTCCTGGATTTCGGTGGGGGGCTGCTCGGGCGTGGACATACCCCCACCATAGCGCACTGGTTATTACCAGAGCGGGGCGGTGGTGCAGGTGGCGTATCGAGGGGCGGAACCGGGTAGAGTTGTGGGCGTGATTGATCTGAAATTTCTGCGCGAGAATGCAAACGACGTCCGAGAGTCCCAAACCGCCCGTGGCGAGGATCCCTCCCTCGTCGATCAGCTGCTAGCGGCCGACGAGCAGCGCCGCGAGGCAATCCAGGCAGCAGATGAGCTGCGTGCGGAACAGAAGGCCTTCGGCAAGAAGATTGGCCAGGCTTCCCCGGAGGAGCGCCCGGCGCTGCTCGAGGGCTCGAACGAACTCAAGGCGAAGGTGAAGGCCGCCGAGGCCAAGCAGGCTGAGGCCGAGCAGGCCGTGCAGGACCTGCAGTACAAGATCCCGAACCCGATCCAGGGCGCACCGGCTGGCGGCGAGGAGGACTTCGTGGTCCTCGAGCACGTCGGCGAGGTCCCAACCTTTGACTTCGAGGTGAAGGACCACCTCGAGCTGGGCGAGAACCTCGGCATTATCGATATGAAGCGCGGCACCAAGGTTGGCGGCGCTCGCTTCTACTACCTGGTTGGCGACGGCGCCTGGATGCAGCTGGGCATGATGATGCTCGCCGCGCAGAAGGCCCGCGAGGCCGGCTTCAAGGTCATGATCCCGCCGGTTCTGGTCCGCCCCGACGTCATGCAGGGCACCGGCTTCCTCGACGAGCACGATGAGGAGATCTACTACCTCGAGCGCGACGACCTCTACCTGGTTGGCACCTCTGAGGTGGCGCTGGCCGGCTACCACACCGACGAGATTATTGACCTCTCGGACGGCCCGCTGCTCTACGCCGGCTGGTCCAGCTGCTTCCGCCGCGAGGCCGGCTCCTACGGCAAGGACACCCGCGGTATCCTGCGCGTCCACCAGTTCGACAAGCTGGAGATGTTCGCGTACTGCAAGCCTGAGGACGCCGAAGAGATGCACCAGAAGCTGCTCGGACTCGAGCGCGAGATGCTCGCCGCAGTCGAGGTGCCGTACCGCATTATCGACGTCGCCGCTGGTGACCTCGGCTCGTCCGCGGCACGCAAGTTTGACACCGAGGCGTGGGTGCCGTCGCAAGATACGTACCGCGAGCTGACGTCGACCTCGAACTGCACCACCTTCCAGGCACGCCGACTGTCCATCCGCTACCGCGACGAGAACGGCAAGACCCAGACCGCCGCCACCCTGAATGGCACGCTCGCGACGACGCGCTGGCTCGTCGCAATCCTTGAGAACAACCAGCAGGCAGATGGCTCCGTGAAGGTGCCTGAGGCGCTGCGCCCGTGGGTTGGGAAGGACGTACTGGTTCCCTAATGCGCACGATTGATGGACTGTTTGAAGTAGCGGACGGCTACACCGCCCCGCAGCCGCACAGCGGTGATATGCAGAACCGCTTCTACCAGCGGATCGTGCGTGCGGCGAAGCGCTACTTCCGGTTCGCCGGGACGAAGGCGACGGTCCACGGCCTCGAGCACGTCCCGCTGGACGGCGGGGCGATGCTGGCCATCAACCACACCGGCTACCTTGACTTCATGCTGGCGGGCATTGGCCCGTACCTGCGCGGGGAGCGCCTGGTGCGGTTCATGGCGAAGAAGGAAGTCTTCGGCATTCCGGTGCTGCGGTGGCTGCTGCGCAACATGGGACACGTCCCTGTGGACCGCTCGGCGGGCGCCGGGGCTATCGACGCCGCCGTTGCCGCCCTGCGCGAAGGGGCGATCGTCGGCATCTTCCCGGAGGGCACGATTTCGCGCTCCTTCGAGATTGCGGACTTTAAGACGGGCGCCGTGCGCATCGCTCGCCAGGCCGGAGTGCCGCTCGTGCCCTGCGTGATCTGGGGCTCCCAGCGCCTGTGGACCAAAGACCAGCCGAAACGGCTCGGACGCTCGGGCATTCCGGTCATCATCCGCTGCGGGGAACCCGTTGCTGTCGACGGCACCGTTGAAGAAGCCACGGGTAGGCTCAAGGCAGCGATGGAAGCCATGCTGGAGACCACCCGCGCCGAATACGAAACGCGCTTCGGACCCTTCGAGCCCGGCGAGCCATGGATGCCGGCCTCGCTCGGAGGGAGCGCACCGACTCTTGAAGAAGCAGCCGAAATTCGCCGAAAAGAACGCGAGGCAAAGAAAGGGAAATAACATGAACGCCCCCAGCCTGATCATCAGTGACATCGATGGCACATTCCTCAACTCCTACGGACGGGTGACACCTCGTCTGCTGGAGGTCGTCGCGCGGGCTGTGCGCGGCGGAACCAAGTTCGGGCTGGCCACCGGGCGCCCCCACCGCTGGCTGCTGCCGGTGCTCGAGCAGCTGCCGTTCGAGCCGGTCTGTGTGGCCGCCAACGGCGCCGTCATCTACGACCCAGAACACGACGAAGTGGTGAAATCCTTCGCGCTGTCCCCGGAGAGTATGCAGGAGACCGTGGAGGTCGTCGAAAAGGTGATGGGGGAAGCCGACGTGACCGTGGGCTACGGGGTGGAACGGCTGAGCCAGAGCGCGCTCGACCCGGAGGAAGAGTGCTTCCTGATCACGCCGGAGTACAACCCGGACGCCTGGGACGCCCGCTTCGGCGTCGTCCACGTCGAGGAGCTGCTGGCAGAACCTGCGGCGAAGCTGCTCGTGCGCTGCCCGGACCTGATGGCGGCAGAGATGTTCGACATGATCGCCCCCGAGATCGACCAGGACATCGCGCACGTGACCTACTCCATGGAGGAGGGGCTGCTCGAGTTCTCGCGCCCCGGCGTGACCAAGGCGGCAGGTGTTTCCTACCTGGCGGCCCAGTACGGGATCGACCCGTCTCAGGTGGTGGCGTTCGGCGACATGCAAAACGATGTTGAGATGCTGGCGTGGGCCGGCATGGGCGTTGCCATGGGCAACGCGACGGACGCGGTGAAGGACGCCGCTGATATTGTGACCGCATCGAATGATGAAGACGGCGTGGCACAAGTACTGGAGCACTGGTTTTAACTCATGACGTTGCTGGCGGCTATTGATCAAGGCACAACATCAACCCGGTTCGTAGTCGCCACTACGGGCGGCAAGGTGATCGCGCAGGCGCAGTTCGAGCACCGGCAGATCCTGCCGCGCGAAGGCTGGGTCGAGCACGACCCACTCGAGATCTGGCGCAACACGCGCCGCGCCATGAGCGACGCCGTGGCCAGCGCAGATATCGACGAAGCCGCCATCGCCACTTTGGGCCTGACCAACCAGCGTGAAACCGCCGTCATCTGGGAGCGCGCAACAGGTAAACCCATCTACAACGCCATCGTGTGGCAGGACACCCGCACCTCCTACGGCGGCGACGCCACCGAGTTCCAGGCCACCACCGGGCTGCTACGCAACTCGTATCCGGCCGGGCCGAAGTGGGCCTGGATCCTCGACCACGTCGACGGCGCCCGCGAGCGCGCCGCCCGCTGCGAGCTGCTCGCCGGCACCATGGATACCTGGCTGATCTGGAACCTCACCGGCGGCCAGCGCGACCCTGACAACGCACTGCACGTCACCGACGTCACGAACGCCAGCCGCACCCTCCTGATGGACCTGGAAACCCTCCAGTGGGACCCTGACCTGTGCGAAGCCATCGGCGTGCCGCCCGAAATCCTGCCGGAGATCCGCCCGTCCGTCGGCGACTTCGGCCAGGTCCGCAACCGGGGTCCGCTGGCCAACGTGCCCATTTGCGGCGTGCTCGGCGACCAGCAGTCGGCGCTCTTCGGCCAAGGCGGCCTCGAAGAGGGTGCTGCGAAGATGACCTACGGCACCGGCCTGTTCATGCTGCTCAACACCGGCACCACGCCCACCTTCAGCGAGACCGGCATGCTCAGCACCGTTGCTTACCAGCGCGCCGGGCAGCCCGCCGTCTACGCCCTGGAGGGCTCCGTCGCGGTGGGTGGATCGCTCATTCAGTGGCTTCGCGACCAGCTCGGGATCCTGCGCACCGCCGCCGAATCCGAGAAACTCGCCAGCGAGGTCCCGGACAGCGGCGGCGTCGTCATCGTGCCTGCGTTCTCCGGGCTGTTCGCGCCGCGCTGGCGCCCGGACGCCCGCGGCGTCATCACCGGCCTGACCCGCTTCGTGGACCGCCGCCACATCGCGCGCGCCGCCCTCGAAGCAACATGCCTGCAGACCCGCGAGGTCGTCGAAGCAATGGGCGCCGAACTCCGTGAGCTGCGCGTCGACGGCGGCATGACCTCCAACGACCTCCTCATGCAGATGCAGGCCGACATCCTGGGCACCCGCGTCGTGCGCCCCGGCAACATCGAAACCACGGTCATGGGGGCAGCGTCGGCAGCGGGGATGGGCGCCGGGCTTCTCGACGCCCCACTCTCCCTCGGCACGCCCACAACCTGGGAAGATACGGCAAACGCGGCGACTCGCGAAGTGCTTGTCGCCGCGTGGGAAGATGCGGTACGCCGTTCCTATAACCTTGCCTAGCCGCTAGCCGTTGCTAGTGCACGCCAATGTTGATGGTGTTGGTGTGCTGGTTGTACGTGATGTCGCCGCCTTGGAAGTCGACGCGGAAGAGGCCGTCGCCAATCGGGTGCTCGGAGTTGACCGGCAGGCCGAGCGGGCCGGCGTCGAGACCTTGCTGCAGCCAGGCGTTCGCGATCTTCGTGAACATCGTGAACGCTTCGCCCTTCGCGTTGCGCACGGCGATGCCGTTCTGGAAGAAGCCGAAGTCGTTGCCGCCCACGCCGCCGACGCCACCGATGACGGCGCCGAGCGTCGGCTCGAACTGCTTCCACACCGCAGCCAGGTCGTTCTGGCCAGCGAACTTCAGCATCGGCTCGATGTACGGGGCGATTTGCTGCAGCGTCAGCCCCGGAGCGATCTCCACACCTGCGAGGTTCTGGATGCCTCCCGGCAGCAGGTCGTTCGCCTTCGCGTACAGGAAGATCAGGCCAGCCAAGGTGCCGACGGCCGCTGCGATCGCCACCGCGTCACCCGAGGCAATCCCCGACAGGGAAATGTTGTCGGAGGAGCCCGAGTTGGTCACCTGGGTCGTGGTGCCGTCAGGGTTCGTGACGGTGTCCGATTCCTTCTTACCGGAGCCCAGTGCGTCGAGCAGATCGCCGACCGTGGTGTCGGTGGCTGGACCCGTGTAATCACCCGGTGGGGTGAACTCGGAAGAGTTCTTCAGCGCGCGGTACTTCGTGTTCGCGATTGTGCGCACCGTGCCCATCTGGTTGTACAGGTTCTGGCCTGGGCACTCGTTGTAGTGGAAGTCCCGGTGCGCGTTGATGTTCGGGAACATCCCGCCCTGGCCGGCGCGGTACTTGCTGCCCTTGAAATCGAAGTCAGCGTAGTGGTAGCTCGAACCCATCGGGTCGAACCCGGAGACAGCAGCCTTCCAGCCGATGATGTCGCCCAGCGCCTGCAGCGACGCACGCGTCGGCACCGCGGTCTGGTAGTTGCCCAGCACGGACACGCCCCAGGTGTTCTGGTTGAAGCCACCCACGTGCGCGCCCTGGACCGCGCGGTCGAGTCCGCCGTACCGGCCCTCGTAGATGTTGCCGTACTTATCGACCATGGCGTTGTAGCCCACATCGCCCCAGCCCAGGGTGTAGGTGTGGTAGTTCCAGATGCCGCGGACGATGCCCGGCGCCTGCGCCTCGGTGTAGTTGTTGGAACCAGCGGTATGGTGGACCGTCGCGGCCGTGACCGGCGCGGTGTACGTCGGGTTGCTGTTCTTGCCCGCACCCCACTGCGCGCGGGTGATGACCTTCGGCATCCCGTAGGTGTAGGAGTCGACGACTGGCTTGATGTTGCCGTTGACGGTGCCGGTGCCGCCGTCGATAAATACGGCCTGGATGTCGGTGGCCGTATTCGGTGCGGTCGAGCCCTTGCGGCCGTTCTCCAGGAGATCGACGTTGCCCGTGGAGACCTGAACACGCTTCGTCGGCTCCACGAAGATCGGCTCGGTGCCAAACGTGTCGGTGCCGGGTGCTGCATCGAGCGGATCCATCTCGAACCACTCCGTCCAGCTGCCGTCGGCACGCTGGGCACGCACGTAGGCGACGATGTCGCGGTCGCCCTTCCACGTCAGGCCAAACAGCGTGAACTCGCGGTCGCGGGTGAACTCCTTGACCACACGACGCTCCTCGGTCTCCTCACCCTGGGTGCGCACCGCTGCGTCATCCACGGTGATATTCGCACCCTTGGCGAAGGACTCGCTGGCGTTATAGACGTCCATCTGCGCCGGTGCCGCCGACTGGACCTGGACAATGTGGTTGCCGCCGAACGCCCCGGCGACAACGAGGGCCACGGACATCACCGCAGCCATCAGAGGGCGCATCCTGGAGGATTGCCCATTCAGGCGCTTCCGCTGTTGCACGTTTTAACTCCTGTGGCTATAGGGATAAAGGTTACTCCAGTGAAGTGTAGTGCAAGTTAAAGTCTCAAGTGAATCTTGAGGCTTGGCGTGTCGTGCGGAGGGGCGTCGAAAAGAAATGTGACAAAATGGCCGTATGACTTACGACCTCATTGTTGTTGGATCCGGATTCTTCGGCCTCACCGTGGCAGAGCAAGCCGCCAGCGAGCTGGGTAAGCGGGTGCTCGTGGTGGAGAAGCGCAACCACATCGGCGGCAACGCCTACTCCGAAAAGGAGCCGGAAACCGGCATTGAGGTGCACAAGTACGGTGCGCACCTGTTCCACACCTCCAACGAGCGCGTGTGGGAGTACGTCAACCGCTTCACCTCCTTTACCGACTACCAGCACCGCGTCTTCGCGATGCACGACGGCACCGCCTACCAGTTCCCAATGGGTCTGGGCCTGATCAACCAGTTCTTTGGCAAGTACTACTCGCCGGACGAGGCCCGCAAGCTGATCGAGGAGCAGCGCGAGGGTCGCGACCCCGCCGAGGCTACGAACCTCGAAGAGCGTGGCATCGCGCTGATCGGCAAGCCGCTGTACGAGGCATTCGTGAAGCACTACACCGCCAAGCAGTGGCAAACCGATCCCACCGAACTACCGCCGGAAATCATCTCCCGCCTGCCAGTTCGCTACACCTTCAATAACCGCTACTTCAACGACAAGTACGAAGGCTTGCCCGTCGACGGCTACGCCGCCTGGCTCGAGAACATGGCCGACCGCGAACTTATCGACGTCCGCCTCGACACCGACTGGTTCGACATCCGCGACGAGTTCACCGGCATCCCAGTGGTCTACACCGGGCCACTCGACCGCTACTTCGACTACGCCGAAGGCCACCTCGGCTGGCGCACCCTCGACTTCGAACAGGAAGTACTGGACACCGGCGACTTCCAGGGCACCTCGGTGATGAACTACAACGACGCCGATGTCCCCTACACCCGCATCCACGAGTTCCGCCACTTCCATCCGGAGCGCACCGAGTACCCAACGGACAAGACGGTGATCGTGAAGGAGTACTCCCGCTTCGCCACCGACGACGACGAGGTGTACTACCCAATCAACACCCCTGAAGACCGCGCCAAGCTGCTGAAATACCGCGAACTCGCCGCCGAGGAATCCCGCAAGAACGGCGTCCTGTTCGGCGGCCGCCTGGGCACCTACCAGTACCTGGATATGCATATGGCCATCGGCGCTGCCCTGTCCCTGTTCGACAACCACCTGCGCCCCCACTTCGAGGACGGCGAGCCGCTGGACCAGAAGCGCGGGCACTAGGGGCGTTAGGTAGCTAATCAGACCGCTCTAGCGATAAACGTCCAGCGTCCTGTACCCATTGACCGTGGACTAGGTAGCTAACGAAAAACGGATCGAGTAAATCAATCGTCGCTTCTCCGTTTGGTCCGGAACCTGGTCCCAACTTCAGCACTGGGTCCAAGCCGTCACGCAACTCCTCAGCCCTATCATGTGAGTTAGACATGGCGGTGGTAGCTTGTTTCTTAGTGTAAGTAGGTTCTACCTGCCATCGGCGGGTCATCTCTACTACCTCAGTTGGAGTGAAAGAAAGATTCCTGTTTTGATTAGAGCCAGTTGCAACTATTAGCAAATGGCGGAGTGATAGTAGAAGTACTTCGTAGAGATCAAACGTCTTATTCTGAAGCTCTGGCTCGGGTGGTTTAGCAATTGAATAGCGCGTGCGCTCTTTACCGCGCGGATTTTTGCCTGCCAGAATTTCTCCGAATGATGAAGGCTTGTAAGACGAGGAGATTCGTTGCAAATTTGCCTTCAGATTTTCGTCAACTTCCCGGAAGGCTGCTTCGGGGGTGATGCTTCGGCCGACGAGGTCTCTTGCGATTTCAAGTGAATAGGCTTGCATGAGGTGTGGTGACCCAAATGCTTCTTGTGCAATGCGCCGAGAAATATCTTCTATTGAAATGTCATATCCGAGTTGCGGGAATCCTTTTAACCCAATTTCCTGCAATTCTTGGACGCCCCATGGCTTGACCTCGATCGATCTGAACCTGCCAACATTGTCGGGTGCTTTAATCATGGGGGCAAATGCTTGGGATGGGATTGCAATCAAGACAACCAGGTTGTCGCGCACGATTGGCTTGAGGACTTTGCCGATACTTGCTGCTAGGTTACTTTCGCAGTGATGAAAGTCATCGATAACAAGCGGGCGTCCAGATAACTTGATCCCGCCGCTGACCAGCTTAGCTAGGTTCTTCTGTCCGGATTCAGTAAGCGAATTGGCTTCGGACGTTGATAACTCTTTTCTGATATATGCAATCCGGCTATGAAGTTTAGCTTCAGCGGAGTTGCTCCTGTTTTTTCGTTGTTGACGCTCCACTCTTGCGTGAGTTCAAGCTCTGTGACTATCTGAGAGTAAAAATCTTCGATGGTATCGATTGTGGTTCCCTCAATGGTGAGAGCAGATTTGCCTGCACCATCGAGTGCACGTTCTACCATCGACGTCTTGCCCATTTTTGTCATGCCGTGAATAACAAATCCGCCATTGTTGCGTTTGAATTCGCTGGACAGCCAGTCCTCGTAGGTTCCGTACATGCGGGGATCGAATGGTGGGTCTCCCATGGAATCGGACTGCCGAGAAGTATAAGTGGCTTCTGGAACTTTGTCGGGATTGAATACGTCAAATGGCGTCAAACACATAGTGACAGGGTACATGACTGCTTCTCACTGGATTCTCAAAGCGTGTCGTTTTAGTGCCACTGAGCTCTGGATTCTTGATTCTATTAAAGGCTAGGTTGGTGGCGAGCGATTGCAGTTGAACACGATTTGCGCATTGGATAGTTTGCTTAACTCACGTCTTCGCTCTTGGATTACGAAAGCCGGAAGTTAGGTAGACGCGGTCGTGGGGAACACTGTTGTTTTTGTATGGATGCGCTTTGAGCATCGTCTCGAAGTCCCTGTGCTCCCTGGCGATTCTCGCCTGTCGTTGGGCTTCTCGATCTAATTCGCGAATTGCACGCAGGAATTCATGTGCGGAGGAGTTCCGCTTGATTCTGACCTTTGGCGAACTTGTCCGAGTGCGTGGGCGGTGGGATCTACCTCGCCGCTTCTTGGATTTACGAGTCGTCTCCTCAATTTCGCGGAGGATCTCGGCGCCTCTAGCTCCCGATTCGAGGCGCTTCCAGGTTTTCGAGTACCAGGATTCAATGGTGTTGAGGCCTTCAAGAATCTGTGGTTTTTCCTCGACTGGACGTTCGGCGTCCTGGATTTGCTTGAGTTTGTCGAGCAATACCGTGCGGTCGTTTTCGTACTTGGTACGAGCTTCGACGGCCTCCTTGTCAACCAGGAGCTGTGCTCGGTCATACGGGGTAAGGGTGGCTGATGAATCTCCATTCGGCTGCTCAGCAGGTTGATCGCCTGATGTCTGCGCTGTCTCCTGCACTTTGTTGGGAGGGGAAGTTGGCTCGGGTTCTGTTTTCCCCACTTGCCTACGAATCTGGTCGAGGCGGTCTCCGGATCGGAGGCTGGAGAGGCTATCCAGAAACTTCTGGCACGAGGTGTCGAACGCTCGTTGTTGTGGGGTTCCTTTTGCCACTGCTTTCGCACTTGCCTCCAGCTGACGGTCGAAGAGTCGCAGAGCCAGCCGAATGCCTTCGATCTGTCTTAAAAGCACGATGTCTTCGGCTGTGGCACGGGGACCTGGGGCGATTGGAAGTATCTGGTCCACTACGCCACCTCCGCCCAGCGGGGAGCGAAGCGTTCCATCTGCTCCAGGACGAGCACGATTGCCTCGTCGCGTTGCTCTCGGGGATAGCCGCTCTTGCGCAGCAGCGTTTTGATTGAGCGACGGAGTTTGGCGCGGACGTCATCGCGTACGGTCCAGTCAGTTTTGGCGTCACGGCGGAGTGTTTCCACGAGGTCGCGGGCGATCTGGGCGATGACATCGTCGCTGAGTACCTCGTCGGCGGAACCGTTGGAGGCAACGACGTCGTAGAACGCGAGCTCGTCGTTGCTTAGTGGTGGATGGAATTGGTCGCCACGTTGGGATTCTGCAACGATTTCCTTTGACAGCTCGATGAGTTCGGCGATGATCTCGGCGGAGGTGAGCTGCTGGTTGGTGTAGCGGTTCATCAGCTCGCGGATGCGCTCGGAGAACTGTTTCGCTCGTACTTCGTTGTTACCGGTTGCGGCGCGTGATTCTTGAAGGAGGTCGCGGCGGAGGGCGTCGATAAGGAGGGCGGTACGCGAACCTCCCTGCTTCTCGAGGTGCAGTGCTTCGATGTTGAGGTCCTGTAGGTTCGGCAGGTCGCGGTCGATCTCTTCATAGATGTCGATGACTTTTGAAGAAGCGCTTGAGTCGACGACGAGTTGGCTGAGCATTGTGAGCACTTCCTCGCTGAGGAGTTCGCCGTTGGCACGCCGGTCTGCAGCATCCATCTTGATGAGTTGGTTGCGAATGTCGGAGTAGAAGCGGACGTCGCTGCGGTATTCGTCGGCGTTGGGGCTGCCTGATGCCAGGGACCATGCTCGGGCGAGTTTGCCGGCTAGTTCGTTGAATTGCTTCGCGAGTGGGTAACGGCCGTTCTCGTCAGCAGTCTTGGGATCGCGGAGCTTTGCAAGCAGTTGGAGGCGTGCTTTGCGTTGCTCACCGGCTGCTTCGAGCGCTCGCCATTCGTCGCCTGCGAGAACATCAAGCTTCTCGACGAACCCACGTACGATCTTCAGCGCCTCCTCAATGCTTTGGCCGATTACTTTTTCGTCTTCTTCGGTTGAGTTCTTTGTGAACTCGGCGATTGCTGCCTGGAGATTGTCGATGAGTGGCGCGTAGGCAACGAGGAGACCGCTTTCTTTTTGGCGGAACTTCCGATTGACCCGGGCGAGTGTTTGCATCAGCAGCGCGCTTTTCAGCGGGCGGTCCAGGTACAGCGTGTGGAGCGGGGGTGCATCGAACCCGGTCAGCATCATGCCTTGGACGATCGCGATTTCGAGTTCGTCGTCGGGGTCTTTCATACGGTCCTTGATAGCGTCCATTCTGCTCTGGTTGCGGAGGTGTTTCTGCAGGTGAGATGGGTCGGATGCTGAGCCGGAGTAGATGACTTTGTTCTTGCCCTCGAGGTCGTTGTCGCTATGCCATCCTGGGCGGAGCTCGATGATTTTTTCGTACAGATTGGCCGCGATATCCCGGGTCTGTACCACGATCATTGCTTTGCCAGGCGCTCCGATGAACTGCCTCATGTTTTCGCGGCGGTCTTCCCAGTGGCGTATGAAATCTTCGGCAAGTGTGGCGAGGCGCTGTTCCGATCCGTAGATGGTGTTCAGCACGGCGACTGAGCGTTGCGCTTTCTCTCGGTCCTCTTCATCAATATCGGCGAGGATGTCTGCAGCTGCTTCGTCGATGTCTTCATCCGTGATGCCTTGGATCCGCTCGAGGGGGATAAGGCGCGGCTCGAAATAGACGGGAACCACGGCCCCGTCGGCGACAGCGCGATTCATGTCGTAGACATCGATTTCAGCACCGAATACTTCGCGCGTGTTTCGGTCCCACTCGTCGATTGGGGTGCCGGTGAATGCGATCATGGTGGCGTTCGGCAGTGCGGTACGCAGGTGGTGCGCGTAACCATCCGCGTTCGTGTCGCCGAAACCGTAGTGGGAGCGGTGTGCTTCATCTGAGATGACCACGATATTGTGTCGCTCGGAAAGCACGGGGTGTTCCAGCTCGCGGTCGTCATTTGTGCCCTGCAAGCCGAACTTCTGCAGGGTGGCGAAGTAGATGCCCCCAGATTGGCGTTGACTGAGCTGTTCACGTAAGTCTTCACGGCTCGTGATGTGGACTGGTGACTCAGGCAGAAGTGCTGAGACAGAGAATGTGTCGAAAAGCTGTTTGTCCAGCTCGTTGCGGTCGTTCAATACGACGACGGTGGGCGAATCCATCCGTGCATCACGCATGATCTTCGCGGTGTACATTTCCATTTCCATGGACTTGCCGGACCCGGTTGTGTGCCACACAACGCCGGCCTTCTTGTCGCTACGGGTTGCTTGGATAGTCCTGCCGGCGGCTTTCGTCACTGCGAAATATTGGTGGGGTTTTGCCACGCGCATGCGTAGTTCGCCGTTGATTTCGTCGAATGCGGTGAAATCCACAAAGATTTGGCCGAAGCGTTCGACGTTGAACAGGCCCCACATGAGCATGTCGAACTCGGTCATTTGCTCCCCGTCCACGACGACGAGTGGGCCTTGTTCGAAGGGGTTGCCGTCGTCGTCGACGCGCCAGCTGCTCATGTGCTCGCGTGGGGTGAATGGTGTTCCGTAGAGTGCGTCAATACCGTCGGATGCGACGACGACGTTTGAAAAGCGGAAGGCTAGCGGGAACTCGTCGACGTAGGTGCGCAGCTGGTTGTAGGCATCTTCAACGGTCGCGGTAGACCCTGATTGCTTGAGCTCAAAGATCGTCAGTGGAAGACCGTTGACGTAGAGCACAACGTCGAAGCGACGCTCTTTATCTAGGTTTCGTACGGTGATCTGGTTCGCAGCGATGTAATCATTCTTCGATGGGTTGCGGGAGAAGAACGTGATGGTGGGGTTCTGACGCTTCCCGTCAGCGTCGACGTATTCAATCCCGCGGTATCCCTCTACGAGAATTTCGTGCAGGCGGTGGTTTTCGGCGATCGCGCTTTGCGACGTCGGCGTAACCACCTCTGCCATCGCTTGTCTCAGGTACTCGTCTGGTACTTCGGGGTTCAGGTTGCGTAGTGCGTTGAGAAGTCGTCCGCGAAGCACGATGTCGTGCCAATTCTCTCGCTCGCCGCTGCCGGGAGCGAGCGTTTTGCCTTCGGTAGGCTTCCAATCGAGCTCACCGAGCAGTTCAAGTGCATCGACTTCAAACATCGCTTCGCTGTACATCATGGTTCTACGCCTCGTTCTCCTCACCCAGGATTCCCACACCTGCAGCAGTGGCTTCCTGTTCCGCTTCTCTTACTGTGATCTTGCCATCCATCAGGAGCGGAAGCAGCTCATCGCGGGTTTTGGCGAGGGAAATGCTTGCATCTCTCAGTTTTTCAGCGAGCTCAAGGAGAGGGGCGGTCGACGAGCCGAAAGCGGTAAGGCTGCTTTGGCTGGGCCAGCTAGTTTCGTAAGACCCCAAATCGCGATGTTGGACTCTCTGCCGACCAGAAGTTCCGGTCATCGTTTGTTCCGCAAAGGCGCGAAAATCTGTTGACCTAGCAATTGAGTAAGGGACTGCTGGCGGAACTCCTGGTCGCGGTCGCAGCACAATGAATTCCGTTGAGCCAGCACCGATTTCCCCAGTGCGGAGAAAGTCCACGTATCCGCATTTGCCGTTTTCAAAGCAAGGAGTAATTCTTGCAAGAAGCGTGTCGCCATTTTGAAAGCGGGATCCACTTTTAGCTTCACGATTTACCCATTCGTTTACCGAAAACCCGCTCTCAGGTAGGTGCTTCATCTCGATGGTTCTGAGTACCGTGCCCTTAGGAACGGAAGTTCTCGGGTTGAGCTCGACCACATCGTTGAGACGTACAAAGACCGCTTCGGAGCTCACTGCAGCCCGCCACAGTGCTTGAATCGTCTCGTCTATAACTGCCACTGCATGGTTATTTGCAGCGATCTTGGTGTCGAGGGAACCGAGAACTGTCGCGATTTTGTTTTGTTGCGTAAGAGGGAGCAATGGAACTTCGAGATTCGCCAACATAGCTTTAGTGAGTGCTGGTCGTGATCCGCCGGAGGATGCGAGCACCAACAAATGATTTTTCACCGCTGGCTGAACGAGCCAATACTGCAGCCACCGAGCATTAAGCAGACTAGGATCAGCCCGCAGAATGGAAACATGCTGATTAACTCGAGCTGGCATATCCAAATCCCAAAGCGCTACACGGGCAGTTGAGTCTCCAGTGATATTGATCAGAACATCACCCTGTTTGACGGTAACTCCAGCAAGCTTTGAGGCTGCGGCCTCATCGATGAATGCTAAGCCGTCAAGCGTGATTTCAAGATCAAGAACATTTTGGGAACGAATGAAAGCGGTGCCGCTGCCAACATACGCGCTTTTTCCACCACGCGGAGTCGCGCCAGAACCGATTTTGATTGTGGCATCACCGAGCTTTAACGACTTCACCACTTCAGCCTCCTCAGTTGCTCTCTGACCACGGCGTCGAGCCGTGCAGACTCGTCTAGGGCGGCGGTGAGTTCTGCCTTGAGGCGTGCAATCTTCTCACCGATTGGTTCGGTGTCCTCTTCAGCGTCGGCGAACCCTACATAGCGGCCTGGAGTGAGTGCGTAGTTCGCTTCGCGGATCTCTTCCAAAGAAACCGACTTGCAATAGCCAGGCACGTCTTCATACTCACCTTCGGCAGACGGGCGACCACGCCAGGTGCGGAACGTATTCGCGATCTTCTGGATGTCTTCATCCGAAAAAGTGCGCTCGGTGCGGTCAACCATGTGGCCGAGTGAGCGGGCGTCAATAAGGAGGAACTGGCCGCGGCGATCGATGGATCCCTTAGAACCGACGCCCTTGTCCTTGGCGAAGAACCAAACGCACACCGGGATCTGCGTGCCGCGGAACAGCTGAGCTGGAAGCGTGACCACGCAAGAAACGATGTCGTCTTCGATCATGTTCTTACGGATTTCGCCCTCACCAGACGTATTCGATGTCATGGTGCCATTCGCCATGACAACGCCGGCTTCACCCTGGGCACTCAGCTTCGAGATGATGTGCTGCATCCAGCCAAAATTGGCATTGCGCGTTGGCGGTACGCCGTACATCCAACGCTTATCGTCGGTGTTGCGCACCCAATCATGGATGTTGAATGGTGGGTTGGCCAGCACATAGTCCATCTCCACGCCTGGGTGGATGTCGCGGGCGAACGTATCGCCCCAACGCTCGCCGAGGCCGCTCGCGCTCAAAGCGTGAATGGCAAGGTTCATGCGTGCCATCCGCCAAGTCAGTTCGTTGTTCTCCTGGCCGTAAATTGCAATCGCAGACGGGTCCTTGTCGTGTGCGTCGAGGAACTTTTCTGCCTGGACGAACATGCCACCTGAGCCGCAGCACGGGTCGTAGACGCGGCCCTCGGTCGGTTCGAGAATCTCCACAAGCGTACGCACCACGGAACGCGGGGTATAGAACTCGCCGCCACGCTTGC
The DNA here is from genome assembly GCF_024453995.1 of Corynebacterium sp. CCUG 51687. Classification (NCBI taxonomy): domain Bacteria; kingdom Bacillati; phylum Actinomycetota; class Actinomycetes; order Mycobacteriales; family Corynebacteriaceae; genus Corynebacterium; species Corynebacterium sp. CCUG 51687. The sequence goes on along the minus strand of NZ_JAGPYT010000005.1, from coordinate 124,966 downwards.
CTTCTGCGGATGCGAAGCGGGCAAGGAAATACTCGTAGACCTCACCAAGCAGGTCACGCGCACGCTCTGGTCCCTCAGCGGTGAAGCGGGTCGTGCTGAAGAGATCGATGAGTTCGCCAAGCCTGTGCTGATCCACGCTGTCGCTGTTGTAATTTCGCTGCAGCGTGCCCTCCAAGGAAGGATTATCGGCCATGAGGGCTTCGGCGGCTTCGTCGATAAGCTTGCCGATGCTCTTAAACTCACCACCAGCGCCTTCAGTCTTGCCCTTTGAATGACGCTTGAGGTAATCCCAGCGGGCTGTCTCTGCTACCCAGAAGACGTTCTTTTCCAAGTACGCGTCACGATCCTCGAGGTCCTCGAGAATATCTTCCGCACTGGCGCCGTCTTCCTCGAGCTCTGCTCGAAGTTCCTCGCGGCGGGCGTCGAAAGCATCGGTGACGTACTTAAGAAATACAAGGCCCAGGACGATGTCTTTGTATTGTGAAGCATCCATGGAGCCGCGCAGCTTATCGGCTGCTTTCCACAGGGTGTCCTGGAATTCTTTGACGGGGGTCGGAGTCATATCTGGGATCCTACTTTCCTGCGAAGACAAGATTGATCAGGGCTTCGCTCGCGTGTTTTGTTTCGCGTTCAAGTTGGCGTGCAGCCGAACGGGCGTTTTCGAGCGAACGCTGCGTTTCTGCAATGACCGCCTGTTGATCACGATTGAGTTCTGGGATGACAAGACGTGCTATCGGATTTCGCCGTGGCAGCCGGTCACGGCTATCGAAATTCGCTGTGGCGTTGAGGCATGCGGCGATGAAGTACGGGTCGTACGCATCGGATGCAGCGCGGAAAACGATGAAATGATTTGAAGGAACCCAATTCTGGCCATCGTCCTCGTGTACCCGCACCGGGACGGTTCCCAACCGCGGCATCAGGATGTCACCAGGTTGCAGAACATCCTCGGGATCGAAGTCATTGACAAAGGCGGGTTCCGCATTGTCGTTCGGAGTTGCGAGACGGGCGCTGCCCGTGGCTTGGCTGTCGTCCGAGCGGTAATTGCCGAAAATGCGAATGAAGTGACCGGCGTTGACGAGCTCTCGCATAGTGGTGGACGTGGCTGAAGACGGGATTGCGTCTGCGGAGACGCGGGGGGCGGAGATTTTCATGAAGTCCTTTGTGGTTGTTTGTAAGTGTTGGAAGGCGGCATCGAACTCGGCGGCTGCGTCGCTGGGGTCGATAGCGATGGCCTGAACTAGATAGGTTGACGGGTGAAGTGATCCATCGTTGGTAACAACGTCTGCCAAGGTAACTGCCTCGTACGGCACGTCCGTGTCTTGCTTGTTGCGTGCGGCGGTGAGCCAATTTGCGATTCGCTGGGGGACAGATTCCGGCTTCTGGTGAGAAGCATCAATGAGCAACGGCTCTTCGATACCCCCTGCACTCAGCACCCACAGTGCAACTGGAATACGCGATGCCGAGAGAATCCCACCAGGGAGTTGCACGACAGCTTCGATCTGCCCTTCTGCTGCGAGGCGCTGCCGGTGTTCCTTGAACTGCCTGATGAACGTTGTGCCCAGCCCCGTGATAACGTACGCGCGACCGTCGGCAGCTAGGTGTTGCACGCAGTAAAGCAGGAAGAGCTCGTCGCTCATAAGTCCCCTCAACGGGTATTTCGGGAAAACACGCTGCAGGTGATCTAGCTCATCTCGCGTAAAGCGCATTCTTATCGTAGGTTCACAGACGATGAGGTCGGCTTGGACATCCGAAAACGGATCGTAGCGAAGAGAATCACTGGTTTTGATGGTGGCTTCCTGACCTGCGAGATACACAAGCAGACGGGCTAGGGCTGCGGAGTCGGACATCATCTCTGTGCCCATGAGCTGTGCACCTGGCGCGTGTTTGCGGACGCCGAGAAGCGTTCCGGCAATGCCACACGCAGGATCTAGTACCGTCTGAACGTTCTTACTGGTAGTCGAAGCGGCCGCCACAATTGTTGCACTGGAAAGCGAATGAGAGGTCCCATACTGGCTACGAGAACCACGCGAGCCTAGACCAAGGAATCGATCGACTACTAACTGGGCAGCTTTGCCGTAATCGATGACACCAAGTTTGGAAATGCCATGCTCGACGTCATTGATTGTTTCTTCGCTGATGTGAGCCCGCAATGTCTCGAATTCTGCTGGGGGCGTAAAGGAGGGATCTTTATCGAGAGCGAGCAGAGTCAGTATTACTAGCGGAATATCTTCAATCGGGATCTCATTACGCAACAGATTTGCGGCCGCCCACAGTGCCGTGAGTTGCAGATCTTGCTCAGCATCTTTGGGGAAGAAGTCGTTGCGTTTGAGCCAACTTACAACAGCTGCTGCCTCGAATAAAGGTTTACGCGGGGTTGATTCCTCTACGGGCGCAGGGAAGTCATCGTAGCGCTTACGCCAGTTACTCACCGCAGGGCGGCTGACCTGGGCAAGCTCTGCGATGTCTTTGAGCGTGAGGTGTCCGGTGGTTGCAACCATTTATGCTGTCTCCTCAGTGTGCGGGTGAAGCTGAATTACGTTGTTGTTCATTGTCGGGGTGGTTTCGAGGTTGGTGCTGGTTGGAATGTACCCATCCTCCGCTAGGAAAACTTCGGATGCCGCGAAGCGGAGTTGGTGAGAAAGCTGCACTCCGTGTGAATACACCTTGGTAGGTACTCCGAACTCTGCGGCGAAAGCGACAGGGTTGGCGAAGATGCCGTCTCCGGAGACTAATGCGATTTCGTCAAACTGTCCGAAATTCATACGTTCAATCTCTTCGATCAGTCGATGATCTGCGCCGTTGGGACCCATCCCCATGAGCAAACGCGGACCTTTCCAACCTGCGTTCACATTCAGGACGCCGCTCTTGTCTGATGCGATGATTACGATTTCGCCTTCCTGGATATCTAGCCAAAGAGTGAGCATCTTCTTACACCATTTGGCCTGGGCAACGCTTTGAATTGGCTGGCCATTGAAATTTTCAATGTCAATCAGAATGAGGCGGCGAGGTCGGGTGTCGGACTGGGGGTTGGGGGCGCTTTGGGGTGTGTTCATTGCCCGGATTCCTTTCGTGGTGTTCGCGTTTGCTGTAAAAAGATTAACCTACGTTCACATTAGTGTCAAGCGTATGTATGTTCACACTACAAAAGGACTGGATAGCGTCTCATTTGCGCTGTTGCCGATTCCGATTGTGGCAAGATTATCTATGTTCACAAATACTGTGAATGTGGGTCCGCTTGTGCCCTGTTTTAGGGTTGGAGGTTCGGGTAGGAGACTATGGGGTGGTGTGACTCAAATGTATGGCGAACACTTTGTTTCAATTGAGGTCTCCTGCGTGGTGTGTATGTCTGTATTGGCACTACAGTTGGTGTGGGCGTGAGTGGTGAGGGTGGTCTTTTTGGGGGATATCCCGATTTGGCGCAAAAATGGGAGTAATAAACAACTCGAAACAACTCTCGGGGCGACGAAGGGAGTGTTTTGGGAGTGCAATGCGCCGAATGGAGCCGCTTCAAAGTGGCGAACGCGCTGGTAGAAGACTATGGGCGGATACTGCTGAACGATCTGATCGGTGCAGGTCTGGCGGAAGGCGCAAGCCACACTTACACGTTATTTTCCAGCGGCTGCGGGAGTTTCGCTGTGCGTCGTTTGCTTCAGCAGATGTTCGCGGGTACCTGTGCGGACAATCTCGAGAATGCAAGCCGCCTTGACGGCAAGCTGCACCTCGTGGAGCATGTATGCCTCGAACGGGAATGCGGAATAAAACATTTGCGCAGCTTGAATAATGACCACAGCGCCAACCGGGTACTTCCAATTCATCTCATAAAACGCGAGCGTGGCCAGGGTACAGACGGGGCCTACCAAGATTGCCTCCGGGGACGGCCACGCATGGGCAGTGAGTAGCCGCCCCGCAGTAAGAATGAGAAAAGCGGCCGTGATCGCGCCGGGCATCGATAGCCTGCTCGTGTCTTGACGAAGTACTAACACGGGATTGGCCTGCTCTATGTGGGAAATGATGAGGACGTAGATTCCTGCGAGCAGTAACCCTGCCGGAAGCGGAATCCAAACGTGTATAAACGATTCTGGGCTGGGGGCCAGGACCATGGGCACAATGATTGCGATGAGGCCCAGCAGGCCGGCTGCGCTGGCGATAATCGAAAACTTCCGGGGTAGCGGTCGCAAAAGCAGCGCGGCTATTCCAAACACCAACGCCGAATACGGTCCAAAGACGCTGATGATGCTCGCTAACGGTGACTCTGGCTCCGATGCTGCATCCGGAACTTCGAGGAAGTAATCGAGAAGGATGGCTAGTAACGGAAGGAAATGAAACATGTGGAAACACCTAGCGGCATGTAGCTACTAATAGGTATGCCATAAATGTACGGGACTGCACCTGTACGTGTAGGACGTTGCCGATAGATTCGGTGGGGCGCGGTACCTGGCACGCCACCTCGTCTCTTGGCTGGTCAGCTTGCAGGTTGCTCAGTTTCCGGCGGCTCAGGGTTATCGTCGAGCGGATACAACAACCACTGGAGGATATAGGTGGCAATGGCGGGCAAGCTAAATAGTTGCGCTACTGCATACCACCAACGGATTGTGTCTGGGCTGCGACCGTAGCGTTCTGCGAGCCCCGCACAGACTCCTGCAATGACGCGTCCGCGTGATGTCCTGTAGTAAGGCCTGCGCATGTTATTCCCTTCAGACGAAATGGCGGGTCGAAATCACTGTGTCAGAGCTTAATGGATGGATGCCGACGACGATATGAACAACGAGCGCGCTCACTCCTGGTGACAGGGAAGCTCAGGGCCGCTTGCGTCGGACAAGCACCAAACCGGTTCCGATCAGTGCGTCCTACCCATCGCTAAAGAGAATGTATCCGCCTTTTACTTCGCCGGGTCGACGAACGTCGATACGAGGTAGCGGTTGATGATGCCCCTGCTGTCACCTGCTTTGAAGGTGGCTAGCCGACTCCAGCTACGCGGGCGCTAGGGGACTGCGCGCTTCACACTTTCTATAGGTTAGGCAAGCCTATATAATTTACGGGGTGAGTTTTAGGTCTTTTCTTGCAACCGTCGTCCGGAGTGAACGTATTGCGCCGAGTTTCCAGCGGGTGACGTTCACCGGGATCGACGCCATGGGGCCCGCCGTTCCGATCAGAGATTTGCGTATCAAGCTGCTGATCCCGCCTGCCAGCGGTCTGTTCGAGCTTCCCGAAGAGGGGTGGTGGGACACATGGCGTGCGATGCCGGAGCACACGCGCGGACACCTGCGTACCTATTCCATTCGGGAGTTCCGGCGAAGTGCTGACAGCCCTGACGAAGTGGATGTGGATTTTGTTTTGCACAGCGATAGTCCCGGTCCCGCCTCGGCGTGGGCACAAGACGCTCACCCTGGACAGCAGCTGCTGATTATTGGACCAACCCGTGACGATGATTCCGGTGTTGGTATTGAATTTAACCCCGGATCTGCTGGGATTGCCCGTCTTTACGGCGATGAAACCGCGTTGCCTGCAATGGCTCGTATCCTGGAGGATTGGCCCGAGGGGCTCGCTGGTTCGGTTGATATCGAGGTGCCCGCCGGCAATCACCTGCCCATCGACTCCCCTTCACAGGTTGATGTCCGGTGGCATTTTCGTGCAGAGGGGGACTTCGACTATGGAGGCTTGCTTCTTGCGCAGCTGAAACAGGAAGTTGGATCCCGTTGTGCCTCCGCTTCGTTGGAAAATGGAGAACCTGGTCTTGTGGATGAAGCCCAGCTCGATGAAGTCTGGGAGACACCCACGTATTCCAGCAGTGGAGAATTGATAGGTCCCACGTCGGATACTGCAGGGCACACCTATTACTGGATCGCAGGGAAGAACACGGCTGTGACGGCGATGCGGCGGCTCCTGGTGAAAGAGGCGGGTGTGCCTCGCCACCACGTGTCGTTTATGGGGTATTGGCGATAACGGGGTTACAAAGTGGATAAACGTGTAGGGCTTGTCGCTTTCCTTGCGGCTTCCACCGTGTGCGCGGCATTAGTGTCTCTTCTGTTCGGGGCGCGTGAAATGGGTTTCGGGGCAACGTTGGGCGCGGTTCGCGACGGAATTGTGTTGGCATTCTCGGGAGGAGCCGAAAGGCTTGAGGCCTCCAGCGACGAGGCGAAGATCATTGCACAGCTTCGGGTTCCGCGCACCCTGCTCGGCCTGTTGGTGGGGGCAGCCTTGGGCACAGCGGGGGCGTTGCTGCAGGGACACACCCGAAACCCGCTCGCAGACACAAACTTGCTGGGTGTAGGCCCTGGTGCGGCGCTTGCGGTGGCTGCAGCCATTTCCTTTCATGGCTCAATGACGGTGTTGGGCACTGTTGGGGTGGGATTCCTCGGCGCAATACTTGCGGTGGCGCTCGTGTTCACACTCAGTATGAGGAGCCTGGGATCGAGCCCGATCATGGTTGTGCTCGGTGGTTCTGCGCTGGGCGCGGTTTGTAGTGCGCTCACCAGCGGCATCGTGCTGACGAATACACAAAGCCTCAACGAGATGCGGTTTTGGACGGCGGGCGCTATCGCTGGGCGTGACATGCAGGTGGTCGCGGTGCTTGCCCCGGTGATTCTCCTCGGACTAGTGGGGGCCTTCGCCATGGCAAACAGGGTGAACCTCCTGAACTTGGGAGACGATGTGGCAAGCGCACTTGGCGTGAGCGTCCCCCTCTCGCGGGCCGTGGGCATCGTCCTGGTTGCATTGCTCACGGGTGCCGCGGTGGCTGGGGCGGGCCCAATCGGGTTCGTCGGTCTGGTTGTTCCACACCTTGTGCGCGCCTTCACGGGGCCCGATTACCGCTGGGTACTACCGTGTTCCGCGTTGGCTGGGGCCACGTTGCTTTTGCTTGCCGACGTTATCGGCCGCGTCATCGCCAGGCCCGGCGAATTGCAGGTGGGCATCACGCTCGCCTTCGTTGGTGCCCCATTTGCCCTGTACCTCTTGCGCAAAGGGGCGAAACTGTGATGCGGGTTTTCGTGACGAATGGTGTCCTTGCGGTGTTGGCTTTCGCCGCGGCCCTTGGCGGCGTTATGGTCGGGGACTTCGGGCTTACGGTGCGGGATGTCGCTTCTGCGCTCATGGGCCAATCCACAGAATTGGCTCGTACGGTGATTGTTCAGTGGCGTCTGCCGCGGGTGGTAACTGCTTTGGGAGTAGGAGCTGCGCTTGGTTTTGCGGGGGCGATCTTCCAGACCATCACGAGGAATCCATTGGCGAGCCCAGACATCTTGGGCGTCACTTCGGGTGCCTCCGCTTTCGCATTGACTGCGTTACTTGCTGGTGGAAGCTCCGGAATGCTGCTGCATCTTCTGGGGGTCCCGCTCAGTGCGTTCCTCGGTGGATTAGCAGTGTCTGCGGCAATCTGGTGGCTGAGCCGTGGCGCGGGTCTCGGGTCTTTCCAGCTTGTCTTCGCCGGGATCATTATCAATGCACTGGCGATGGCATATACCTCGTTCCTGCTCGTTCGCGCCGACTATCGTGACGTGGGCAAGGCGCAGGCGTGGGTGACCGGCTCGGTGGGTTCTGCTAGCTGGCGCGATGCACTCGCCGTACTTATTGCGCTGGCAGTCGTCGTTCCGTTCTTGCGGTGGGCAGCCTTCAATCTGCAGGCGCTCTCGCTCGGGGAGGATACGGCTGCTGGCCTCGGGGTGGAGCCCCGGCATATGCAACTCATCCTCATGCTCATGGCTGTAGTGCTGGCATCGGTGGCCGTCGCGGCGTCTGGTCCGATAGCTTTTGTGGCGTTTGTTGCGCCACAGATTGGACGCAAGATCACACAAGCAGCAACGCCACCTTTAGGAACAGCGATGCTCGCTGGCGCGGCGATTGTGTCTGGCGCAGACTTAGCAGTGCGCACCCTGGTGCCGGGGAACTTGCCGGTGGGCATAGCTACAACTGCGATTGGTGGCGCAGCACTGCTCTACACACTGCTACGCGCAACACGAAAGGTGTCCGTATGATGCTTCAGGTTCGAAATCTCAAGGTGAGTTATGGGGCTTCCGTCATCGTTGACGGCATTGATCTCGACGTGCCCCAAGGCGGTGTCACCACAATCATCGGCCCCAACGGTTGCGGCAAGTCAACGCTGTTGCGAGCTACAGCAGGGCTTATTGCGCGCGATGGCGGCACGGTAATGCTGAACGGCGTAGACACGTCGAAAATGAAGCGCCGAGAGATTGCGCGTCAGCTAGCAGTATTGCCACAGACGCCTGTCGCCCCCGAGGGACTGACGGTTCGTGACTTGGTCAGCCGCGGACGCCACCCGCATCAGTCTTGGCTACGACAGGCTTCTGCTGAGGATGCGCGTGCGGTTGATGCGGTGATGGAACTGACCAATATTGCAGAGTTTGCAGATCGTCCACTCGAACGGCTTTCTGGCGGACAGCGCCAGCGTGCCTGGATCGCGATGGTCTTGGCGCAGGACACTCCGCTCGTGTTTTTGGACGAGCCGACGACATACCTCGACCTGTCTCACTCCGTCGAGGTCTTGTCGCTCGTACGTCGACTCGCTGATCAAGAGGGGCGAACCGTGCTCATGGTGTTGCATGATTTGAACCTCGCAGCACGCTACTCGGATCAACTTATCGTGATGCAGCGTGGCGAGGTTCGTGCGGTCGGTGCGCCTGCCGAGGTGGTCACGGAGACTTTGCTGAACAGCGTTTTTGATCTGCCTGCTGTCGTGGCAACCGACCCGGTAAATGGGGGCCCACTGGTTGTCCCCCGGTAAGCACCACTTCTAGAGCGACTTTTTGATTTGCTCGATTGCGTACGGGATGGTGAGGGGGTTCGGCATGCTCATTGCATTGGCGGTATCGGTGTCTAGCCAGTAGACCCCGCCACGCTTGTTGACATCAAGGTCCATGAAATTCTCGTCGTTCTTCAGCGCATCGATTGCGCCGTAATAGTCCAGCACGAAGAGGTAGTCCACGTCGTTGAAGTCGACGTAGTTTTCAGGCGACCAGTCGAGGAAGAAGCTGGAGCCATCGCCGTTGAACTTCTCTGGGATCTTGAAACCAAGCTTTTCAATGAAGGAGCCGCGGCCGTCGCCCGAGGTGTATACGCCAAACTTTCCGTCGTAAGGCATGCCGATTACCGCTGTTTTGCCTTGCAACTCAGGGTGAGCTTCGCGGAAATCTTGGAAAGCCTGCTCGGAATCGGCGATGAGTTTTTCGCCTTCGGCTTCCTTATTCAACGCCTTGGAGATTTCCTTAATCTGCTCATCCCACGGCACTTGCCAATCTTGGTATGCATCCGAGTGGAAGGTGGTTGGCGCAATTTGCTCGAGCAGCGCCTTCTTGTCAGCTTCGAGACCACTGTTCACCGCAATGATCTTTGTCGGGTTGAGCGAGGCAACTCTTTCGGCAGTGTCGGTGCTGAACTCGGTGGTCGTATCCCGGATCGGGTTTGGGTCGACTGTGAGTTTGTCCTTGGCCCATGGTCCAAGTCCGGAAGGGTCTCCCGAACCTTCCTGTTGCCAGGTGGCGTAACCGACCGGTTGTTCACCGAGCGCAAGGACCGTATCGACGTCGCCGAGACCCATTGTCACAATGCGCTCCTCTGACCCGTTGGCATTGGAGGTTTCGGGAGCGGTTGTCGAATCGCTTGATCCGGTGGAGCAGCTGGCAAGCATGAGCGCCGCAGTGAACGTGGCTGCGATCCCCTTCAGGGCACGAGGGGTAAAGAGTGTCAAGGTTGCGCCTTTCGTAGGTGGTTAAAGAATTTCGCGTTAGGTCTCCCTGACCCAACGTGACCACTCTAAGGTATGCCTTGCCTAATGGGCAATCCTTGTCTAGGCGCTCGGGACCGGGTCGACGAACGTCGATACGAGGTAGCGGTTGATGATGCCCACGACGGTGCCGTCATCCGCCACAACCAGCGCCTTCTTTAGGTGTTTATCGGCGAGGACGGAGGAGATGTGCCCGAGGTCGTTGTTGACGTTGACCGTGATGACGGACTTGGTCGCGATGGAGACGATTGGCCGGTCGAGGACTACGGCGACGTCGGTACCGAACTCCGTCGAGTCGTTGTGCGCGAGCAGCGCATACGGTGTGGTGAGCGCCGGGACGGAGTCGCCGATGACGTCGAGCACGTCGCCGTCGGCGACGAAGCCCGTGGTGGGCGTCATGACGGCCGCGCCCAGCATGTATGCCGTGGCGAGCCACTGGACAGTCGAGACGCCAATGTTGAAGTCGGCCATGATGTTGGTGAAGCCGACGTTGAGGAACGTTTCATTAAACGTAGCGATAAACGCAGCAAGCGCCGCCGCAAACATAATGGACAGCGGCCGATTTTCTGCAGCCTGAGCTGCCGAGGATGGAGACGTAGCCATGAAGCCTCTCTCAGTCGAGCGGATAGGAATGGCTTCGGTGGCGTTAGCAGATTTACGCGCGGCTATCCCGGCAGCGGGACCGCACAACGTGTCTCGTATTCCAGGCCAGGGGCAAGGCTGTAGCAGATTTTCGGTTTTGGTAGGAGTGGATTTCAAAGTGGCGAGTAAAACCATTCCAAACTGCCGAGTAAAAGTATTTCAAAATGACGAGTGAAACCATTTCAAAGTGCGGAATAGGCAGTTCATGGCTATGATTTATCCTCATGGTGGATTCGTATATTGCCCGCATTGCGGACGCTCAATTAGAGGCAGCGCTTCGGCGGCAAGGTGGGGTGCTCATCCAGGGACCAAAAGGCTGCGGGAAAACAGAGACGGCAAGCCGACAAGCGGGAAGCATTTTGAATGTTGAAACCGATCCCAGCGTCCCATTGGCGATGGCTACCGATCCACGGTTGCTGCTCGATGGGGAGGCACCTCGCCTTGTCGACGAGTGGCAACTGCATCCTCGCCTGTGGGATTTTGCGCGACACGAAATTGATCGACGCAAAGCGAAAGGGCAGTTCATTTTCACAGGCTCGACAGCGCCTGGGGTGAACGCGACTCGCCACTCCGGGGCAGGTAGATTTGCGCGATTGACGATGTCGACCATGACGCTATTTGAATCGGGCGAATCGGATGGCTCGGTATCTTTGCGGGACGTCGTTGCTGGCAAGTCTCCTGCTTTTGCAACTCCGCCACTCGCATTTGCGGATTTAGCGAATCGGATGTGTCGTGGTGGCCTGCCCTACAACGTGGATCTTTCTTTGGAAGATGCCATTCAAAACGTCCGCGACTACATGCAAACAGTTGCGGGCGTAGACATTCACACGGTTGGGGATGTGACTCGCGACTCGGAACGGGTTCGTAGAGTTTTGCGCTCTATTGCAAGAGCCGTCGCGACAGAGCTTAACCTACAGACGATTGCAACCGACGTCGAAGTGAGTCGCGATACAGCGCGTGACTACCTTGACGCACTTTCTCGGATTTTCGTCTCCGTGGATCAACCAGCCTGGTCGACTCACCTGAGGTCAAAAGCAACGTTGCGAAAGTCTCCCAAGCGTCACCTCGCTGACCCTTCGTTCGCCATGGCTGTCCTTGAGCGAGGCCCACATCATCTGGTGCAGGATCCCCGCTATTTTGGGCAACTGTTTGAGTCGCTCGTTGTGCACGAATTACGCGCTTTGACTGGCAAGACGGTGTACCACGCAAGGCTGAATACAAAGCTCGAAGTGGATGCTGTAGTCAGCTTTGACGATGTTGATCTACTCGTCGAAGTGAAGCTTGGCTATACGCCAGAGATTCTTGACCACGCCGCAGATACGCTTAAACGGTTTGCGGATCAGCTTGAACAGGAAACAGTTTTGCTCATCGTGACCTCAGGGGGTCCGGTCCACAGGCGTGCGGACGGTGTGATTGTTGCGCCGATTGGGGCGTTGGGTCCGTAGCGGAGGGATTGACGTGCTGTTCGCGTATGGCGGCCACTGAAAAAGTTCCCAAGTCCGGGAACGATTTTGGATTTCTGGTGCGGCGACCTGGGGAAACGCAGCGAAATCTAGGCTGATGGGCGGGATCGTTCCCCGAATTGCGGATGAACTGGGAACTTTTTCAAAAGGGCAGGACGGCAAACCTCTGTACCATGTGCACATGGAACCTCGAAGCATTCTCCGGACCTACGCGACGGCGATGGTTGTGTGCCTCGCGCTGGCGATCGGTACGCAGATCCTGCTCGGTAGCTCCGTGGAATTCATGACTATGACCTTGGTGTGCGGCATCGTGGAGGCATCGACGGCGCTGCTCGCGCTGGGCGGCGCGGTTTGGTTCACGCAAGCTGCGTGGGGGCGCGGCTACAGAAGGGCAGTTGTGACGGCGTGGGTAGCCGCGGTGTGCCTGGTGGTCGGGTGGGGGTCGATGGCGGTGGCGCGGTGGGAAGAGTATCGGGCGGAGATGTCCCTGCCGATCATCAACCTCTTTATGTTCCTCATTCCCATCGGCCTGGTGGTGTTGTTGAGCGCGGTCCAGCTGGTGCGGAGGCGCTAGCGCTGCGCACCTTTAATAAGGAACACCACTCCCACGATCGCGCAGGCGGCCGCGATGATAGCGCCTGTCGAGCCTGAGATGAACATGACAGCAAACGCTGAGAGCAAAATTCCTGCCCCGCCAATCAAGAAATCCATAGGTTGCAAGGCTAGTGCATGTCAGTAGACTTCGGTGACCTTGGAGGGGTCGCCGAGGCGCTCGCCGACGAACACGAGGCCGAGGAAGCAGAGTGGTACGACGTAGCCGAGCACGATCCAGAAGGTGTGCAGGCGCGGGCCGCATGCGCGCGCGATGCCGACGCCCACCAGGGTGCCCACGGTGTTCATGAGGAGGTCGTCGATATCTGAGTAGCCGAGCGAGAAGATGTATTGTCCCGTTTCGACGGCCAGGCTCAGCCCGAACCCGAACAGCACGGCCCAGCGGGCGTCGCGGAAGGCAACGTATGCGAGCACGCCGACGGGGATGAAGAAGGCGATGTTGCCGCCGTAGCCGAAGAGGGGCGCGAACCAGGATTGGGCGTCGTGAAGCTCGGCGAGGGGCTGTAGCGAGAGTCCGCGGCGGCGTTGGTTTGCTGGGTCCCAGAGGTAGCCGATGCGGAAGAACGCTTTACACATTGTTAACGCAATGACGACGCAGCAGTAGGCGGCGAGTGCTCCGAGGGCTTTGCGGTTCATGGTTGCAACCTAGCACAGTTTCACACCAGTCACAGGGGTAACGGTGGGGGCGTCGAAAAGTCACCCTGAACTGCGTAAACGGAAAAGCGAGATAGTGGGTGAAAATAAATGCTTGACTTTCACCCACTAATTCTTTAAAGTAAACAGCAAGTTAACAAACGGTCAACAAAGTAAATGAAACCGAAGGGAGAGTGTCATGAAGTTCCTCAAATACTTGCTCACGTACGATACGCGCACGATCCTTGAGGCGATCGACCGCGCATCGAACTAACAACTAACACAGAGCGAACGCGAACTGGCGGGCACCGACGAGGGGGTTGGTGCCCGCCAGATTTTTCATGTGCACCCACATATGAGAGCGCCGAACATGCACCGGCGCCCGCGAACGCACTACGCTTAGGGCGAAACTCTAACTAGGCACCGAAAGTGAGACCTGTGGAAACCACGACTGCAGTAGAAGTCCTTCAGCGAGTGCTGATGCCGAAGAAGGGCGAACCGCACGACGTCCGCATGCTGTACCTCATCGAGGCAGAGCAGAACAAGCAGCGCTTGACGTGGGCGGACCGGACGAGCGTATCCATCCCCGCCGGGGAGGAAGTTTCCTTCGAGACGTACTTCAACGCGTTCCCGGCATCCTATTGGCGGCGCTGGTCGCAGCTGGAAAACGTTGTGCTGGCGATGGAAGTTGAGGGGCAGGCGACTGTCTCCATTTACCGCTCGAAGCACGACGGCAAGCGCATCGCTGTGCAAAACGCTGAGGCCAGCGACGGCGTGCTGGAGGTAGTGCTGCCGCTGCGTAACTTCGAGGACGGCGGCTGGCTGTGGTTCGACGTCACGGCGGAAACGGACACGACGATCCGCAACGCGGGTTGGTTCTCTGACAAGGAGCCGGAGGCCCAGACGATGCCGGACGGCACGACCACCGGCCCGGAGCCGAAGCAGGTCGCGGTGGGCATCCCGACGTTCAATAGGCCTCGCGACGCCGTCAACGCCCTGCACGCGCTGGCAGAGGACCCGTTCGTGCTCGAATCCATCTCCGATGTGCTGATGCCCGACCAGGGCAACCAGCACCCGGCGGACGAACCGGACTTCAAGGAGGCGGAGAAGAACCTGCAGGGTAAGCTACAGATCTTCCGCCAGGGCAACCTGGGCGGCTCGGGCGGCTACGGCCGCATCATGTACGAGGCGCTGCGCACCACGGACGCCCCATACATCCTCTACATGGACGACGACATCGCGATCGAGCCGGATTCGATCCTGCGCGCGGTGCAGGCCGCCCGCTACGCGAAGGCCCCCATCCTGGTCGGCGGCCAGATGCTGAACCTGCAGGACCGGTCGCAGCTGCGGACGACGGGAGAGGCCGTCGATAAGGATGTGTTCATGTTCCGCGCCGCGGAGCACGCGGTGTACGACCACGACTTTGCCAAGTACCCGCTGGGCTACCTCGGTACCGAGGAAGAAGAGCTGGACCCTCGCAAGACGACGTCGCGTGCCCTGCACCGCCGCGTCGATGTGGACTACAACGGCTGGTGGATGAACCTCTTCCCACGCGTCGTCGCGGAGAAGCTGGGCCTTCCGATGCCGCTGTTCATCAAGTGGGACGACAACGAGTACGCACTGCGCGCCAAGCAAGCCGGCTTCCCCACGGTGACGTGGCCGGGCGTGGCCATCTGGCACATGGCCTGGGCCGATAAGGACGACGCCATCGACTGGCAGGCCTACTACCACATGCGCAACCGCCTCATCGTCGCCTCCCTGTACGGCCCGGAGGCCCCGGACGCGATGCTGAAGAACATGCTGAAGTCCACCTACAAGCACATCATGTGCATGGAGTACTCCACCATGGCCATCCAGCTGGAGGCCATGAAGGACTTCCTCGCAGGCCCGGACCAGCTGTTCGACATCCTCGAGACCTCGCTGCCGCGCATCCAGAAGATCCGCGCCAACTACGACGACGCCAAGGTCGTCTCCTCCGCAACGGAGCTGCCCGCGCCGACGGGCGCGCCGGGCGTGCCCACCAAGAACATCGGCGGGCGCCTGGCCAAGCTGAAGAAGATCCCGTGGGCGGTCAAGGCGCTGCGCCACCAGTTCACCCAGGAGAACCAGGAGCACTGGGAGGCGCCGCAGCTGAACCTCACCGCGGAGGAGGCCCGCTGGTTTACGCTGGCCCGCCTCGACTCGGCGACGGTGGCCACGGCAGGTGGCACGGGTGTGGCGTTCCGCAAGCGCAACAAGGCGCTTGCGGACGACCTGCTGCGCGAAACCAAGGCGCTACAGGAAGAAATCAAGGAGCGCTGGCAGGAGCTACGCCAGCAGTACGAAGCCGCGAAACCGGCGCTGACCAGCGTTGAGAACTGGGGGAAGGTGTTCGATGAGCAAGCGTGAAGCTGATATCCTCGTCGCGATCCAGAACGCGGCGTACACCCCGGCAGCCGTCAAGGCGGCCAGGGGCTTGAGCCACTTCGGCGAGCACGACCTTGGCTGGTTGGCCGTCGCGGGGCTCGGGGCGGGCGTCGATAAGAAGAGGCGCTCGAAGTGGCTGGCGCTGGGCGTGGGCACCTTCGTGGCGCACGCGGCGAGCGTCGTCATCAAGCGGATTGTGCGGCGCCCAAGGCCGCATGACCCCCGCGTGAACATTGGCGTGGCCACCCCGTCGAAACTGTCGTTCCCTAGCTCGCATGCGACGAACACGGGCGCGGCCGCGGTGCACCTGATGGACATCACGGGCAAGAAATGGCCGCTGCTGCTCGTACCGGTGATGATGTTCTCCCGCAACCTCCTTGGCGTCCACTACCCGACGGATACTATTGTCGGTGCTTTGCTCGGCGCCGGGTGCGCCAAAGCGACGATCAAGGTGGAAAGGCAGCTGAAGTGAGCAACACGCAACCGCACGAACCCTTTTTGAAGCCAGAGCCCCACACCGAGGGCGTCGACTACCAGCAGGTACGCGTCCCGCCCAAGAACCTTCCCGACGCCATGGTGAAGGGCCTTCGGCCGAAGCAGTGGGTGAAGAACGTCCTGGTGCTGGCGGCTCCGCTGGCCGCTGGGACGGAGGCATGGACCTCCCGCACCGCGCTGGACGTGCTGTTGGCGTTCGTGGTGTTCTGCTTCGGCGCCTCCTCGATCTACCTGGTCAACGACGCCCGCGACGTGGACAGTGACCGCGAGCACCCGACGAAGCGCTTCCGCCCGATCGCCTCGGGCATGCTGCCGATCAACCTGGCCTACGCGATGGCGGTGGTGCTCATCGTCGCAGCGCTTGGCCTCTCCTTCTTAGCGACGGACGGCTTCGCCCTCGCCCTCGTGATTGGCATCTATATTGCGCTGCAGCTCGGCTACTGCTTCGGCTGGAAGCACATCCCGGTCATTGACATCGCGCTGGTGTCCTCCGGGTTCATGCTGCGCACCATGGCCGGTGGCGTGGCGGCGAACATTAACCTGTCGCAGTGGTTCCTGCTGGTCGCGGCGTTCGGCTCGCTGTTCATGGCGTCGGGCAAGCGCTACGCGGAGCTGCTGCTGGCGCAGGAGACTGGCGCGAAGATCCGCAAGGCCCTGGAGGGCTACACGGCCACCTACCTGCGCTTCGTGTGGACCCTGTCCGCGACCGCCGTCGTGATGAGCTACGCCCTGTGGGGCTTCCAGCTCTCCAACTCGGTCGAGGGCGCGGCCGCGGTCTGGTACCAGATCTCGATGGTGCCGTTTGTGATCGCGATCCTGCGCTACGCCGCGAAGGTTGACGGTGGTCACGGCGGCGCGCCTGACGAGATTGCCCTGGAAGACCGCGTGCTGCAGATGCTGGCCGCGGCCTGGATCCTGTGCATTGTGCTGGCAGTTTACGTGGTGCCAGCGCTGGCTTAGTAACATTGGCGCAATGAAGATCAACGCCCGGGTGACGCTGCTGCTGTCGTGCGCCATTGCGGGCGTGTTCGCATTTTGGGGTGGGTGGACCAGGCGCTGGATGTCTGACGACGGCCTCATCGTCCTGCGCACCGTGCGCAACCTGCTGGCCGGCAATGGCCCAGTCTTCAATGCCGGTGAGCGCGTGGAGGCGAACACCTCCACGCTGTGGCAGTACTTGATCATCGCGTTCGCGATGGTCAGCGACGCCCGCCTGGAAACCATCGCGATGTGGCTCGCGCTGCTGTGCACGGTCGTCGCGGCGGTGCTGGCCACCTACGCTGCGGGCAGGTTCTGGCGCTCCGCGGCGGTGGTGCCGCTGGGCATCCTGGTCTACTTCGCCCTGCCGCCCGCGCGCGACTTCGCCACCTCCGGCCTTGAGTGGGGCCTGTCCCTGCTGTGGCTGGCCGCGTGGTGGGCGCTGCTCGTCCAGTGGGCGGGTGGCACCGCACGCCTCGCCGCCCCCGTGGTCGGCTACTGGCTGGCCTTCTGGTGCGGGCTGTCGTGGCTGGTCCGCCCAGAGCTCGCGCTCTACGGCGGTCTCACCGGCCTCGTCCTGCTGGTGTACTCGCCGCGCAAGACGCTCGGCATCCTGGCGGCCGCGCTGCCCGTGCCCGCCGCGTACCAGATCTTCCGCATGGGCTACTACGGCCTGCTCACCCCGCACACCGCGGTGGCCAAGTCCGCCTCCGGCAGCGAGTGGGCCGACGGCGCCACATACGCCTGGGACTTCATCGGGCCCTACGCGCTGTACCTGCCGCTCCTGCTGGTCATCGCGGTACTCCTTATTTCTTTACGACGCCTCCTCGTCACCGGACGTCGCGCCGCCATCGTGGCGCTCGTCGTGGGGTGCGCGCTGATCCACATCCTGTACGTGCTACGCGTCGGCGGCGACTTCATGCACGGGCGCATGTGGCTGCTGCCGCTCTTCGCGCTGCTGCTGCCGGTGATGGCCGCCCCGCTGACGCGCCTCAACGTGGTGGTTGCGCTGGTGTTGGTGGTGTGGGCGTCGATAATTGTGGTGCGTGCTCACCCGCTCGACGAGGACATCCACAGCAGGACGGCGAAAGAGCTCGGCATCGTTGACGAGCGCGAGTTCTGGACGATGGCCGTCAACCGCGAACCAGACAACCCGCCGCGCTACGCCGAAGACTTCCTGGGCTCGAAACTCATGACGAACTACACAGACGCTGTCATCGAGGCCCGCGACGCCCACGCCGCCCAAATCGCACCGGGGCTTATCAGCCGCGACCCGGAGCTCTACTCCTGGTACCCGCGCCCCCGCGTCCCCGACGCAGACAGTAACTTGCAGGCCTACCAGTTGTCGCTCTACCTGATCAACCTCGGCATGACCAGCATGAACGCGCCTCTCGACGTCCGCGTCCTCGACACCGTCGGACTTGCGACGCCGCTCGCGGCCCGTATGCCGCGCGACCCCGAAGGGCGCGTCGGGCACGACAAGCAGCTCGCCGCCGAATGGCAAGTTGCGGACACGGCCGTCGACCTCTCAAAGGTTCCCGAGTGGATCGACCAGGAGGAAGCGCGCCAAGCCCGCGCCGCACTCCGTAGCCCCGAAATAGCCGAGCTGCTCGCCACGTCCCGCGAGCCAATGAGCCGCGAACGCTTCTGGAAGAACATCAAATACTCGCTGGGTAACGGCCGAACCCTCCAGCTTTCCGACGACCCCTCCACCTACCTCAGCTACCTCACAGACGACGAACAGGCACGGCTCAGCCAAGGCGAGGATTTGGGTATCCATAGCGGTACCCGTGTAGTTTGGTAGCAAACTGCTGAGAAAGGGAAACGCTGTATGAAGAACCGCCACGGACTCATGGGCCTAGTGGTAGCGCTCCTGACCGCGCTGTCGATGATCGTCGCCGCCCCCCAAGCACAAGCCGCCAACCGTGACTGGCTGCGCCCCGACTCCACCGGCACCTGCGAATGGGACCGCGTCGGCTACTGGGTACAACGCTGCACCGTCTGGTCGCCAGCAATGGGCCGCCACATCACCGTCCAGATCCAGCCCGCTCAGCGCGGCGGCAACGCCGGCCTCTACATGCTCGACGGCCTCCGCGCCACCGAACGCACCAACGCCTGGGTCCAAGACGTCAACGCAGCACGCACCTTCGTCAACCACAACATCACCCTCGTGATGCCGGTCGGCGGCCAGTCTTCCTTCTACACCGACTGGAACGCGCCAGCCACCTACAACTTCAACAGCCCCGTCACCTACAAGTGGGACACCTTCCTGTCCAAGGAGCTGCCCGCATACCTGCAGCGCCACTTCGGCGTATCCCCGACGAACAACTCCATCCTCGGCCTGTCCATGGGCGGCACCGCCGCGATCAACCTCGCCGCGCTGCACCCGCAGCAGTTCCGCCAGGTGCTGTCCTATTCCGGCTACCTCACCACCACCATCCCCGGCGCCCAAACCGCGCTGCGTCTCGCACTTCTCGACGGCGGCCTCTACAACCTCAACGCCATGTGGGGCTCCATCTTTGATCCCCGCCGCTACGAGAACGACCCATTCCTGAACATGGGTAACCTGCGGGGCCGCGACGTCTACGTCTCCGCCGGAAGCGGCACTCCATCCGCACGCGACGACCGCTACCTGCCACAGCACAAGGCCGCCGGCATCGCGCTGGAGATGGTCGCGAACTTCACCACACGCCTGTGGAGCGCCAAGGCCACAGCCACCGGCGTCAAGCACACCGCCGTGTTCACACCTGTTGGCCTGCACAACTGGGAACAGTTCGGCCAGCAGCTTGAGTACACGAAGCCTCGCATCCTCAACGTGATGAACGCCTGGTAGTTTTTGGCCCTTGCACTTCTTGGCTCCCGCGCACCAAATTCCTTGATTTGGTGGGCGGGTTTTGCGTTTCCCCAGGTGGTGCGGCTCGCGGGACGGAATTTGGTGCGCTTGCTCGGGGTGTCAGTGACAAAAGACGCACCCTAATATATATAGCTCTTTATCTACCTGCAGGTTTGAATGTCCAGCACTTTTGGGGATGCGTCCTTTGTCACTTCCCCGCTCGACCCTGCACCAAATTCCAGCATTTCAGTGGGTGGGTTTTACGTTTGTCCAGGTCGCCGGACTTGCATGCGGGAATGTGGTGCGCACCCCACCTGGCCTGACACCAAATTCCTGGATTCTCGTGCGCTGATCTGCAAACGCCCAGGTCGCTGACTCTCGCCGAGGGAATTTGGTGCACACACCCCATCCACAAGCCAAATATCTTGGTGGCGCTCCGGCGTGTCTGGTGGCTAAACTCTCAAGGCATACTTAACCTTTAGAGTGATTTGTTAGCGCCGTCGCTGGTTGATTCCGGGGGAGGGGAACCCTCGGAGTTGGCTGTAGAGCACGCGGCGCTGGTTGTGCACACCCAAAAAATGGCAAAAGCCCAGAAGAAGAGTTGAGGCAGGAAATTCATGCGTGAGACCCGTTCCCCTATGAATCGGATGAAGAAGGCTGCGATTGTTGCGGCGGCGGTGCCGATGGTGGCGTCGTTAGTTCCGGTGTTGTCGACGTCGGCTGCGGCGCAGTCGTCGTTGCCGCTGTCGAGTAACCGTGGTGGGCTGTCGGATAATATTCGGCCGTCGGACCCGCCGAAGCGGACGCCGATTGAGGTTGATAAGAACCCGCAGATCCCGGGCCTGCCTGAAGGTGTGAGCGTGGACCGCATTGAGTGGTTGACGAACCGCCGCGTGGCTGTGTTTATTCGTTCGGCGGCGATGCCGGAGCAGCTGATGCAGGTGCAGATCCTGCTGGCGCGTGACTGGCACTCGAATCCGCAGGCGAAGTTCCCTGAGGTGTGGGCGCTGGATGGTCTGCGTGCTCGTGATGATGAGAATGGCTGGACCATCGAGACGAATATTGAGCAGTTCTACGCTGACAAGAACGTGAACGTGATCCTGCCGGTTGGTGGTGAGTCTTCGTTCTATTCGGATTGGCAGCGCCCGAACAACGGGAAGAATTACAAGTGGGAGACCTTCTTGACGAAGGAGCTCGTCCCGGTGCTCAATAACGAGTTCCGCTCGAATGATAGCCGTGCCGTGGTGGGTATCTCGATGGGTGGTACTGCCGCGATTAACCTGGCGGAGCGTAACCCGCACCTGTTCAAGTTCGTGGGTTCCTTCTCTGGTTACTTGGACACCACAACCACGGGTATGCCGACGGCGATTAAGGCCGCGCAGATGGATGCGGGCGGCTACGACTCGGAGGCGATGTGGGGCCCGGCTGGTTCGCAGGACTGGATTGACCACGACCCGAAGCTTGGCATTGAGGCGTTGAAGGACATGACGGTGTACGTGTCCTCGGGCTCGGGCCGCGATGACTTTGGTAACCCGGAGTCGGTGGCGAAGAGCGCTGCGAACCCGGCTGGTGTCGGGCTTGAGGTGATTTCTCGCTTGTCGACGCAGACCTTCGTCGATTACGCGTCGCGGACGCCGGTGAAGCCGGTTGTGAAGTTCCGTCCGTCGGGCGTGCACTCGTGGGAGTACTGGCAGTTTGAGATGACGCAGGCCTGGCCGTACATCGCGAATGCGTTGGCGTTGGCGGAGGCTGACCGCGGTTCGGACTGTAGCCCGGTGGGCGCGATCGCTGAGGCGACGAAGTCTGGTGTGATCGGTAGCTGCGTGAATAACGAGTACGACGTCGCTGACGGCAAGGGCAAGGCCGAGGACTTCCGTGGTGGTACCGCGTTCTGGTCCCCGAAGACGGGTGCGTACCCGCTGTTCGGCGCGATCCTGGCGAAGTACAGCGGCCTGGGTGGCGCGTCGAGCTGGCTCGGCTTCCCGACCACCGGTGAGACCAAGACGCCAGACGGCGTTGGCCGCTTCGTGCACTTCGAGAACGGTTCGATTTACTGGACGCCGCAGACTGGCGCCTACGCTATCCCTGGCGACATGTTCAAGGCCTGGGGCGAGAACGGCTACGAGACGGGCGACCTGAAGTACCCGGTTGCTGAGGCGAACCAGGTGGGCAAGGGCTACGTGCAGAAGTTCCAGGGCGGGTTCCTGACCCGCAACCCGGACAAGAGCCACAACATTGTCCACGGCGCGATCGCTGAGAAGTACGGCGAGCTGGGCACGGCGACGAGCGCATTGGGCTACCCGAAGAGCAACGAGATCGCGATCCGCGGAGGGTTCTTCCAGCAGTTCGAGAAGGGCAACATCTACTGGTCGCCAGAGACCGGCGCACACGTGGTGCTCTACGGCGACATCTTCGAGGAGTGGGGCAAGCGCGGCTACGAGCAGGGCGCGATGGGCTGGCCGACCTCGGACATGCGCGAAATCCCTGCCGGTGGCCTGGTGATTGACTTCCAGCACGGAACGCTGGAGCAGGTCAACGGCGTGGTCCGCGAGCGGAAGTAAGGAGCGGCGATGAAGCGACTGCTGACGAGCGCAAGCCTGTGCCTCGCGTTGGGCCTGGCGGCCTGCGGTGGCACGACGGTGGAAAGCGATGACGTAACGGCGACGCAGGCCCCGCCGACGGCAACGTCGTCGGCGTCTGGCACTGCAAAGGCGACGTCGTCGGAGGGAGCGAAGCCGGCGTCGAAAAACCAGGGCCCGGCGGATCAGCCGGCGCGTGAGGTGACCTCGATTCCGGAGCAGGCGCCGACGTTTAGCCCGAAAGAGCAGGCGTTCCTTGACCAGCTGCAGCAAAGCGGCGTGAATGTGAAGGGCGTCGAGGATCAGTTGACGGCGACGGGCGCGACGGTGTGCAATGGTGACTCCGTGACGCGCGATGCGGTTGCGGGGCAGCTGGTAGAGCAGCGCCGCACCGATTTGGATGCGAATGCCGTGGCGGCGCTGATTGGTGAAACCGCGCAGTCCAAGCTGTGCAAGTAAGGGAGTAATATGCGCAGAGCAGGCGTTGTAGCTGCGGTCATTGTGGTGCTCGCGGCGATTGGGCTGGGGGTATTCCAGTGGCTCAAGAACCAGGACGGGCCGAGTGTCGTTGAGCCGGGTGAGCCGGGCACGTCGACGGAGGCTCGCCAGGAGCCGGATTGGTGCCCCTCGGTGGAGTTCGTCTCGATTCCGGGTACGTGGGAATCGTCAATTGACGACGACCCCTTCGCCCCGCAGGCGAACCCGAACAGCTTCATGCTGTCGATTACGAACCCGCTGCAGGAGCGCTACCCGATTGACCAGGTGCGCGTGTTCACGGTGCCGTACACGGCGCAGTTCCGGAACATTCAGACGCCGCAGGGCCGCAACGAGATGAGCTACGACGACTCCCGTGCTGAGGGCACGGCGCGCGCGAACGGCGAGATCGCGTTTGTGGCGGAGCAGTGCTCGAAGACGAAGTTCATCGTGGCTGGTTTCTCCCAGGGCGCGGTGATTGCGGGCGATATTACGAGCCAGATTGGCGCGGGTACGCACGCGTTGCCGCCGGAGCGCCTGCTGGGCTCGTTGATGATTGCGGACGGGCGTCGTGAGAACGGCGTCGGCGTGAACCCTGGTGTTGAACTGCGTGGTGTTGGCGCTGAGATTGCGCTGCGCCCACTGCAGATGGTTGTGAGCGCGGCGACGCCAGGCGCAACGATGACCGGCGCGCGGCCGGGCGGTTTCGGACAGGTGGCTGATCGCGCGTACGAGATTTGTGCGCCGAACGATTCGATCTGTGACGCGCCGCAGAATGTCGGAAATGCTGTGGATCGCGCGGCTGCGTTGTTGCTGGCTAACGGCAATCACGCGATGTATGCCTCGAACCCGGATGTGATTCCGGGTACCACTACGCCGCAATGGGCTGTAGATTGGGCAATGTCCGTAATTGATTCTTTCTAGAAACTAACTAGATTCTAGGACCTGACTACAAGGAGTGCCCATGGATCTCCAAGCACTGATTCAGCGGTTTATTGACGAGACCGGCCAGATCAAACTCCCGCCGAACTTCACCATCCCGGCCCTGACCGAGATGCTCTACGGGGCGGCGGCACAGGCCGGTGCGACAGACACCATCAATATCCGCTCGTGGGACTACTCCGCGGACCCGGACGGGGCGCTGCGTACGTTCACGCGCGCGGAAGTGAACACGCGGATCAAGTCGGTAGCGGCGCGCCTGCAGCAGATCGGCGCACCGGGGGACCGCGTGGCCATCCTGGCGGGCAACTGCCCTGAGTACATCTTCGGATTCATGGGTGCCATGTACGCTGGCCAGATCCCGGTGCCGCTCTACGACCCGACCGAGCCAGGCCACGAAGGCCACCTGCGCGCCGTCCTCGCCGACGCCGAGGCCAACGTGGTACTCACTAACAAGCAGGGCGCACCAGCAGTGCGCGCCTTCTTCGCGGAGCTGCCGGGCAAGGAGCGCCCGCGCATCATCGCGGTCGACGCGCTGCCGGACACGCTCGCTGCCGGCTGGGTGGCCGGACAGGTGGAGGGGGACGTCGATACGTCGGACCATGTGTCCTTCCTGCAGTACACCTCCGGCTCCACCCGCAACCCGGCAGGCGTGATGCTCACCAACGAGTCCATCGTGTCTAACGTCATCCAGATCTATACGGCGGCGAAGCTGGAACAGCCGATGCGCGTGCCGTGCTGGCTGCCACTGCACCACGACATGGGCATCATCATCTCGATGATGCTGATCATCCTTGGCAGCGAGTTCGAGCTATTCACCCCGCGTGACTTCATCCAGCAGCCGATGCGCTGGGTGGAACGCCTCGGTCGCTGCGAGAGCGACCCGGAGGACATCCACGTCTTCACCGCGGCGCCCAACTTCGCGCTCGAGCTGTGCGCTCGTGCCGTCGGGCACGCGCCGCAGGACCTGGACCTGTCCGTCCTCGACGCCCTCGTCATCGGTTCTGAGCCGGTGACGAAGCCGAGCGTCGACAGCTTCATTGCGGCCTACGAGGGCTTCAACCTGGACCGCAAAGCGATGCGCCCCTCCTACGGGCTCGCGGAGGCGACCCTGCTCGTTTCCACCCCGCAGACCCCGGACCGCCCCAAGTTCGTCACCCTCGACCGTGACAAGCTCACCGAGGGGCTTGCGGTAGAGACAGATGGCGGCGTTGTGATGGCCTCCAACGGCCAGCCGGTGTCATGGATGCACTTCGCCGTCGTCGACCCGCAGACCCACGACGAGGTCGCGCCTGGCACCATCGGCGAGCTGTGGGCACACGGCCCGAACATCGCCCTCGGCTACCAGGACCGCGCGCGCGACACCGCCGACACCTTCGGCAACACCATCGGCGCCACGCTCCAGGAAGGCCTGCCGAAGGACGGCTGGCTGGTAACAGGGGACCTCGGCACGCTTCTCGACGGCCACCTCTACATCACCGGCCGCGTCAAGGACCTCATCGTGGTCGCAGGACGTAACCACTACCCGCAAGACATCGAGGCCACCGTCATGGAGGCCAGCGAACACGTGCGTAAAGATTCGGTGGCTGCGTTTGCGGTGCCGGGGGAGGACGTCGAAAAGCTGGTGCTGCTGGTAGAGCGCGCGGACACCGCCACCCCGGACGGTGATGCAGACGCCATCGCGGCGATCCGCTCCGCCGTGACCGCGAAGCACGGGCTGGCGCCGTCGGACATCCGCTTCTACGCGCCGAACGAGATCGCGCGTTCCTCCTCAGGCAAGATTGCGCGCCAGGTCAACGCGAAGAACTACCAAGGCTGATAACGAAAAGAAAGGCACGACCGATAGGGTTGGATGCTATGAGTGAGAATGCATTGATCCAGTGGCTGCAACAGTGGGTTGCGGAGACGACCGGTGTGGAAAGCGTTGACGCGACCACCCCGTTTGAGTCCTACGGGCTCTCGTCCCGCGACGCAGTGGTTCTCTCCGGGGAACTGGAGAAGCTACTGGGCCGACGCATTGACCCCACCGTGGCCTACCAGTACCCGACGATCGCTGCCTTGGCCCACGCGCTGACCGCTGACGCCCCGGCGGCGTCGAACGTCGTCGCCACCGGCCGCGACGTGGAGGCGAAGGGTCACGACATCGCCATCGTCGGCACGGCCGGGCGGTTCCCGGGCGCGAATAACGTGGACGAGTACTGGGAGCTGCTCGCCGCAGGCGAGGTCACGACCGGCCCGCTGCCGGAGGGCCGCTGGTCCGAGTACAACTCGGATCCGTTCCTGCGCACCAAGATGCGCGAGGAAGCCACCGACGGCGGTTACCTCGACGACATCGCCGCCTTCGACAACGAGTTCTTTGGCCTGTCCCCGCTGGAGGCGAAGAATATCGATCCGCAGCAGCGCATCATGCTGGAGGTCGCCTGGGAGGCGCTTGAGGACGCCCACATCCCCGCCGACTCGCTGCGTGGGCAGCGCGTGGGCGTGTTCGTCGGTTCCTCGAATAACGACTACGGCATGCTCATGGGCGCTGACCCGGCGCAGGCGCACCCGTACGCGCTGACCGGCGCGTCCAGCGCGGTGATCCCGAACCGGATCTCCTACGCCTTCGATTTCCGTGGCCCGTCCATGAACGTGGACACCGCCTGCTCCTCCTCGCTGGTGTCGGTGCACCACGCGGTGCGCGCGCTACGTGAGGGCGAAGCCGACGTCGCCCTCGCCGGCGGCGTGAACATCCTGGCTAACCCGTTCGCTTCCCTGATGTTCTCGGAGCTGGGCGTGATTTCGCCCTCCGGGAAGATCCACGCATTCTCTGATGACGCGGACGGCATCGTCCGCTCGGAAGCAGCCGGGTTCATCGTGCTCAAGCGTGTGGAGGACGCCATCGCCGACGGCGACGACATCCTCGCCGTGATCAAGGGCAGCGCCACCAACTCGGACGGCCACTCCAACGGCCTGACCGCCCCGAACCCGGAGGCCCAGGTAGACGTGTTGCAGCAGGCGTACGCCGACGCGGGCGTGGACCCGCGCACCGTTGACCTCGTGGAGGCCCACGGCACCGGCACCATCCTCGGCGACCCGATCGAGGCGACCGCGCTGGGGCAGGTCTGCGGCACCGGCCGCGAGGCTGGCCAGCCGCTGCTGCTTGGGTCCGCGAAATCGAATATTGGCCACTCGGAGTCGGCCGCGGGCGTGGCGGCACTCATCAAGGTCGTCCAAGCCTTGCAGCGCGACACGATCCCTGCGATGGCGAACTTCGCCGGCCCGAACCGCTACGTCGACTTCGACGCCAACAATCTTGAGGTCGTCGAGGACCCGCGCGAGTGGCCGCAGTACTCCGGCCAGCGCGTGGCGGGTGTCTCCGGCTTCGGCTTTGGCGGCACGAACGCGCACGTCGTGGTCAAGGAGTTCGACCCCGCCGACTACGAAGCAGCACCGCAGCGCCCCGAGGCGCTCACCGGCGTATCGACGGCCGCCCTGCCCGTCAGCGGCCTGCTGACCTCGCGCCGCAAGACCGCAGCAGCCGGGCTTGCCGACGCGCTCGGGGGACGCCCCGACGCGGACCTTATTCCTTTTGCGCGGTCGTTAGCGCTGCGTAACCATGGCCGTTCCGCCGCGGTGGTTACCGCCGCAACGACCGAGGAGGCCGTCAAACGGCTGCGCCAGGTCGCCGAGGGCAAGGTCGGCCCCGGTATCGCCGTGGCGGATTCGCCGAACGCGCTCGGCCCGGTGTTTGTGTACTCCGGCTTCGGCTCCCAGCACCGCAAGATGGCGAAGCAGCTCATGGCATCTTCGCCGCTGTTTGCGCAGCGGATGCGTGAGCTGGACTCCATCGTCCAGTTCGAGGCCGGCTGGTCCATCATCGAAATCATCGAGGACGACGGGCTGACCTACGATACCGAGACCGGCCAGGTCGCGGTGACCGCCTACCAGATCGCGCTGACCGACATGCTGGACGCCGCCGGGATCCGCCCGGCCGCCGTGATGGGCATGTCCATGGGTGAGATTGCCGCGGGCTACGCCTCCGGCGGCATCAGCGCGAAGGACGCGATGGTGATCGCGTGCCACCGCGCCCGCCTGATGGGTGAAGGCGAAGCGCTCACCGCCGACACCGATGCCGAGGGCGCCATGGCCGTCGTCGAATTGAGTGCTGATCAATTGGAGGGCACGGGCGTCGAAGCGGCCGTGTTCGCCGGGCCTGGCATGCTCACCGTCGGCGGTCCCGTTGGTGCGGTGAAGGGGCTCGTCGAGAAGCTGGAAGGCGAAGGCAAGTTCGCACGACTGATGCGCGTGCGCGGCGCCGGGCACACGAGTGCGCTCGACCCGATCCTGGGTGACTTGGCCGCGCAGATCGCCGGCATTGAGGCCCACCCGCTGCGGATCCCGCTGCTGAGCAGCGTCGACGAGCGTGTGGTGTACCAGCCGGGCCAGGTTGTGCACACCGACGAATACTTCCTGCGCATGACGCGTCAGCCGGTCTACATCCAGCAGGCCACCGAGACCGCGTTCGCCGAGGGCTACACCACGCTCGTGGAGGTCGCACCGAACCCGGTGGCGATCATGGGCCTGATGAACACCGCGTTCGCCTCGGGCAAGCCGGACGCGCAGCTGCTGTTCACTTGCAAGCGCAAGGTCGACGAGGTGGAGTCCATTTTGGACCTCGCCGCGAAGCTCTACGTCACCGGCACCGCCGTCGATTTCACCGCGTTCTACGGCCGCGGCCCGCGTATCGACGCCCCACTAACCCAGTTCAAGCGCTCCGAGTTCTGGACCGACGCGCGCCCCGCCTCCGCGCACACCTCGCTGCTCGGCGCGAAGGTGCGCCTGCCGGAGGGTCAGGTCGCGTACTCGACGGCCGCGGACACGCTGTTTAGCCCGCACCAGATTATCGACGCCGTCGCCGCCGAAGTCCTGCCCGGCTCCCGGGTGGTGGCCTACGAGGACCACGACGTACTGCCTGCAGAGGGCGACGTAACCACCATCGCGGCGACCTCGCTCGGCGGGGTGAGCGTGAAGGTGTTCCACGAGGACACGCTGCTTGCGGAGGGCTTCGCTACCGCGCTCGACCTTGGCGGTGCTGTTGAAGAGGACTCAATAGCTGAGGCTACTGGTGACGCCGCGCCGGCCGTGGAGGAGCTCGCCGACGTCGACGCCATCCGTTGGGACCCGAACTCCGGCGAGTCCGTCGCGCAGCGCCTGCGCTCCATCGTGTCCGAGTCCATGGGCTACGACGCCGAGGACCTCCCCGACGAGCTGCCGCTCATCGACCTCGGCCTGGACTCCCTGATGGGCATGCGCATCAAGAACCGCGTGGAGAACGACTTCCAGATCCCGCCACTGCCAGTACAAACGCTTCGCGACGCCTCCGTCGCCGACGTCATCCGCATCGTCGAGGACGCGGTCGCCGGGGTGCAGTCTGAGACCGCTGATGCTGCCGCTGAGCCAGCCGAAGCCGCTGCCGAACCCACCGAGAAGTCGGAGGGCGCCCAGGGCGTCGGCGTCGCACCCCGCGACGCCTCCGAACGCATGGTCTTCGGCGCGTGGGCCAAGTTCACCGGCACCGCTGCGGCAGGCGTGACCTCCGAGCTGCCCGCCATCGACGACGCGCAGGCCGAGAACATCGCCAACCACCTGAGCGAGCGTTCCGGCATCACCGTGACCGCGGAGCAGGTCAAGGACGCCGAAACGCTCGAGCCGCTCGCCGACATCGTGCGCGAGGGCCTCGAAACCGAGGTCGAGGGCAACATCCGCGTGCTGCAGCAACCAGAGCACACCACCAAGCCGCCCGTGTTCGTGTTCCACCCGGCCGGTGGGTCCAGTGCGGTGTACCAGCCGTTGGCTCGTCGATTAGAAGATGACGTCGCGGTGTACGGCGTCGAGCGACTCGAGGGCACCCTCGAAGAGCGCGCCGCGGCCTACGTTGAAGACATCAACCGCATCGCACCCGAGGGTAAGGTCGTGCTCGCGGGCTGGTCCTTTGGCGGCGCGCTCGCCTACGAAGTGGCGCACCAGCTGGGCAACGACCGCATCGCGTACATCGCGCTGCTGGACACCACCCAGCCGTCCGAGCCAGCCCCCGACACCCCGGAGGAGACCAAGGCGCGCTGGGAGCGCTACGCCAAGTTTGCCAAGGACACCTACGGGCTGGACTTCCCGGTGCCCTTCGACCTGCTGGAGACGGCAGGGGAGGACGCGGTGCTCAACATGCTGGCGGAATTCCTCGCCACCACCGATGCATCCGAGCACGGGCTCGCCGCCGGTGTGCTGGAACACCAGCGCGCGTCCTTCGTCGATAATCAGATCCTCAACCGCCTCGACTTCGCCCGCTGGGCAGACGTGCAGGTGCCGGTGCTGCTGTTCCGCGCCGAGCGCATGCACGACGGCGCGATCACCCTCGAGCCGGCCTACGCCCACATTGACGAGGACGGCGGCTGGGGCGCTATCGTGAAGGATTTGACGATCGTCCACCTGCCGGGCGACCATTTGGCAGTAGTTGACGAGCCCGCGATTGGCATCGTGGGCAAGCACATGAACGAATGGATTGATAATGGCAACTAGCGCAGAAAAGCTCGCTGACCTGCGTGCACGTCTAGAAAAAGCGCAGGACCCCGGTTCCGAGCGCTCCAGGAAGCGCCGCGACGACGCCGGGAACACCACCCCGCGCCAGCGCATCGCCGCGCTTCTCGACGAAGGCTCCTTCGTCGAAATCGGCGCCCTAGCCCGCACCCCCGGCGACGACAAGGCCGTCTACTCCGACGGCGTCGTCACCGGATACGGGCGCATCGACGGCCGCCCCGTCGCCATCTACGCCCACGACAAAACCGTCTACGGCGGCTCCGTCGGCGTCACCTTCGGCCGCAAAGTCGTCGAGGTGATGGAGTTCGCCATCAAGATTGGCTGCCCCGTCATCGGCATCCAGGACTCCGGCGGCGCCCGCATCCAAGACGCCGTGACCTCTTTGGCCATGTACTCCGAGATCGCACGCCGCCAGCTCCCGCTGTCCGGCCGCAGCCCGCAGATCTCCATCATGCTGGGCAAATCCGCCGGCGGCGCCGTCTACGCGCCCGTGACCACCGACTTCGTGGTCGCCGTCGACGGCCAGTCCGAAATGTACGTCACCGGCCCCAACGTCATCCGCGAAGTCACCGGCGAGGACATCACCTCCGCCGAACTCGGCGGCGCCCGAGTGCAGGAACAGTCCGGTAACATTCAGGCCGTCGTCGGCTCCGAAGAAGAAGCCTTCGACTACGTCCGCGACCTCCTCGCCCACCTGCCGACGTCCACCTTCGACCCAGCCCCTGTCGAATGGGCCCCCGAGGACGAAGACCTCGACGACTCCTCCCTCGACACCTTCATGCCCGACGACACCAACGCCGGCTACGACATGATGGACCTTCTCGTGCAACTCGGCGACGACGAGAACCTCGTCGAAATCCAAGCCGGCTACGCCGAAAACCTCATCTGCGCCTTCGGCCGCATTGACGGCCGCACCGTCGGTTTCGTCGCCAACAACCCCATGTACCAAGCCGGATGCATCGACGCCGACGCCGCCGACAAAGGCGCACGCTTCATCCGCACCTGCGACGCATACAACATCCCCCTCGTCTTCGTCGTGGACACGCCCGGCTACCTGCCCGGCGTCGACCAGGAGCGCGAAGGCCTCATCCACCGCGGCGCCAAACTCGCGTTCGCCGTCGTCGAGGCCACCGTGCCGAAGGTCACCCTCATCGTGCGCAAAGCGTACGGCGGCGCCTACGCCGTCATGGGCTCTAAGAACCTCACCGGCGACATCAACCTCGCCTGGCCCACCGCCCAGATCGCCGTCATGGGCTCCTCCGCCGCCGTCGTCATGATCCAAGGCAAGCAGCTCGCCGCCATCGAGGACCCCGTTCAGCGCGAGGCGATGAAGAAGATGTTCATGGACTTCTACGACGAAACCATGACCTCCCCATACGTCGCAGCCGAACGCGGGTTCATCGACTCGATGATCGAGCCGTCCCAAACCCGCATCTCGTTACGACGCGCCCTTCGCCAACTTGCCACCAAACAAGAGCAAGACCTGCCGAAGAAGCACACCATCAGTCCCCTCTAAAACACATAAGGAGAAGAATTTCATGCTTTCCTCTGCACTCGACATCGCCGGAGACATCATCAACCACCTCGTGTGGATGGTCTACGCCCTCCAAGGCGGCGACTTCCTCGCCAACATGGGTTGGCTGTCGAGCTAACGCCGCTTCAGAATCAGTTTCGCTGCACCGCGCCATCCGAGCATGAGCAGCGCCGACATGCTGCTCGCCACGATCACGAACGAGTAATGCGGCAACTTGTGGCGGTAGAAGCCCCAGATGATCAGTCCGACCACGATCGTGATGAGCCAAATCAGCCACCCCTTGTCCTTGCGGGTGGCCAGCCACGCCAACCCCAGCCCGACCGCGAACGGTAGGAAGGTTTCCAGCCAGCCGAAGAAGTTCAGCGGCATCTCTTCGGTCTGGTGAGCGATGCGCGCGAGCAGCGCGAACGCGGCGATGGCAACGTAGTCAGCAGCAATTGCGTACGGTTTTTTAATCATGTCAGACAGTCTAACCCGGTGCCTGGTTGCGTCGGTAGGCCGCTGGTCGGTGCCGCAAAACCCGCTTAGTGAATTTGTGAACAGATTTGCGTTTCCTGCCTACCGCCCCCGGTAAAACCGCAAAGTGTCGCAATAGGAGTGTAGTAATCCTCCCGAGGGGACCGGCTGGTGATGCAGGATCATCATCTGGGCAAACATGATGTCTGTGTCGTCGTGATCGGCGGAGATCTCCCGGTCCGCCTCAGTCGTCGCCGCGGTGGTGGCTGAGGTGGAGGCATCGGTGTTGCCTGACTCGGTGGCCTCACCGCAGGCGGCTAGCGCCAGGGTGGAGGCCACGGCGAGAGCGGAAAGAACAGGGGTGCCCCTCATGGTGGGGTCTTTCAGGGCCATATGGGGGCAGTGGAGAGAAGCGGTGGATCAGTGGACGGCGGTGGATGCCGGAGTAGGCGTGGTGCGTTCCTCCTTCGACTCGGTTGGAGCCAGGTGAGCCGGATCGAGATCAATGCGGCGCAACAGCTGGGCGTTCAGGGCCACCACGATGGTCGAGGCAGACATTAAGATCGCACCCACTGCCGGGGACAGCACGAACCCGATCGGTGCGAGCACGCCGGCGGCCAGCGGCACGGCGAGGATGTTGTAGCCAGAGGCCCAGATCAGGTTCTGGATCATCTTGCGGTAGCTGGCCTGGGACAGCTCAATCATCGACAGCACTGCCCGCGGGTCGTCACTGGCTAGGACCACCCCGGCAGATTCCATGGCCACATCCGTGCCGGCACCGATGGCGATACCGACGTCTGCGCGAGTCAGAGCGGGGGCGTCATTGACACCGTCACCGACCATGGCCACGCTCAAACCTCGGTCTTGCAGCTGCGTGACCTTGGTGTCTTTGTCCTGGGGCAGGACCTCGGCGAAGACCTCATCAATGCCTAAGTCCTGACCGACCGCGTGGGCCACCTGCTGGGCGTCGCCGGTGATCATCGCGACCTTCACCCCGCGGTCCTGCAGGGCTTTCACGGCGGCGCGGGATTCGGGGCGGATCTTGTCCTCGACGGCCACCGCACCGATGATCTGACCGTCGCGGACAATATGGAGCACACCAGCCCCACGCTCGGTCCAGGCGCTGGTGGTGTTGGTGAGCTCGGCCGGGGTGGTGAGGTTGAACTCGCGCAGCATGTTCGGCCCGCCCACGAGGATCTCAGCGCCATCGACAGTGGCCCGGACCCCTCGGCCGGAGGCGGCGCTGAAACCAGTTGCACGGATTTGCCGACGGGAGGCCTCGGAATGGGCGGCCGCGGCCTCCACGATGGCGCGGGCCACGGGGTGCTCGCTGTCGGCCTCCGCGGCGGCGGCCAGGGCCAGCAGCTCGCCCTCGGTGACGCCGACAACTGCTGCGACACCGGTGACCGCGTGCGCACCTTCGGTCAGAGTGCCGGTTTTGTCGAAGAGCACCACGTCGATGGTGCGCATCCGCTCGAGCGCCATCCGGTCCTTGATGAGCACCCCGGATTTCGCGGCCCGCTCGCTGGAGATCGCAATGACCAGCGGAATCGCCAGGCCCAGGGCGTGCGGGCAGGCGATGACCAGCACCGTGACCGTGCGCACCACAGCATCGTCCGGGCTGCCGATGATGGTCCACACCACCGCGGTGATCAGAGCGGAGATCAGCGCGAACCAGAACAACAATGCCGCCGCCCGATCCGCCAGGGCCTGGGCCCGAGAGGAGGACTCCTGGGCGTCGGCAACCATGCGTTGGATCCCGGCCAGGGCGGTGTCCCCGCCGGTAGCCTCCACTCGGATGCGGACGGTGTTGTCGGTGGCCACGGTACCGGCGACCACCTTGTCACCGGTGTCGCGGAAGACGGGACGGGATTCGCCGGTGATCATCGCCTCATCGAATTCGGCGGCTCCGTCGATGATGGTTCCGTCGGCCGGCACCCGGGCACCGGCCCTCACCAGCACGACGTCGTCGACGACCAGCTCGGAGATAGCCACGGTGCGGGTGGTCCCGTTGATGACTTTCTCAGCTTCATCCGGCAGCAGGGCAGCCAGCGCGTCAAGCGCGGAGGATGCTGCCCCGAGAGCGCGCATCTCCAGCCAGTGGCCCAGCAGCATGATGGTCACCAGCAGGGCCAGCTCCCACCAGAAGTCCAGGTCAAAACCGCCCAGCCCGAGAGTGGTGACCCAGGAGGCGACAAACGCCACGGTGATGGCCATGGCGATCAGGAGCATCATCCCGGGTTGGCGGGATTTCAGTTCTTTCCATCCGCCCTTAAGGAAAGGCGTTCCGCCGTAGACGAAGATGATCGTGCCCAGCACCGGGGGGATCCAGGTGGATCCGGGGAATGCCGGGAGGTGGTAGCCGAGGAGGTGGGCGACCATGGGGCTAAAAATAACGACGGGAATGGACAGAATCAACGACCACCAGAAGCGGTCCCGAAACATTGCGGTGCTGTGTCCGGCGTGTTCGCCGTGACCATGAACGTGGTGGTCTTCGTCCAGGGCGGAGTGCGGGTGATCGTGGGGCATCGCCTGGCCGTGGGTGTCGGCATCTGCGTGGTGTTCGTGGCTGGCATGATCCGGGTGGTAGGTGTGGTCTGTTTCCGGAGCAGGGTGATCACCATGGTGATCACCGGAATGGTTGGGAGTGTTCATGACGTTCCTTTCGCTCAACCCGGTCGGGGTCGAGATTATGGGTAAAACTGATCAGGATAAGACGGCGTAGCCGGCCTCCTCGATGGCCCGGCGAGCCATCTCCGGAGGTGCGACACCGGTGACCGTGACGGTGGAAACACCACCAGCATCGAGATCGACCTGGACGTCGTCGACCTGGGGGAGGGCCTGAAGGGCCTGGGTCACGCTTTTCGCGCAGTGTCCGCAGGTCAGACCGGTGACCTGGTAGCTAGAGGAGGACCCTCCTGCTGACGAGTCGCTGGCGGCAGGGATGGAGGCAGTGTCGGCACGTGAGGCAGGTCCGCAACAGCTGCAGCCGTGGGAGGCCATCGGCAAGAGGCGGGGTGGGGAGGTGATCATGGGAAAGCTCCTTCTGGTCGGTGGGATTCGGCGATGCTATCTGGGGTATATCTTCAAGGGGTGGAGGGCACTGCCCTCACGCGGGGCAGGGTGTGGTCACCGAGCAGCCTCCTCACTGTCGGGAGGGGACAGCGGGAGGCGGAGGGTAAACACCGCTCCGCGACCAGGTCCGGGGGAGGTGGCGGTGAGAGTGCCGCCGTGGGCCTCGATCAATGCCTTGGAGATGGTCAGACCGATACCGGACCCGCCGTTGTCCCGGCTGCGAGCGGCATCTCCCCGGTAGAAGCGTTCGAAGATGTGTCCGAGCTGGCTAGGTGGGATGCCCTCGCCGTCATCGGCGACGTGGATGAGCGCGGTGGACGCCCCCTGGCGCTGAACGCTGATCCGGACCTGCCCGCCGGCCGGGGTGTGCCGTAGCGCGTTGGACAGGAGATTGCTCATCACCTGGCCGAAGCGTTGCCGGTCCACGAGCACCCGGGCGGCGTCCGTAATGGTCTCGACCTGTAAATCGACGCCTTTGTCAGCATAAGCTTCCCCCGCGGCAGCAGCCGCGGTATGGAGCAGATCCCCGAGCTCTTCCTCCGCCAGGTCCAAATCGATCCGGTGTTCCTGGGCCCGGGAGACATCGTCAATGTCTTCCATCAACCGGGTCAGGCGGGTGAGTTGGTCAGCCATGATCGTGTGGTTGGCATTATCCCAGTCCACGACCCCGTCCTGGAG
Source organism: Corynebacterium sp. CCUG 51687 (assembly GCF_024453995.1). Classification (NCBI taxonomy): domain Bacteria; kingdom Bacillati; phylum Actinomycetota; class Actinomycetes; order Mycobacteriales; family Corynebacteriaceae; genus Corynebacterium; species Corynebacterium sp. CCUG 51687. Next base: position 88,857 of record NZ_JAGPYT010000005.1, on the reverse strand, counting down.
ACCATCGAGGTAGACCGTGAGCACCGATAAGGGGGTGCCCATTTCGTGGGCCAGATCAGAGAGCATCTGGCGGCGGACCTGTTCGGTGTGTTCCAGCCGGTCGGCCATGGTGTTGAAGGCATGCGCCAGGGTGGCGACCTCGGGGCCTGCTTCTCCGGCGGGCACGCGGGTACGGGAGTTACCGGCCGCCAGGCTGGTAGCGGCGCGGGTGAGATCCTGCAGGGGGGTGCGCAGACGACGCGATAACCACAGGCTGGCCAGTAGGGCGCTGATCAAGGCAGTGGGCAGGGCGACGGCCAGGGTGATCAGGTTGGCGTCCCGGTAGGCCTGCTCGGCATGGAACAGCTCCAGCGAGGGGTCCTCCCGGCCGGCCATCAACATATGATCATGGAACAGGGGCGGGCCCACCGTCGTGGCCACGGCCGCGGCCACCAGCAGGCTAATCACCACGACCAACACCTGGGCGGCCAGGAAGCGGAAGGTCAGGCCGGGTCCGTGATTCATGGCTGCCCCATCCGGTAGCCCACGCCACGCACGGTGTCGATAAACCCCCGGCCTCGGGTGTCGGTGCCGAGCTTGCGACGCAAGTTGCCGATGTGGACATCGACGATGCGTTCATCACCGACCCAGGTGGTGCCCCAGACCTCGGTGACCAGGTCGTGGCGGGTCAGCACCTGGCCGGGGCGCAGGGCCAGGGCAACCAGCAGCTCGAACTCCGTGCGGGTGAGTTCCACGGTCGTCTCCCCCACCCGCACCTGATGGGCGACGGGGTCAAGGATGAGGTCACCAACGATCAAGGGGGTGGTCACCTGCGGTGGGGTGGTGCTGGTGCGCGGGCGGCGCAGCACCGCATGCACCCGTGTCACCAGTTCCCGGATGCTAAAAGGTTTGGTGATGTAGTCATCCGCCCCCAGGGTCAAACCGCTGATCTTGTCGTCCTCGCTGCCACGCGCGGTGAGCATGAGGATGTAGCAGTCCGAGAAGGTGCGGATCCGTCGGCATACCTCCAGGCCGTCGAGTTCGGGCAGCCCCAGATCCAGCACCACAACATCGGGGGAAAAGCGACGGGCCTCGTCCACGGCTTGGGTGCCGGTGTGCGCCTGGCGGGTATCGAAGCCTGCCCGGATGAGGTAGGAGGCCACCATCTGAGCCAGGGGTTGTTCATCATCGACGACCAGCACCCGCCCCGGGGGCGTGGCGGTGGTCGGTGTGTGGTCAGCCATAGACCCCAGTATCGCGCCGGCCAGGGGGGAATACCACCCTCACGCAGCGCCCGGCGGGGAATCTTCATCAAATCTTCAAACATCACTCTTCGATCGCCGACACCCCTGTGCCCCATCCCGGGCCGGCGGCATCGCCTCCCCTGGTCGGTTCAGCAGGCGTCACCAGGGATTTCACTGCCCGCACCGCATACCCGGGGCGGGTAGAAGGACATCGCCCACGGCTGTGGGGTGGTGTCCCGGTGGTGACCCAGCCCACTGAATTCACCCCCTTTTCGCTCTGTTATAAGACTGTGAGCAGGGTTTTTGATTTCTACTCCGTCAGGCACCCGTGCAAGATAACGGTATGACACCGACCTTGAGGCGGTGTCTTCTCACAGTGTTACCACGATCCAAGGAGATTGACGTGAAACGAGCAGCGATCGCAGCCGCCGCCCTTGCCCTCGCCCTCACGGGGTGTTCGACCGCCGACCCGGAACCCACGGCCGACGGGACGGTGTCCCAAGATACATTCCTGACTACCCATGGCCTGGCTGACATGGACGCGGTGGAGATCATTGATCACCTCGACCGGCAGAAGGTCACTGAGCGCCCCACGGATCTGATCGCCTCAGTGCGTCCCGATGAACTGCAGCTCTCGAGCGGTGATCAGGAAGTCGTGGTCGATCTTCCCGACAATCAGACGTATGTCTCGATCGCACCCTATCTCAACTCCACCCACGACTGCTTCTACCACAGCCTCACGACCTGCGTGGGGGAACTCAGCAATGAGGATATCCAGGTCAAGATCACCGATGAGTCGACCGGTGAGGTGCTGGTGGACGAGGAGACAACCACCTTCGACAACGGGTTTATTGGCTTCTGGCTTCCCGATGATGTCACCGGCCTGATTGAGGTCAGCTACCAGGGGCGTACCGGTACCACGGAGTTTTCCACCACCGACGACGGTGCCACCTGTGTTACAGACCTGCGCCTTTCGTGATGGCTCAGCAGGGTCCTCACCTGCACCTGTCTCTCCGTGTCACTGAATTCTTACACCAGGAAGGTTAAATCATGACGAACGCGTTTTCCCGACGACAGTTTCTGCTCGGCGGGCTCGTCCTCGCCGGCACCGGGGCCGTGGCCGCCTGCACCAGCGACCCTGGACCCGTTGCCTCGGCACCAGGTTCCTCCCTTCGCCCCACTCCCACTGCGTTCGGTGAGCCGACGGTGCGGCGGACACTGACCGCCCGGCCCCTCTCCCTGGATATCGGCGGCATCGAAGCCAAGACGTGGGGATACGTCTCTGACACCGGGGATGCGGCCATTGAGGCCACCGCCGGCGACGTCCTCCAGGTCGATATCACCAATGAACTGCCTGAGAGCACCTCCATCCACTGGCATGGCATCGCACTCCACAACGCCGCCGACGGTGTGCCCGGCATGACCCAGGACCCCATTGAACCTGGCGAGTCTTTCTCCTATGTTTTTGAAGTCCCCCACGGTGGCACCTATTTCTACCATTCCCACACCGGCCTGCAGCTTGATCGCGGCCTCCACGCCCCACTGATCATCCGTGACCCGCAAGACGCTGAGGACCAGGACGTCGAGTGGACCATCGTGCTCGACGACTGGGTCGATGGTATTCAGGGCACTCCCGACGATGAGCTCGACAAGCTCACCGGAATGGGTTCAGGCGACCATAACGGGAAGAAGGGGATGGGAGGTCACGGTCACATGATGCACGGCACCCCGGACCCGGTTCTGGGCGGGGATGCCGGCGATGTGATGTATCCGCACTACCTCATCAACGGACGTATCCCCCGTGCTCACCGGACCTTCGAGGCTCGCCCGGGCGACAAGGCCCGCCTGCGGTTTATCAACTCCGGCGGTGACACCATTTTCAAGGTGGCCCTCGGTGGTCACCGCATGACCGTCACCCACACCGACGGCTTCCCTGTCCAGCCCAGGGAGACCGAATCGATCTACCTGTCGATGGGCGAGCGTGTTGACGTCGAGGTCATCCTCGACGACGGCGTCTTCCCGCTCACGGCTTTGGCGGTGGGTAAGGACGACCGCGCCTTCGCCGTCATCCGCACCGCCGGCGGCCAGGCCCCCCGCCCCGATGTCGACTTCCCCGAGTTGTCGTCCACCGGACTGCTCCTGTCCTCTCTGAAGCCTGCAGACCGTGCACTCCTGCCCGAGGGCACACCAGACCGAGAAGTTGGCATCGACCTGGGCGGGCAGATGATGCCGTATGAATGGAGCATTCTCACCGACGGCCAATCCTCCTCCGCGACCGTGCAGGAGGGCCAGCGCCTGCGGATGGTCATGCGCAACAGGACCATGATGCCCCATCCCATGCACATCCACGGACACACGTGGGCGCTGCCCGGCAGCGGCGGGCTGCGCAAGGACACCGTCCTTCTCCGCCACGGTGAAACCATGATCGCCGACCTGATCGCTGACAACCCCGGTGAGTGGGCATTTCACTGCCATAACGCCTATCACATGGAAACCGGGATGTTCAGCTCGCTTCGCTACGAGTAACGCCCACAGCAGGGTTGAGTGCCGAGGTAGGCAGAGTCGCTGCAGACCACTCACCGGGCCACTGATGATCTTCCTCGGTGTTTCGGCATGCTGGCTGCGGCAGCTGCCGGTCTGATCTCGTTCGCTTCCCCGTGCGTCGTACCCCTGGTATCCGGGTATATGTCGTATCTGGCCAGTGCGGTCGGCGGGGAGGTCGACTACGACGCCGAGGGGGCACGGTGGTCACCATATGCCAGTGGGCGGTAGCGGGTGCGGCCGGGGTGTTCATTCTCGGCTTCACCATAGTCTTTGTGCTGGCCACTTCAGTACGACTACCGTCATCGCTGTGTCCTTCCTACCCGGTGTTGCACCGCGTGACCTGGGGTGTTCACGAGTTCAACGGAAGAAGTTCAGAAGCGAGCCGGGGAACTTTTTCGGGCGACCGGTACAGACCCAGCCAGACCAAGCCAGACTGGGACCGACCTCACGCCTTGCCCAGCATGTAGCCGCGCCCGGCGTACTCCGCCGTGTGGACGACCCAGCCGATGGCGGTGATGAGGGCGAAGGAGATGAGTCGGTAGAGGACGGTGACGGCGGTGGCGTCGACAAGGGTGAGGCCGACGGTGACCAGGGAGCCGACGAGGATGGCCTCCACGGTGCCCACGCCGCCGGGCGTGACCTGGGCGGCGCCGGCGAGTTTGGTCATGATGAACGCGAGGGTGATGCCCATCGCGGAGGTTTCGTTGAGGCCGGGGTCGAAACCTGGTGCGGTGCCCAGGACGGACCAGGCGCAGAAGTAGAGCACGGCCAGGTCGAGAACCTGGTTGAGCAGGGAGAACGCGGCGGCGGCGGTGAAGCGGCGGCGTGACATTTGGATGGCAGCGACTTGGTCGACGACGCCGCTGGCTTTGGTTGCGACGCGGGCGGGCAGGAAGCGCAGCCAGCGTTTCAGTACGGCGGGGTTGCGGGTGGCCCAGTAGAGGCCACCGACCACGGCTGCGGTGCCCAGCAACGATCCTGCCAGGGCCCACACGGAGAGGCGGGCACCCATGAACACGACGGCGCTGATGCCGATGAGCGCCATCCAGACCGTGGATAGCGCGCCGGAGACGACGAAGAACCAGGCGCACAGCCCGGTGGTCGCGCCCCAGGACTGGTGGACGCGGAAGGTCAGCCACGCGGAGAGCGCCGGGCCGCCGGGGACGGTGGTGGACCAGGCGTTAGAGGCGAGCGTGATGTTCATGCAGCCGCGCAGGTCGGCGATGCGTCCTTCGATGTTGAGGAGCACGAGCATCACGGCGGCCATGGCGGCGATGGCGCCGAACGCGGTGGCCACGGCGCCGACGAGCGGCAGTAGGTCGGCGCGGCGCAGCGTGGTCCAGGCCTCGCCGAGGAAGGGGAGGCGGTCGCGAAACAGCACCAGGCCGACAATCAGGATGACGACGGGTGCTGTCCAGCGCAGCCACTTAGCGTTCAAGTTCACGCTTCTTGAGCTGTTCGAGGGCCCGGCGGGTTTCGAGTTCCTGCATCAGTTCCGTGAAGGGGACCAGGTCGGCGTTTTCGTTGACGGTCCTGCCTGCGCGGGCGGGGGATGGGTCGAGGGCGATCGCCTCGTCGACGGGGGTGTGGGTGGGGTCGGAGGGGGCGTCGACAAGTGGGACGGAGCTGGAGCCTTCGCCGAGGCTGCGGTAGGCGCGCTTGACCCAGCGTGGTGCCCACCAGTTGTCCTCGCGCAGGAGGTGCATGACGGACGGCACGATGAGCAGGCGGATGATGGTGGCGTCGAGGGCCAGGGAGACGATCATGCCGAAGGCGATGTACTTCATCATGACGATGTCGCTCATGGCGAAGGCGGCGGCGACCACGATCATGATGGCGGCGGCCGCGGTGATGATGCCGCCGGTGTGCGCCGTGCCGTACTTGATGGACTGGTCGGTGGTGGCGCGGTTGTGGCGGGCCTCGACCATGCGGGAGACGAGGAAGACTTCGTAGTCGGTGGATAGGCCGTAGAGGATCGCGATGATGAGCACCAGCACCGGGCTCATCAGCGGACCTGGGGTGAAGTTGAGCAGGTCGGAGCCGACGCCATCAACGAAGACGAGGGTGAGGAACCCGAGGGTGGCGCCGATGCCGAGCACGTTCATGATGACGGCCTTCGCGGGCAGGATCAGGGAGCCGAACAGCAGCGCCATCAGCAGGAACGTGGCCAGCACCATGTAGAGCGCCATCCAGGGCAGCCGCTCCAGTAGGGCTTCGATGGATTCGACTTCCATGGCTGGGGTGCCTGCGATGTAGACGCCGACGCCTTCTGGCGCTTCGATGGCGCGCAGCTGGTCCACGACTGCTTGGCCGCCGTTGCGGTCCGCCAGCGGCGCGGAGAGCACCGTGGTGCCGTCCTTCGTCGCCTGGGATGGGGAGAGCGGCTTGGCTAGGCCGGTGACTTCGCGGGACTGCAGGACCACGTCCACGAGCTGCTCGTTGGTGGCGTTGGTGACCACGAGTTTGATCGGGTCGGTGCGAAACGCCGGGAACTCTTCGTTGAAGGCGTCCTGCGCCTGCCGCGTTTCCTGGTTGGGTGGCAGGTAGCTTTCGTTGATGCCGCCGAAGGTGATGCCGACCATCGGCACGGTGAGCAGCAGCAGCGCGCCGGTCGCGCCGACGACGACTTTCTTGGAGTTGCGCATTGCCCACGCCGGAAGCCGGTACCACACGGTGTCTTCTATTCGACGCCCCCTTCGCGACGTGCGCCGCACCGACCACTTATCGATGTTGGGTCCCAGCATGCCGAACAGCGCCGGCAGCATGGTCACGGAGATGACCGCGGCGAGCATCACGGCGCTAATTGCGCCGTAGGCCACGGACTTGAGGAAGGCCTGCGGGAACATGAGCAGGCCGGAGAGCGCCACACCAACCATGAGTGCGGAGAAGAACACGGTCTTGCCGGCGGTGGTTGTGGTGGCGGCGACGGCCTCCTCGGTGCTGACGCCGCGGTCGAGTTCTTCGCGGAAGCGGGAGACCATGAACAGGCCGTAGTCGATGGCCAGGCCCAGGCCGAGCAGCGTAATAATCGACTGGGAAAAGATGTTGACCTGCTGGAACTGCGCCAGGATGGACAGCAGCGACAGGGAGCCGATGATGGACAGGATGCCCACAATCAGCGGCATTGCCGCGGCGACCACGCCGCCGAAGACGAATAGCAGGATGATGGCCACGAACACCAGGCCGACTTTCTCGGCGCGGGCGATGTCGTTGGCCATGCCGGTGTCCAGCGCGTCGGCGACGGCGGTGGCGCCGGCGATCTGCACGGTGGCGTCCCCGGGCAGTGTGATGTCGTTGAGCGCCGGTTGGATGGTGCGGAAGTCTTTCAGCGTCTGTTCGCCGTCGCCGGCCAGGCCGATCGCGGCGAAGGCGGCGGTGCCGTCCTCGGTGATCTGCTGCTGGTTCGGCGCGGAGAAGTAGCTGGTGATGTGGTCGATCTGGTCCGGGAACTGGGTTTTTAAGGCTTCGATTTGTCGGTTGGCCTCGTTGAACACGGCGGGGTCGGCCACGCCTTGTGGGGCGCGGACAAGCAGGATGACGTCACCGGCATTGTCGCGGCCGAAGGTGTCGTTCTCGATGGTGGCAGCTGTGGTGGAGTCCGCGCGGGGGTCCTCCCAGCCTTCCTGCGAGAGGCGCTCGCCCAACTTGGAGCCGAAGAGCACCTGCAGCACCACGATCACTGCGATGACCACGATTGGCAGTACTTTGCGCTGCCGGTACGCGAAATGTCCCCACCTGTAAAACACGGCCAGCTCCTACTTTTCCTTGGTGTTGTGCAGCAACGAGGTCAGCGGGCGGAACGGCTGCAGCCATGCGCCGCCGTCCGGCAGGGATTCCAGGTTGATGCGCGGCAGCGGCTCCAGGAAGACGTTCGGGATGTCCTCGAGGTCCACGAAGCGCAGAAGTGGGGAGTCGACGGCCCACGCGGCGTGCTCGTGAAACCCGATGACGGTCACGGGCAGGCCGTCTTCCGCGAGCTGCTCGAGCGGCTCCTGGAAGTTCTGGCCGTCGGCCGACGCGACGACGACGCCGCGCAGCACGCCCTCGTCGAGGCGGCGGCGGATGTGGGTGAGCATGTCCTGATCGACGTCCGAATCCTCAGCAGTCTTCGGCTTTGCGAAGACCGCGAAACCCACGTTGCGCAGCGCGTCCACCCACGGGCGGACCGATTCGGCGTTGTGGGCGGCGACGTTGGTAAACACGGTGGCTTCCGGCTCGATGGTGGAGCCGGTCTCCTGCGAGGCCTTCGCCGCGAGCCCGATCAGCCAGTGGCCGAGGGCGTCGAAACGCGGCCGCTGCGACCCGGAGGGCCGCCCGCCGAGGATCGCGCCGAGCCCCATGTCAAGGTTCGGCGCGTCCCAGACGAGCAGGTAGGTTTCTGGGCCGGGTTCGGCCCCTGGCGTGTAGGGGTGCGTCTTGTCCTGCAGGTCCTGCATGGTTTACTTCTTCTCCCAGAGGTATTCGCGGATCGTGTGGTCTTTTTCCAACCCTTTCCCCTCGAATTTAGTGATGACCTGACGGTCTGTCAGCAACGGCGCCTCCGGCCATGGCCAACCCTTGTATTCCAGCATGGGTTCCACGTTCACGAGCTCGTCGATCCACTCGGCGTAACCAGCGTGGTCAGTGGCCACGTGCAGCACACCGCCTTTCTTCAGGCGCGTCGCGATGAGGTTCAGCGTGCCCGACTGGATAATGCGGCGCTTGTGGTGGCGGGCCTTCGGCCACGGGTCGGGGAAGAAGATGCGCACGCCGTCGAGGCTTTCCTCGCCGAACATGCGGGCCAGGACCTCGACGCCGTCGCCGCGCACCATGCGGATGTTCTCGATCTCGCCACGCACCACGGATCCGAGCAGCTTCGCCAGGCCCGGCTTGTACAGCTCGACGGCAATCACGTTGGTGTCCGCCTCCAGCGGTGCCATCGCCGCGGTGGAGGTGCCGGTGCCTGAGCCGATTTCGAGGATCGTCGGGTGGCCCGTGCGGCCGAACCACTCGTCGACGTCGATGGGGGTATCGCTGAGCATCTGCCCCAGGCGCGGCCAGTGCTCCTCGAAGAGCGCCTCCTGGTTGTCCGTCAGCGTGCCGCGGCGGAACGTCACCGAGCCGAGGCGCGGGTAGTCCAGGCCGGTATCAAATTCAGTTTGCGGGGGCCGCCCGTGGGGCAGTTCGCCCATGCCAGGGCGTGAATTCTCAGACATGTTCATCGTGTTCATTGTCCACACGGTGGATTGAAATGCAATTCCCCCAATTGCCCCCGGAATGGGGTGAATGTGGGTCCGGTCACGTTTATTTACGGGTTTGCACGGTGAAAGAATGTTGTTTTCGCTGCGTACGGCCAATATTTATCGACGCTCCACCGTTCGGGCACACCCCTTTTTGGGGCACATTTACATGCTCACTCTTGGTCACATCTATGAAGTATGTCACTGGTTATGACCGGGGTGGGCGTCGAAAAGCTGGAGACGGACCAGCGTAACCGCGATTTCGATAGGCTTGGGACCTAGAGGTTTGTCTATTTTGACCAGGAGAGATTATGACCACTGCCGTGAAGCGCATCGAAGGCAACGTACCAACCGACAATGAGCAGCTCATTGCTTGGATCAACGACGCTGTCGACCTCTTTGACCCGGACAAGGTGGTTTTCGCGGACGGATCCCAGGAAGAGTGGGACCGCCTCGCAGCCGAGCTGGTGGAGAAGGGCACGCTGATCAAGCTCAACGAGGAGAAGCGCCCGAACTCCTTCCTTGCACGTTCGAACCCTTCCGACGTCGCACGTGTTGAGTCCCGCACCTTCATCGCCACCGAAGGCGAGGACGGCGCAGGCCCAACCAACAACTGGCGTGACCCAGCCGAGCTCAAGGCTGAAATGCGCGAGCACTTCAGCGGCTCCATGAAGGGCCGCACCATGTACGTTGTGCCGTTCTGCATGGGCCCAATCAGCGACCCAGACCCGAAGCTGGGCGTCCAGCTCACTGACTCCGCATACGTGGTCATGTCCATGCGTGTGATGACCCGCATGGGCCAGGAAGCGCTGGACAAGATCGAGGGCGACAAGTTCGTACCGTGCCTCCACTCCGTCGGCGCACCGCTCGAACCAGGTCAGGAAGACGTCGCATGGCCATGCAACGAGACGAAGTACATCTCCCAGTTCCCAGAGACCAAGGAAATCTGGTCCTACGGCTCCGGCTACGGCGGCAACGCAATCCTGGCGAAGAAGTGCTTCGCCCTGCGTATCGCGTCCGTCATGGCGAAGGAAGAGGGCTGGATGGCTGAGCACATGCTCATCCTGAAGCTCACCTCCCCAGAGGGCAAGGTCTACCACATCACCGGCGCGTTCCCGTCCGCATGTGGCAAGACCAACCTGGCAATGCTCACCCCGTCGCTCGAGGGCTGGACCTCCGAGGTTGTCGGCGACGATATCGCCTGGATGCATCTGCGTGAGGACGGCCTCTACGCCGTCAACCCAGAAAACGGATTCTTCGGTGTTGCACCTGGCACGAACTACAAGTCCAACCCGATCGCCATGAAGACGATGGAGCCGGGCAACACCCTGTTCACAAATGTCGGCCTCACCGATGACGGCGACGTCTGGTGGGAAGGCATGGACGGCGACGCCCCAGCGCACCTCGTGGACTGGCACGGCAACGACTGGACTCCAGAATCCGGCGAGAAGGCCGCCCACCCGAATTCCCGCTACTGCACCCCGATCGCACAGTGCCCAACGGCAGCACCGGAGTACGACGACTGGAAGGGCGTCAAGGTCGACGCCATCCTCTTCGGCGGACGCCGTCCGGACACCGTGCCACTGGTCACCCAGGCGCACGACTGGGAGCACGGCACCATGATCGGTGCGATGCTCTCCTCCGGCCAGACCGCTGCCTCCGCTGAGGCGAAGGTCGGCTCCCTGCGCCACGACCCAATGGCCATGCTGCCGTTCATCGGTTACAACGTCGGTGACTACTTCCAGCACTGGATCGACATGGGCCGCGAAGGCGGGGACCGCATGCCGGCGATCTTCCTGGTGAACTGGTTCCGCCGCGGCGAGGATGGCCGCTACCTGTGGCCAGGCTTCGGCGAGAACTCCCGCGTACTGAAGTGGATCGTGGACCGCATCGAAGGCCGCGTCGGCGCAGACGAGACCGTGGTCGGCTACACCGCCCGCGCGGAAGACCTGGACCTGGAGGGCCTCGACGAGCCAATCGAGGACGTCAAGGAAGCCCTCTACCCAGATCCGAAGCTGTGGGAAGGCGACGTCGCGGATGCCCGCGAGTACTTCGCTGGACTCGGCGACCGCGTTCCGAAGGAAATCTTCGAGCAGCTGGACAAGCTCGAGGAGCGCGTCAACGCCGCGAAGTAAATCGCACTAAGCCTCTAAGGTAAAAGGCCCGCCGTGTGGCGGGCCTTTGCTTATGCGAACTTAGCGGACAGTGATTGTGACAACCTGTGGCTTCTCAAAGTTACTGACCGTTGCGTGGCCCTCCAGATCCACTCGACCGGACGACAGGGCCCCAACGCTCGGGCAGGATGCGTCGATACGTTCTTCCCCCGGCTCGAGCTTCCAGTAGTAGACGGAGTTCTTGTCGGTGTAGTGCACCTTTTCCTGGCGCAGACCACCGAGTGCGCATACGCCCGCTGACTTGCCGTCTTCGGTAACCACCTGGATGACGGACTGCTCGCCGCGCGGCTCCACGACGGGTGCCTTCGCGTTGGTTTCGCCCATCACGACGGCCACCACGATGGAGACCACCGCCAACACGGCTGCGAAAATGGACGGGGCTTGGAATTGGATCGGGAGTTTCATAGTTGCTGATCCTACCCGCGAAGCACGACCACCAGGTTGGAAACCGCAAACTCGCGGAGCAGGGGCACCCGCGTGAGCCACCAAGCCCAGCGTGGGTGGTAGCGCGGGAAGGCGGCGAGGAGCCTGCCGGTCGATTCCGCCCACGCCAAGCCCTCCTTTGCAGAGACTGCGAAAAGAGACTCGCCCCACTTGTTCTTCGGCTCGTGCCCGTGTGCCGCCACGTAACGACGCCTAGCGAACTCGCCGCCCACGTAGTGCTGCCACAGGCCGGTCTCGTGCCCGCCGAAGGGTCCCAGCCACACCGTATAACTCAGCACCACCAGGCCGCCGGGCTTGACCACCCGCAACATCTCTTCGGCCATCGTCTGCCAATCCGGGATGTGCTCGGCAACGTTGGAGGAGTACACCACGTCGAAGGAGTCCGTGGCGAAGGGGAGCGCGGTGCCGTCGCCACGAACGGAGCCGTAGCCACTGATGCCGGCGGCGGACAGCTCGGAGACGCTCGGCTCCACGCCCACGTAGAACGTGTCCGCGAAGGCCTTGGCGAAATAGCCCGGCCCACCGCCCACGTCTAACACCGACTTGCCTCGCAGGGGGGTGGAGGTGAGGTCGGCGGAGAGGGCGTCGAGAAGCTGGTAGGTGTCGCGGGCCAACCCCTCGTAAAAGATGCGGGGGCGGAACTGCTCATAGCGAAACGAGCGCAACAAGCGCAACGAACGTGCCAACGTGGCCAGGCGGCGGGTACGGTACATGACAATGAAGATACTGCTGATGTGTTGGCGCGACTCCACCCACCCACAAGGTGGCGGCTCCGAGGCGTACCTGGAACGCGTCGGCGAAGCGCTCGCGGCCGCCGACCACCAGGTGATCTACCGCACCGCGAAACACACCGACGCACCGCGCGTCTCTCGGCGCAACGGCATCCGCTTCGAGCGTGCCGGCGGCAAATACACTGTCTACCTGCTCGCGCCGTTTGCCGCGTGGCGGCACCGGCCCGACATCGTCGTGGACACCCAAAACGGCATCCCCTTCTTCGCGCGCCTCTACTCGCGCGCCACGACCGTGCTGCTCACCCACCACTGCCACAAGGAACAGTGGCCGGTGGCCGGGCCGATCATCGGGCGGTTCGGGTGGTGGCTGGAATCCAAGGTGGCGCCGCGGGTGTACCGGGGGGCGCCGTATGTGACGGTCTCGCAGGCGTCGAAACGTGACCTGGAGGCGCTCGGGGTGGACCCGGCGGCGATCCGCATCATCGAAAACGGAGTGGACCCAGTGCCCGCCGAACTGCCCACCCTCGCCGACGACGGCCGCACCCACGTGGTCACCCTCTCCCGGCTCGTGCCACACAAGCAGATCGAGCACGCCATCGACGCCGTCGCTGCCCTCGACAACGTGGTGCTCGACGTGATCGGCTCCGGCTGGTGGGAAGACCAACTCCGCGACTACGCCGGCGACCTTGCAGGCGAGCGCGTCATCTTCCACGGCCACGTCGCCGACGACCACAAACACGCCCTGCTCGCCCGCGCGCAACTCCACCTCATGCCCAGCGCCAAAGAAGGTTGGGGCATCGCCGTCATCGAAGCCGCCCAACACGCCGTCCCCACCATCGGCTACATGACGGCAGGCGGCCTCGCCGACTCAGTGCAGCACGGGGAAACCGGCCTGCTCGTGGACACGCACGCTGAGTTCGTCACCGAAGTCGCCCACCTTCTTGACGACGCCCCCCTCCGCCACACCCTCGGCACCCAGGCGCAACAGCGCGCCGGAACCTACTCGTGGGCGGAAACTGGGCGCAAGTTCACCCAGTTCATCGACACTCTCGCGCGCCCTTAGAGCAGCTCCGTCGCCCAGTTCAGTTGCTGAATCTTCGTATCCAGCTCCCGGTACTCCTTCGCTGCCTTATCCGCCATCGCGTGCAACTGGCCCACATCCACCGTGGACACATACCGCACCTCGGAGGCCGAATACCGATCCGCGCGTGCCGACGCCGCATCCGCCACCGCGCTATAAAACCTTCGGGCGCGCAAAAACGCATCCCGGCGTGCAATCGCATCCGTCAACGTCGCGTCCCCCTCAAACGGCGTCGACGCATTCGTGTGGTTAATCCGGCGGACCAGCGTCTCAATGCTCTGCAGCACCGACGCCGACTCCTGCAGCAACGCCTCCGAATCCTCCACCGGGGTATCCCCCTCCTGGATCCGCGCATTCCGCGTCAAACGACGCTCCAACTCATTCAGCCGATCCTGTGCCTGCGCCCGCTTCGCCAGCGCTTCTGCCAACAACATCGCATCCTCCTTCAAAAATAGGCGGCCACCCCCAGCACCGTGGTAGTTCCCAATTCTCATGTGCACTGTGCCCGTGTACCTTGTGCAGGCTTAGGGATCAATCACAGGGACCCGGAAAGCCACCGGGTTACAGGTTTGGGTGGTTTCCAATTGCGCCCGAGGAAACCGGTCGGGCTGGTGCTCGCTGAGTGGCCTGCGCACCACGATAGCAGGTTGGTGGGTGTTGGGGTTGGTGGCGGTTTCGGGACTGGTTTTGTTCTGGTTTCGTTCCGGTCGAGGTGCTCAAGGAGTGTGACGCTGGTCGCCCAAAATCGGTCGGGCCAGGTGAAAATGCGCGACCTGCAAGGGGACAGTGTCGGGCCAAAGGGGCCTATTGCGATTCCAGACGAAAATATCCGGCGCGTCGGCCAGGTATGTGTTGAGGCGGCTCGGGTGGAGATCCATCGGGTTTGAGTCTGGCGTCTCGTAGTGGAATAAGCGCGGGGTGACCTTTTGCTTTGAAAAGCTCACGATGACGCAGAAGACATGAGCTTGGTCACTTGCTTCGTTCGCCCAACGGAAGGTGTCGTGCGCGAAGTCAATGTGGAAGCCCAATTGGGTGATTGGGTACCAAATGTTTGCTGCCTGTTCGCCTTGGACAACCGAGTTGGTCGATACGAATGCCGTGCGTACGGTGTGGTCGCCCATGTACTCTGCGGCCTTGATGAACCAACCCGCTACGTAGTCGATGTTGCCGACATTCTTCGTTCCCTTTGGAAAGACTGAAGTGCCCCAGGTTTTGTTCCGTCTGAGCAGATGGGAAAATCTGGGGCACTTCAATTGACTTCCTTCACCCCGTTCACTAGGTGTGAGGAAGTTGAAGGTTGGTTACCGAAGCAATCTTAGATCGCTGAAATTCGGCCTGCGCGATAGCTCGGTAGAAGTTATCATTATTAGCACCACTGCCAATATCTACGGAGGATCTGGAGCGCCACATCGTGAAAGAAAAGCTCACAACAGCCCTAGAACCAATCGTCGGTACGTCCTACTCGCTGATGATCGCAGACGTTATTGCTTGGCTGGCCCTATAAAAACATGGACAATATCGAGCATCGCATTTCCCAATTAGAACTTAACCAAGGACGGATCGCAATCCTACTCAGCTCAGCCCCCGAAGAGCATAAAGCGTGGGATAAAGCGTGCCTATGCCATGACCTCACCTTCGAACAAGAATACAGGACTCGACAAGAAATCCTAGATTTCCTCAACTCAGAAGCGACTGATAGTAACGAACTACTATCAAAAGTAAGCCACATCGTAGGACATCCCGCAGTAGCTCGCGACCTCGTAAGCGCATTTAAACAACGTGGCACGGCAGCTCAACGATGGAAAGAAATAGACTCGGAAAACCTACTCTGACCATTCAGCTCACTGACTGAATGTTTCACAGAAAGAGCATCAAGTGTTGAACTAGTACTCAACGTTTGATGCTTTTGTCTTTCTGTTTTCCCATATGAGGGCGCTCCACTGGTGAGTGCATCGCTGGAGGGCCTGAAACGTGGTATTACGAACCTGATCAGCCCTTCTATTTGGCAGATTCAACAGCAGAATCATGTATTAGGATGGAGATTTCCATTTTGCAGGGTGGAAAGTACGGAATCCGCTTTTACCCTAGCCATTGGCCTCAACAAGATGGTGGTGAAGTGCCCCGGTTTTTGTTCCTAGGCATGTGCCTTGTTTTCCATTATCCCGTGGTCCTGGGAACTTTCTTTGTGGTCAGTCGTCGCGACCTGGGGAAACACTACGTCGGTCGACTGAGCAGCTGCAAAACGCAAAATGGTTCCCGAGCTTGGGAACTATTTCAGCGGGCTCGAGCGAGCGAACGACGTGACCTGGGGAAACGCGTTCGGAGGTGAGCTCCGAAACCCCCGAAAACGCGAAAAAGTTCCCGGACGCAGGGCGCGGGAACTTTTTCACAGATAGGAGAGAAGGGGATGGGGTAGGGCGGAGCGCGTTGAGTATCAGTGAGCCGGAGTTTAGGCGGCCGCGAGGAGGCTGTCTGTGCGCAGGCGGTTGAGCATCTCGGCTTCGACGAGGACGGGGATGAAGTCTTCGACGGTTGCGGTGCTGCAGTGCTCGGCGAGGACGGTGTCGAAAGTGTTGTTGATTTCGGCTTCGCTGAATTGTGGGGTCCAGGCCTCGAGGAGGTCGTGGCGGATGTTGCGAAGTACGCGCTTCTGGATGGTGTTGAACTGAATCTGCATGGTTACGCTCCTTGTTAAACTCTTGTTTACCTGGAGTTCACTTTAACCTACGCGCAAGAATACTGCAAATGCTCCAATAATGGGAGTTCCCCAACTATTTAAAGCGCCTGTTCAGCAGCGCAATCAGGGGCGATGTGCACCACAGTCCGAACAGTCCGAGGCCAAGCGGCGGCCGGCCGACGGGCGCGGCCCCCGTGTTTACCGAGTGGCCATCCGGGTACACCACCACGCCGACGCCCATCGAGGCGGCGCGCCCCACGTCCGCGTTGAGGGCGGACCAGCGCGGAGACGGCGGGTCGACCTCCACGTTGCCAACGCGCAGCGCGCCTGATTCGACAACGTTCATGATCTTGGGGGCGGGATCCACGATGATGGTGCCGTCGGCGCGTCGGGTGAGCGTGGGGCGGTCGACGAAGAAGACGTCGCGGCCCTGGTCGTCGACGTGCGGGATCGGGAGGGAAGACGCCGGGACTGGCGTGAGGGCGGAGAGGGCGAAGGGGGCGTCGAGAAGCTGGAGGAGGGCGAAACTGCCCGCGAGCTGGGCGCGAAGCTCCGGGAGGTTGCCGGCGGCGGTGACGTAGGCGGGGATGGCGAGGATGAGGAGTTTGTGGGCGTCGCGAAGGAGGCCGCCGCCGGGAACGTGCTGGATGACGGGGGTGAGCCAGCCTGCCCACGACGCGAGCGCCAGTGCAAACCCGAGGCCCGCCAGCACGAGGAGGCGGCGCGGGACGTGGCGCCACGCCAGGCACAGCACGGCAAAAAGCAGCACGCCGAAGACGGCGAAGCCCGAGGTGCGGGAGGCGGGCACGGCGTGGGCGTTCCAGATCCCGCCCAGGCCGAGCAGTGCACCGAGGGTGCCGACGCTCCCCTCCGCACGCGGGGCGAACATGGCGGCGGCCTGCGCCGAGGATGTGCCCTGTCCGCCGCTAAAAGCGGCAACTGCACCGGCGACAATCCAGGGCGCGCAGGTCAGGGCGCTGAACAGCCAGCGCCTGGAGTGGAGGGCAGCCGCGATGGCGCCGGTGGGGGTCAGCGAACAAACCCACTGGGCAGCGATGCTGCCGCGCGCGCCAAGTGCCACCAGCGGCAGCAGCCAGGCGGCCACCGCCACCGACCACTGCCCCTGCAACAGGCGCTCGACGACGAACGGGTTCCACACCGCGACCGTGATCGCCGCGAACCGGCCCCAGCCGCCGCGGCCGATCTGCCACCCCGCCCACGCGGCAGCGGCGGCGGCGCCGACCACGAGCGCGCGCACCGCCAGCACCGGGAAGGGGAGGACAGCGAGCAGCGCGTCCTGGGGGACGTTGCGGGCTGGCAGGTCCCCGAAGCCGAGGGCTGCGCGAGTTAGCGCCATGTCCGGCAGGACGAGCATGTCCCGGTACGCGAGCGCCTCGCCCGGCGCGAGGAACGGCCAGGTCACGCCGAGGACCAGGGCCGCCGCGTAGGCGAACAGCAGCCAGGAGAGCAGACGCCCCTTAATCACGGCGGCGCCGCACCAGTAGGACGAAGGCGTAGAAGAGCGCGAGCGCGCTCACCAGGCGGGTTACAAACGCCATGACCTGGAGGGATTTGAGGATGTGGACGTCGTGAAGTGCGGCGGAGGCCGCGGTGGCCTTGGACTCGTCGCTGAGCGTGTAGAGGCCCTGCAGCGGGCCGCGCGTGATGGTCCACGACTCGTCGAGGAGGCGGCCGGTGCGGCGCTCGACGTCGATGGTGCGCTCGGCGTGGTACTCGGGCACGTCGATGGTGGCGGTGTACCTGTAGGTTTCCAGGCCGGCGACCCAGCCGGCGCCGAGGTAGTCGAGAGGGACGACGAGGTCCGCAAGCGGGTCGTAGAACGGGTAGGAGCGGCGCTCCGGGTTGTACGGCAGAACGTAGCCGAGTCCCTGGCGCCCGCTGGTGGGGTAGGCGGAGGCTGGGTTGACCTCAAAGGAGTCCTCGGCGATGACGGCGCCGTCGTCGCGGACGGTGGCGGACATCGTCAGCGCCTGCTTCTTCGGGTTCGCCTCCGAGGGGCCCTCCGTGATCAACAGGGTGCGGGTGAGGGCGGAGGGGCCGTCGAAAAAGAGGGTGCTTTCCGTGGGGGCGAGCACCCGCTGGTGGTTGATGATGAGCGGGGACAGGAAGTTCAGCGCCACGCACACCGCGATGATGGCGGCGCAGATGCCCAGGCGCCGTTTGCTTACAATGTCCACATCAGAAACATTAACGTACTCCCGGAACTGGCGGGCCTGCGCGGTATCGCGGCGCTCGGCATTGTGGTGACGCACGTGGCGTTCCAGACGGCCACTGACTCGCCGGTGCTCGCGCGCTTCGACTACTTCGTGGCCGTCTTCTTCGCGCTTTCGGCGTTCCTGCTGGCGCGTGGCGAGCCCCGCCCGGCGCGCGAGTACTACTGGCGTCGCGTTGCCCGCATTGTGCCTGCGTACGTGGTGTCCGTGGCGATTATCGTGGTGACGTTGCCGCCACTCGCGGGGGTGCGCGCCGGCCCGCTCGTGGCCAACCTGACGCTCACGCAGCTCTACGTCCCCGGCGGGCTTATCGACGGCCTCACCCAGCACTGGTCCCTCTGTGTCGAGGTGGCGTTCTACCTGGTGCTGCCTGCGTACCTGGCGTGCGGACGCCGGGGTCGCGCCGTGGTGCTGGCGGTGGCGCTGGCGGCTGCCCTGGTGTGGCCGCACCTGATCCCCGCCCCGGAGCAGACGCCGGGGGAGTTGAACCTGCAGATCTGGCCGATCTCCTTTGCACCGTGGTTCGCGGTGGGCCTGCTGTGCGCGGAGGCGGAGCGCGCCGGGTGTAGGTGGCGGCTGCTGGTGCCGGCGCTGCGCTGGGTGTTTCCGGTGTTGTCGCTGCCGGTCGCGTGGGCGGGCGGGGTGCTGGGGCCTGCGGGGCTGGAGCACCCGAGCGCCGCCGAGTTCAATGTCCGCGTGCTGCTCGGCGCCTTGTTTGCAGCACTCTGGATTGTGCCGTTCGCGCTCGCGCCGCGCCTACACGGCACCGCGCTGTGTACCCGCCCGGCGCAGCTGTTGGGCCGCTGGTCCTACTCGCTGTTTTTGTGGCACATGGCGGTGCTCTACGCGGTGTTCCCAATCTTGGGGGTATCGCTTTTCGACGCCCACTTCGTCCCCATCCTCACCCTGACTGTGGCGTTGAGCCTGGTGGTGAGCTATCTGTCCTACTCGTGGGTGGAGGTGCCGGGGGCGAAGGGGGTGCACCAACTACGCGCCAGGCTTGTTAGGTAAGGCTTGCCTGATATATTGTTGTTCCGCTCTATTGGAACAAATGTTACTACGGCAAGGAAACCACTGTGAACATCCTGCGTAAAGCAATGACCGGCGCCGTCGCACTGTGCGCGGCCGCCTCACTCGCCGCGTGCTCGGGCGACAGCGCCGACACCACCCCATCCGCCGAGCCGACCCCGGCGGACAAGGCGCTGACCGTCACCGACGTCACCGGCCGCGAAGTCACCTTCGACCACGCGCCGGAGCGCATCGTCCTCGGCGAGGGCCGTGGCGTCTTCGCCACCGCGCTGCTCGGCGGGGACCCCTTCGACCACGTCGTGGCCTACGGCAACGACCTGACCAAGGCCGCCCCGGCGTTCAAGGACAAGGTCTTCGAAATCAGCGAGGGCGCCATGAAGGCGCAGGAGATCGGCAACATCGGCAAGGGTGACGTCTCCCTTGAAACCCTCATGTCGCAAGACCCGGACGTCGTCGTGATGACGCTCGACCAGAAGAAAGTCGCCGAGGAATCCGGCCTCCTGGAAAAGATGGACCAGACCGGCATGAAGTACGTCTTCACCGACTTCCGCCAGTCCCCACTCGAGCACACCGTCAGCTCCGTGCAGTTGCTCGGCGACCTGATGGGTAAATCGGAACGCGCCAAGGAGTACGGCGAGTTCTATGAATCGAAGGTCGAAGAGATCAAGGGTCGGGTCGAAGAGGCCGTCGCAAAGGACGGAGAGAAAGACGGCCTGATCTGGTCCGCCGCGGGCTTCGTTGACTGCTGCAGCACCCCCGGCAAGGCGAACCTCGGCCAGCTGCTCACCGCCGCGGGCGGCAACAACCTGGGCGAACAGCTCATCACCGCCGACTCTAAGCAGTTCAGCGCCGAGAAGATGATCGAGCTGCAGCCCGAAAACCTCATCGTCACCGGCGGCGAGTGGGCACGCAAGCCTGACCAGCCGGACACCTTCAGCCACGTCGAGCTCGGCTACCAGTCCAGCCCGCAGCGCGCCGCCGAAACCCTGAACAACCCGCTGGGCACCCCGGGTCTCGACCTGCTGCAGGCGCCGAAGCAGGGCAAGTACTTTGCCGTCTACCACCAGTTCTACGACAACCCGTACAACGTGTTCGCACTTGAGGCGTTCGCGAAGTGGCTGCACCCAGCAGCCTTCGAAGACATGGACCCGGCGAAGGACTTCGAACAGTTCCACGCCGACTGGCTGCCATTCGACTACTCCGGCGCGTTCTTCGCCCAGGCACAGCAGTAGGGGAACCATGAACCAGCAAGATCAGGCGATCCGCGCCTACCACCAGCGAGGACGACGCAAACTCATCGCGATTAGCGCGCTGCTGCTCGTCGCGTTCATCAGCTTCGTCGTTGCCACGGTGGTCGGCCCGATCAACCTCAGCGCCTCCCAGCTTCTCGACGCCCTCCTCCACCCCAACACCGCACCCGAGCAAGCCTCCGTGGTGCTGTGGGACCTGCGCCTGCCGGCCTCGGTGATGGCGCTGCTCATCGGCGCGTCCCTGGGACTTGCGGGCGGGATGATGCAAACCATCCTGGACAACCCGCTCGCGGAGCCGTTCACGCTGGGCATCTCGGCGGCGGCCGCGTTCGGCGCCGCGATGTCGATCGTGCTGGGCATCAACCTGATCGCGCACCCCCAGTTCAACCTGGCGCTCGCCGCTGCGCTGGCCGCCCTGGTGGCGGTGGCCGTCGTCGCCGCAGCAGCCGTGTGGCGCGGCGCCGCCGCCGAAACCATGATCCTGCTCGGCATCGCCCTGTCCTTCTTCTTCCAGGCGCTGCTGTC
Organism: Corynebacterium sp. CCUG 51687; assembly: GCF_024453995.1. Classification (NCBI taxonomy): domain Bacteria; kingdom Bacillati; phylum Actinomycetota; class Actinomycetes; order Mycobacteriales; family Corynebacteriaceae; genus Corynebacterium; species Corynebacterium sp. CCUG 51687. The sequence goes on along the minus strand of NZ_JAGPYT010000005.1, from coordinate 67,726 downwards.
GCTCATGCAGTACGGCGCAACGCTTGAGGCGCTGCAACAGATCGTCTTCTGGACGCTCGGCTCCATGCAGCGCGCCACCTGGCTCGCCGACGGCATCATCGGCGTCCTCCTTGCCGCCGCAATCCCGTTCGTGGTGTTCAACGCCTGGCGGCTCACCGCCCTCCGACTTGGCGACGCCCGCGCCGCCTCCCTCGGCATCAACGTCTCCCGCCTGCGCGTCACCACCCTGATCGTGGCATCCCTGCTGGCAGCAGCTTCGGTGGCCTTCGCCGGTGTCATCGGCTTCATCGGACTGGTCGGCCCCCACATCGCCCGCATGTTGGTCGGGGAGGACCAGAAGTTCTACCTCCCCGCCTCCGCCGCGGCCGGCGCGCTGCTGCTCACCGCCGCGCACGCCGTCTCCATCACCGTCAAACCAGGCCTGGTGATCCCGATCGGCATCATCACGGCCATCGTCGGCGTCCCATTCTTCGTCTTCCTGATCTTCTCCCGCTACCGCAAGGCAGGCCACTAACCATGATCGTCGCCACAGACCTCAACGTTGCCTACGGACGCACCCCTATCCTCCACGACATGACCTTTCGCCTGGGCACCCCCGGCGCCGTCACCGGCCTCCTCGGCCCCAACGCCGCCGGTAAGTCCACCCTGGTCAAAACTATCGCCGGGCTCAAAACCCCCACGTCCGGCACCGTCACCACCACCTGCGAGCCCCACGACGTCGGCTACGTCCCCCAAGACCTGCTGACCAGCGCGTCGCTGACCGCGTTCGAATCCATCGTCGTCGCCGCAAAAGCCGGAGGCGCCGTCACCAACCCACTCGAGGCCACCGCCGCGATGATGGACCGCCTCGGCATCCTCCATATCTCCGACCGGATGGTCTGCCACATGTCAGGCGGCCAGCGCCAACTCGTCGGCGTCGCCCAGATGCTGGTACGCGAACCCCAACTCCTCCTTCTCGACGAACCCACCTCCGCCCTCGACCTCCACCACCAAGTCAGCCTGCTCACCATCATCCGCAACATCGTCGCCGACACCGAACGCCAAGCCGTCGTCGCAATCCACGACCTCAACCTCGCCGCCCGCTACTGCGACGAACTCCTCGTCATGAAAGCCGGCCGCGTGGTCACGCACGGCGAACCCCTCGACGTACTCACCCCCGAACTCCTCGAAGAGGTCTACGGCATCGAAGCCCGGGTCCTGTACGACCCAGTCTCCGGCGCGCCCGTCATCTGCCCTGCGTAGGGGGTGGTAGGGGGTTGATCCGTTTTGGTATGGAACTGTTCTGGGTAGGCATTCAACAAGAGTCAGCGTAGGTGGGGTGCATATGTAACTTCGATGCCAGCCCCAGAGACAGATTGTGTTGCATATCACAGTATTGAAAAAGAGTAACATGCGTGATAATATCGACACCAATCCGTTTATCTCATACGAACGCAGCCTTCATCCCTACCTCAAGGAGCTGTCATGTATCTCAACTCCCATATCAGAAAGATCTTCAACCGGGCTACAGTCCTGGCATCATCGGCTTGTCTGGCCATGGCTGTGGCGCCAGTGGCAGTCCATGCTCAGGAATCATTCATCGGAGAAGAAGCTGAAACCACGGTCGGAGTAATTAACCCGAATGATCAGTCGACTAGATCAGTTTCCTCGGAGATGACACTGGATGAGTATTGGACACTGGATCGCATGTCGAGAGCCACTCCTGTTGATGCAACCCTCGACTTGCCATTTGCGGCGGACCGAGCAACGTCAAACAGCAAAGAGGTTGTCGTTTCCCCTGAAGTGCCAGAACGTGAACAAGAAGCATCAGAACCTATTGAACCGTTCTCCTCATCTCAAACGGCCAGTGAGGCGCACTCTCGAATCGGCAATTCCGGTGCTGCGAATGGAAAAGTATTTTTCTCAAAGAAAGTCAATGGCCAATATGAAGATCACGTCTGCTCCGCATCTGCCGTAAACTCAGACAACAAAAGTACCGTAATTACTGCCGGTCACTGCGTTCATAGCGGGAGCGGAGGTGAGTTTCATAAAAACTGGGTATTCGTTCCAGAATATACGATCGGTGTTGCACCCCATGGGAGATTCAAGGCCAGTTTTATGACCACAACTACTGACTGGGCCAACTATGGAGCTACACCTCGTGGGTTTGCTTCTGACTTCGGGTTTGTCACTGTCAACTCAGAAAGAGGGAAACGTCTCGTCGATGCGGTTGGAGGCCATGGACTGCGCTCCGGAAATGCAGGTTCGTTCAAAGCTGACATAATTGGATATCCCCGCAAACGTTTCCTGGGTTCCGCTATGTTTCGGTGTACGGTACCGGTGAAAAACGAAAATTGGTCGTCCTTCAATTTCTACATGTCATATGGGTGCAACTTTGGCGGTGGTGCATCCGGTGGCGCATGGCTAGAAGACTTCAACGGAACTCTGGGGCATATCCGCTCCGTGAGTTCGTTTGGTCCTGAAAACGGTGCGTCGTATCTCGGTTCGCCGATCATAACCTCCAAGATTTGGGACATGTTTGATTCAACGGCGAGTCGGCCAGTGAAGTAAGGAGTGAGAATGTCTGGCATACTATCTAAATTCGGCATAAACGCAGGTTTGAATGCGCAAACTGTACATTTGGTCGGCGTTATTTTAACTGTGTTTGCGATAGTGGGAAGTACCATAGGAATAGTCTCAGCCACACCTGTCGGCGACGAACTCAGCAGTGCAATGGGGATCGTCCACAAAACTCGACAAAAACCTTTCGACCGAGAGGCGCGCAACGATCTCAAAAATGAGCGTCAAGTCAAATGGGCAGGCTATCAAGTAATTAGTCCGACAGAAATTCGAGTGTTCTTCCCCGCCGGAACCGAAACTTGCTACGGATACCGCGCGGAGACATCGGAGACCGCGACATCAGTAAAAGTTAGAGTGTACGAAGGGAATATTCCAGGATCGCCTGATAAGTGCATCCTGATCGGTTCCACGGCCTCCATGAAGGTGACGTTGCAGTCGCCACTTGGGGCTCGCTTGCTCCAGAACTGGTAGATCACCCGCCTGTTGTGTGAGAGTTTTCCGACGTTTCTTTGGCCCGTGCCCTAATGGGAACGGGCCAATTTACGGGGTGGAGCCCAATAAATCTCAGATTCACCCCTCGTACTCCGCTATCGTCATCTAGCCTGCCTAGTCCGCGGTGGGCCCATCGCACGCTTGTAATCCCACGCTTTCAGCATCGTTGGGGCGTGATGGACTGAAGACGCGGTAAAGCTATCGCCTGCAACCCGAAGAATTCAGGCTGATTCACCCTTCTGCCAAGCAACGATTGCTTCAGAAAAAGAGAGATCTGGATTCTTCTCCCGATAGCTCTTTAACTCTGCTGCCGAAGGGATTGGCAGATCAGAAGCAATAACATCATCGAATGCTGAGCGCCGATTATGCGACCGCAACCCCCACACGCCAATCGCCGCGACTACCGTCGCAAGCAGAAACTGGCCGGAAAGAAGCCCCAGTACCGCCGCGAATAGAGCCAAATATGATCCAATGATCGTTAGTTTCTCAGACATAACGACACCTTTCGCAATATCTCGGTCGTGCTATCTACTCAAAGCACTGGTCTTTGATTCCTGCAATTCTTGTCAGCTCTGCTGTGAGCACCGGCTGCGATCATTCTAGTGATTGCTGCCGCACATCGCAGAGCGCTTGTATATGGAGTGACTTTGTCGCCTTGGGAAGTAGAAGCAGCGGGATGTCCCCGACACTGCGCTGAGGAGATGGCGCGCTGTCACTCGAATTCGTTCCGGGCGAGGTGTTAAAAGTGTGCGAGGCGAGGGGCGGCCGGGTGCGCACCAAATTCCTGCATGAGGTTTGCGCGACCTGGGGGTTTGCAAACGCACTCGCGGGAAACCCGGAATCTGGTGCGAAGAAGCAGCGGTCGTGGGAACTTTCTTCGTAGCCAGACGACGCGACCTGGGGAAACGTCACGTCGGTCGACCGGAACCGGCCGAAAACCCAAAATTCCCGAGCGCGGGAACTTTTTCAGCAGGCGGCCGGGCAACCAAAATCTAGTCCGGCCAGGCGAGGCAGGCCACCGCGACGCACCCGGCCACGAACATGAGGGTGGCGTCGCCGGCGTACCCAGCGGAAGGCCAGGGTGCGCGGGCCAGCCACAGGCCCATCGCGATGACTGCGCCGGCGGCAATGTATCGTCTGGCCAGGAGGGTGTAGCGGCGCACTACCCAGACACCGATGGCGCTGACGATTCCGATTGGCGGGTTGATGCACAGCGCGGCTGCCAGCGGCAACGCCGCCACCATCTTGCCGGGGACGGGGCGGGCCGGGGTGCCAACAACACGGCGGCGCCACGCGAACCACCCTAACACCAGCATGGTGACCAGGCTGAGCGCGGCGCCGCCGAACAGGCTGAGGCGGTAGGGGCGCTCCCCGGCGAAGGAGAAGTCCAGGGTGCCGCCACGTCCGGCGGGGATGTGGAAGGCGAGTTGGCCGGCGTCGATGCGTTGGGGAGTGAGGGGTTCGCCGTCGAGGCTGGCTTGGAGTCCAGGGTTGTACGCGCGAGTGGTGATGAGCAGGAGGTCCTGGTCAGCGGGCACAACTGCGCTACCAACAATCGGCTCCCAAGAAACAGCAGGCGCAGGCCCGCGCCGCAGCGTGATCGTTTCGGCGTCCGTGACGAGTTCGTGGCGCCCGGCGGGGAGGAAGACGGTGTTGGTGGCGGAGGAGCCGTCGATAAGGGCGGGGGAGGAGAGGTGCCATTCGGCGTCTTCGGCGGTGGTGAAGGCGCGCTGCAGTGTGGTGGTTTCGGGCATGAGGCGTTGGAAGAAGTAGGTGTCGGCTGTGCCGGGGACGTCGACGATGCGGTGGATGCCGACGTCGATTTCGGTGATGCCGACGGGTTCGGTGAGGGCGAGCGTGGTGTCGCCGCGCACGCTGATGGTGCGGGCTTGGTCGGCGACGAGGCTGAGCGTGCGCTCGCCGGAAGCATCCGTGACCTGCACTTTCGTGTTGGTGGTGGCGGTGATGGTGGCGGTGTCGGCGTTGGGGGTGAAGCGTAGCCACGGGTGGGGGTCTTGGGCGGCGGGCCACCAGGCGGTGTCGTCGAGGCCGTCGAAGGCGGCGGTCAGTGACCGGGAGGCGCGGGCGCCGCCGAAGGCGGTGGCGTCGGCGGCGGAGGAGGAAGCGGAGGCGGCGCCCTCCATCGCGACGCCCACCGGGGTGCCCGCGGAGGGGTAGTCCGGCACCAGGTTGCGTACGTCTTCGCCCTCAGAGGTAGCAGCGAGGTGCGCGGACTGCGCACGCTGCACGGCGCCGTAGTTGCGAACCGTCAGCGCCGGTGTATCCGTCACGATGTCCGCATCACCGCTGGTCAGAGTCGCGGGGAAGTAGCCGAACTCGCGCCACAGGAGGGGCAGTGCCTCGCCGCCGCCATCGACGCGCACGGGGGTTGCGCTGGTCAGCATCATGTCGCGCGTGGGCTCCAGCGCATAGATATCGACGTCCCCGAAGCGCACGGTTGGCTCGCCAAGATCGGGCACGCTTGTCGACGCCACCGCCTCCTCCAAGTCGTGCCTGACCACGACGACGCCCACCCCGATGGCGCGCAGCGCCTCCGAGTCCACGGCGCGGACCTGGCCGTCGAGGCCCCGGATCGCTTCCGGGTCGACGAGGGGGATGGCGTCGCGCACCGCGAAGCGCACCTGGCTGAGCCCCTGGATGGGTTCGTCGCGTGTCCAGCCCCAGGTCTGGCGGGCGAAGGGCGCGGCGGGGACGACGAGCGTGCGGGTGCCGGTGGCGTGTTCGTCGAGCCAGCGGGCCGCCGCGACCCAGTCCGCGGAGGGTTCCTGCCAGGTGCCCTGCGGAAGGAGGCGCAGCGACCACGCCGGGGACACCGCCACCGCCACCAGCGTGACGGCGCCGACCAGCTGCGGGGTGCGCGCCCGGGACACCACCCACCCGGCCCCCAACGCCAGCGGGAGGCGGACCAGTGGGTCGAATTTGTGCAGGTTGCGGAAGGCGGCGAGGGGGGCGTCGAAAAGTAAGGGGTGGGCGTGCGCGAAACACAGCATGCCGACGCCCACGGCGAAGACGGTGATGAGCGGGGCGCGGGCGGGCATGTCGCGGCGGGCGAGCCCCGCGATGCCGAGCGCCGCCACACCCGCCGTGAGCAGCACGAATACGGGCTCGGTGACCAGGAGGTGCCCGGCGGCGCGCTCGGCGTCGACGAAGGGAGTCCAGCTGGTGGTGCCGCGCAGCACCTCGATCGGGTTGAGCCACGCGGTGGTGACTGAGGCGGACTCAATAAAGTCGGTGAACGGCGGGGAATAGCGGCCGAGCACCACGAGCGGGCCGAGCCACCACGCGTTGACCAGTACCGCACCCACCGGCCACAGTGCGGCGGCGCGCCACTGGCGCTGCGCGCACAGCACGAGCAGGGCGGGTAGGCAGGCGGCGATAGTGGCCGTCGCGTTGACCGCGCCCATGCACGCCACCGGCAGCAGCGCGGCGGCAAGGCGAGGCCCCCGGCGCTGGGCCCCCAGCAGCGGCAGCAGTGTCCACGGCACCAACGCCACCGGCCACGCCTCCGAAGAAATGGCGGTCAGCGTGGTCAGGATTCGCGGGCTGAACGCGTACAGCGCCCCGGCCACCGCCGGGCCCGCCACCCCGCGCATGTCCAGTCGCCTGGCCAGCGCGAACGTCCCGGAGAATGCCAGGCCGACCAGGAGCGTCCACCAGCAGCGCTGCAACACCCACGCGGGCAGCGGCAGTAGGAAAAACGCGCCCTGAGGGAAGAGGTAGCCGTACGCCTGGTTCTGCAACTGCCCGAGCGTGAATCGGTCCGTGTAGGCGTGCAGCGCTTGCGCGAGGAACCCGGCAGGGTTCGTGGTGAGGTCAAACTTGGTGTCCGCGGCGATCTGCCCCGGCGCCTGCGCCCACACGATCAGTGCGATGAAGGCCCACGCGACCAGGTGGGGAGTGCAGCTGCGGAGTTTAGCGCGCGCCATATTCCGGGCCGCCAAGCACGGCCTCGTCTGCCGGGACGGCGTTAGACACCGGCACGGAATTCTGCCCGGAGAACGCCGCTACCCCAATCACGCCCACCACGCCGAGCACAACACCGACGACGGCGCTAGCCACAACGGAAGGCAAGGTAGTACGGTTTGACATGTGCAAAAGCGTACCAGACGTGTATGGGGGTCCGCCGCGGCGACGGCGGGGCTCGTCGTCGTGCTCGCCGGGTGCGCGCCCGAGCCAGCCCCACAACCCGTGACGACGCCCGCTCCGCTCCACGAACACATCCCACTCCTGCCCACCGACACGGTGCCGATCACCGAGATCGTCCCCAAAACGCCCGCTCAGCAGCGCGTCCCGGAGGACCTGCGGGCGCGCGTCGCATCCCTGATGGTCGTCGGAGTGAAGAACTACGACCAGGCCCGCGCGGCCCTCGATCAGGGCGTCGGCGGGCTTATCATCCCCAGCTGGGCCGACCCCAAGCTTCTCGACGACCCCGGCCACGACATCAATGCGCTGCGCGAGCAGTACCCGCGCGGGTTCACCGTCGCCATCGACTTCGAGGGTGGCCGCGTCCAGCGCCACACCGACGTCCTCGGGGACTTCCCCGCGCCGGGCCGCCTCGCCGCCGGCACACCCGCGGTGATCCAGGGCACCGGCTACGACATCGGCCGTTCACTTCGCGCCCACGGCATCAACGTGGACTACGCCCCCGTCGTCGACATCGACGCCGCCGACCTGCCCATCATCGGGGACCGCGCCTTCCACCCCGACCCCGCCGAAGTCGCCCGCATCGCCGCCCTCTTCTCCCAAGGACTTATCGACGCCGGCGTCACTCCCACCTTCAAACACTTCCCAGGGCACGGCCGCGCCTCCGGTGACACCCACAAGAAGCTCGCCACCACGCCACCCATCGGGGACCTGCACGCCTTCGACCTGGTCCCCTACGGCGAGCTCCTGCAGCGCTTCCCGCGCGCCAGCGTCATGGTCGGCCACATGATCGTGCCCGGCCTCGGTGCCGAGGGCGTGCCCAGCAGCCTCAACCCGGAGGCCTACCGCATCCTGCGCGAAGGCGACTACCCCGGCGGTGTCCCCTTCGAAGGCGTCGCCGTTACCGACGACCTTTCCGGCATGCGCGGCATCCTCGAATACGCCCCCACACCCGACGCAGTCCGCCTCGCCATCAGCGCAGGTGCCGACCAAGCCCTCTGGTCCTCCGGCCACGACATCGCGCGGATCATCGATGGTGTCGTAGCGGGCGTCGAAAAGGGAGAAATCCCCGAATCCCGCATCGACGAAGCCGCGACCCGCGTGCAACAACAACTCATTGACGTTGGGTTATAGCCCAAACTCTATTACCCTGGGGCGGGTGAATAGGGCAACAAAGATCTTCATCGGCTTCTCCGTGGGCGTGCTCGCGGTGCTGCTGGCCATCTACCTCGCCGACCTGGCGCTCAACCGCGGCCACGTGCCGCGCGGCACCACCGTCGGCGGCGTCGCCATCGGCGGACTCACCCCGCAGGAAGCAGAAGCCGAGCTCAAAGCCCAACTTGGCGACGCCCCCTCACGCCCCATCACCGTCACTTCCGGGCCAGAGCGAGCCGAAGTGGTGCCGCAGCGCGCCGGGCTCGGCATCGACTACGTGGCGACCATTGAGGCGGCCGGGCTGCAGTCCGCAAGCCCGATTGAGCGCCTCAGCGGCCTGATCCGAGAGCACGAAGTGGCCGTCGTTCCCAGCGTCGACGACGCGAAACTCGCCCCCGAAATCACCCGCCTACAGAAAGAACTGCACCGCGACCCCGTCGACGCCGCCATCACCCTCGAGGGTGGCACCGCCCGCGAACGTACCCCCGAAGACGGCCAAGACGTGCCCGCCGACGCCCTGCGCACCCAGCTGACCGCCCACTGGCTCAACCCCGACGGCGTCACCGTTGAGCCGCAACCAATAGCGCCGCGCATCGGCGCTTCCGCTCTGAAGGAAGCGATGGACGGCCCGGTCCACCGCGCCCTCTCCGGCCCACTCACCGTCAACGGCCGCGAGAACGTCACAGCCGTGATCCCGAAGGAACGCATCGGCGAAATCCTCCACTTCGACGAGGCCCTGAAGCCCGTCGTCGACCATAAGGCAGCCGGCGCGATCCTCGGCGAGCAGCTGCAAGAGTCCGAGGTCGAGGCCAAGAACGCCCGGGTACTCACCAGCGGCGGCATCGAACCCTCCGTCGACGGCATCAACGTCGACTGGGACGCCACCTTCAAAGGTTTCGACGATCGCCTCCTCCACAACGCCGACCGCACCTGGGACGCCACCTACAAAGACGTCCCCGCCACCTTCACCACCGCCGACGCCGAACAAGCCACCTTCAACGACACCGTCGGCGCCTTCACCACCGGCGGCTTTTCCGGCGCCTCCGGCGAGAACATCCGCATCGTGGCCAACACCGTCAACGGTGCCATCGTTAACCCCGGCGAAACGTTCTCCCTCAACGGCTACACCGGCCCCCGCGGCACCGCCCAGGGCTACGTGGAATCCGGCATCATCATCAACGGTCGCGGCGGCACCGCCGTCGGCGGCGGCATCTCCCAGTTCGCCACTACCTTGTACAACGCCGCCTACTTCGCCGGCATGACCGACGTCGCCTCCACCCCGCACTCCTACTACATCTCCCGCTACCCAGCCGGACGCGAAGCCACCGTCTACGAAGGCGCCATCGACCTCGCCTTCCGCAACGACAGCAACCACCCCGTCAAAATCGTCACCAACTACGGCGGTGGCAACATCACCGTCAGCCTCCTCGGCGTCAAGACCGTCAACGTGGAATCCATCAACGGCGGACGCTGGGCCTACACCCAGCCGCAACCCCGCACCGTCACCGGCCCCGACTGCGCCCCATCCGGCGGCGCCCCCGGCTTCACCACCTCCGACACCCGCGTCATCACCGACCTCGCCGGCAACGAACTCAGTCGCGAAACCACCACCACGGTCTACGACCCGCAGCCCATCGTGCGCTGCGGGTAGCCATGTGGTGGGCAGTGACAAAAGACGCATCTCTTATTGGCTATCCATTTTGTGACCTGCAGGTATGTAGGTCGCGGTTTTTCGAATTGCGTCCTGTGGCACTTGGGTGTTTTCTCAGGCACCAAATTCCCGTCAGTGCCCTGAACTTCAATAACTGTGCTGTGGAGCTTCGTTGCTAGAAGGAAACGTAACTTGCGTGGATTATTGTGCGGGGCAGCTATAGAGTCACTACTTCGTGTAGTGTTGATCTAGTTTTTGCGTGAGGAAAAGCCAGGAAAATAGCCCCGAAAGTGGGGAAACGCTCAAGGGTTAGTGCCAGGTTTTTAGAGTGAAGTCGCAGATAGGTTCATCACATGTGCAGTCTGTGTTCGTTTGGCTGCTTTTCCAACGCGCGTGGATTCTATTAGTATCAGATTTAACAGCACCCCCTACGCCTCTTTGCTGGAACCTCGGTTCCTGTGAACGCGCCTCAAGGGGGCCCTTTCTTTTATAATCCGAATCTTATGACTCCGATTCCCTTCCTCCGCCCCGAACAGCAAGAGCAGTTTCTCCGTGAACACGGGATGATCGAAAGTCAACCACTGAACGGCGAGCAGCGACAGTGGTTGAAGACCGTCAACTTTCATTTTCTAATGGGGTATGCGAGGCATTATAGAGATCTGATCGAAGGTGGTTACGTTGACCGCCCGAAGCGGTTTTCAGATATCAAGGGCCTCGTGGATACTGAGGCTGAGCTTGCTGCCTTCCTCGCCCCTTGGATAAGACGGGCTGAGTGGGTTCTTCGTGCCCAAACAGTTAAGCATTTTTGCGTACAGCAAGGGACTGGGGAGGGGTATCTTGACCGTGATAATTGGACATGCCATGACGATAAGCAAGCAGAGCGACTTCAACTGTCAATGCTTCGCGATATATTACGTCATGGCGAGCCCTATGTAACTTCTGAGATTAAGAGGCAAGCAGCGCTTAAACAGAGGCGAGTGCCGGGATGGTGTGATTCGCAAAACCTGGAGGAAGTGATGGGGCTGGTCAAAGAACTTCCGCTTTGGGCTGTAGTCGACAGTTTTACCATTGGGACACTAGGTAAATTCCTACGCTACTGCGGAACTCAGCCTGGCGGAACGAAAAGCGTCAACGATTTGGTGGCAAGAGATCTACGAGTTCCTAAACGCTCGTTCAACACGACTGTTGAATGTTTTGGTATTACTCGGAACCTCTTATTTCACCATCAACGTCTCTGGATGCGACCAATGCCTAAGAGTCCAGGGCTTTCGAATGTGTTGGAGCGGCGCTATCCGAACGACAACCTAAAAAGTGCATTTAAACAGGCTCAATTCATAGCTTTGGCGAGTATCTCTAGCTTGCTTCCCCCGTCGGAGCGTGTTCAATACCTGGATGCACTCGATGGTTTTCTGGAGCGGAATCCGCTCTACACTATTGGTATAAAAAGACCTGTTTTTGCAAAATTCACCCCAAAGTAGTCGGAGTAGGCAATGCTACCAAAATTGCTACCACCCACACCCCGCCCCAAAAATGGCAAACAAAAAACACCCCGTGACCTGGGGTGTTGTTGGATACTTAGACGTCGAAAATGATAAAAGCCGCGTGAGTTCCTGAACCCCTTTTGACCAGGGAGTTTGTTGTTTCTGGGGCTGTTCGCTAGCGTGCTGGAGGTTCAGCTATAGGGTACTCATCGCCGTTCGGTTCGTTGGTTTGGTGCATATTTCTGGTTGAGGGGGTCTGCTGGTGGGGTTGCGTTAGCGGGTACCTAGTGCGGGGGTTAGAACATAAAATCTGGCATCGAGAAGGCTTCTGGCACGTTGTATCTGATTTCGTTGGCTTCTTTGCGGACGTTGATGTTCGAGCTTTCGAGGAGAATCGGGTTCAGGTAAGGCTTTTCTTCGTGAAGGAAGATTGCATTGGAGACGTTGGTTCGAATGTAGGTGGCGCTCTCGCGGGTGAATCCTAGCCGTTGGAGAAGGATAGTTTCCTGCTTTGTTGTGCCGTACTCGATGTACTCGTACCAGTCATTGTCGAACTGCTCTACTCCGTGGACCTTCTTGTATTCGTTGGAGAATTTGAGGAAGTAGTGGGGTGTGGTATGGGCGTAAGACGTGGGCGTCGAACACGAAATACAAGTACACAGTCTGGCAATGCAACCACAAATACACAGACGAACATCCCTGCAGCAGCGCGACGGTGAAAGACGAGCAGATCAAGGATTCTTTCGTGCAAGCGCTCAATCAACTGATCGCCCGCCGTCCGCAGCAAAGCCAGCTACCGCAGGTGCTTGGCGACATGTTCGGTACGAGCCGTTTGGAAGAACAGGCCGCTGCCTGCCAAACAAAAATCGTGGAGCTGACCGAGCAGATCGAGGCGCTGATTGCGGAAAACCAGCGGTGTGCGCTCAACCAGGACGCCTACCAAGCCCGCTACACCGAACTCGATACTATCTACCGTAAGACGCTCGCACGTAAAACAAGCCTGGAAGCAGATATCGCAGCGAACACCGCCAAGCACGCCGCCATCACCACAGCCCTAGGCGATTTGACGGGCGAACCTGTGAGCGAGTTTCACCCCGCACAATGGAGCGCTCTCATCGATCACGCCATCGTAGACGAGGATACGATCCGGTTGGTATTCCGCACCGGTGAACAGGTAAGCATGGCCTTGAAAGGGTGATGCTCGTATCGGTTGATGTGCACGGTTAGGTACACCTCCCAGAAAGCGAGTAAGGTTAGACTTACCTAATAAGGATGGTGTTTACGTGAACGATAGTGTAACGGATCAGGTTGTTGACGGTGAGTATGGGTCCGCGAAGGAAAAATCTGTCGCTGGCCAGAACGCGATCCGTCAGCTATCGCAGCCGGTGAAAGGCAAACTGTTTATCGCGCAGGTTTTGGCTTTTCTCTCAGGCGTGTTGGCTATTGCCCCGTATGTGGCTCTGGTGGAGCTTGGCAGAGAACTTATGCAAGACCAGGTGGACCCGGCGCGGGTGAACTGGATCGTCATGCTCCTCGTCAGCGCATACATGGCCCGGTTGACCTTATATTTTGTTGCATTGGGCGTGACGCATTTTATTGACCTGTCGTTGCGTAATCAGATGCGTCGGCAAATTGCCGCCCGAATGTCGACTGCTCCGCTGTCGTGGTTTACCCGCGAGGGTGAGGGGAAGATCCGCAAGACCATTCAGGATGATACGGCCACGGTGCATACAGTGATCGCGCACGGGCCGATTGAGAAACTGAACGCGATCGTATCCCCGCTCGCCTTGTTGGTGTATGCGTTTGTGGTGGATTGGCGGCTCGCTCTGCTGTCGATTGCGACGATTCCGATTTATGTGGGCATGTATGGCATGTCGATGCGTGGGATGAATGAGAAGACCGCACAAATGGACACCAAGCTCGCTCAGGTTTCGGCAACGATGGCCGAGTTCGTTGCCGGTATCTCAGTGGTGAAAGCATTCGGCAAGGTCGGCCAAGCACATAAAGCCTATTTAGATGCGGCTAACGAGTTTTCTAAGTTCTACCGGGCGTGGTGTATGCCGCTGGTGTCGATGTCGGTCGCCTCATTTTCGTGGGTGTCGATCCCGGTGTTGTTGATCGTGAACCTTGGCGGTGGCGCGTTGATGATGAACGCCGGTTGGGTGAGCATCTACGAGGTGATAACGACGACGTTGATCGCCTTGGTGCTGCCGGGAGCGTTGATGGCAGTCGCAACCATCGCCTGGTCGTACCAGCTCGCAGGGTCTGCGGCAGTGAGGCTGGTGAACGTCATGGAGCTACCAGCGTTGAGTCAGCCCGATGCGCCACAGACACCACACGGTCATGATATCGAGATTCGGGGTGTGTCGTATGCCTATGACGACACCCAGGCATTAGACGAGGTGAGCCTGAGCATTCCGGCAGGCACGGTGACCGCGCTGGTTGGCCCGTCGGGTGCGGGGAAGTCGACGTTGGCGAGTTTAATTGCCCGCTTCGATGACCCGGACGCTGGCACGATCACTATCGGCGGGGTTGATCTAAAGAGCATTTCCCAGGATTTGTTGTATTCGACGGTCGCGTTCGTCTTGCAAGATGCACAGCTTATTCGCGACACCATCCACAACAACATTGCCCTGGGCGCGCCAGACGCAACCTTGGATCAGGTGCGACAGGCGGCGAGAGCCGCGCAGATCGACGAGTTCATCATGAGCCTGCCAGATGGTTACGACACCGTGTTGGGGGAGGACACCCACGTTTCGGGCGGGCAGGCAGCCCGTATCGCGATCGCCCGGGCGCTCATGGTTGATGCCCCAGTGTTGGTGCTGGACGAGGCGACGGCGATGGCGGACCCGGAATCGGAATCGAAAATTCAACAAGCTCTCTCGACTCTTGCCAAAGGCAGAACCGTGATTGTGATCGCCCACCGGTTGGCCTCGATCAGGGGCGCGGATCAGATTGTCGTCATGGAACGCGGGCGCATTGCTGTGGTCGGTAAACACGACGAGCTGTTGGGTAATGCGCACTATCAGGCACTTCTTGCCCAAGGTGCATGTGAGGAGATGACACGATGAATCAACTATTGCTGCCACGCTTTAAGCGTTTGATGGAACCCGCTTCGTGGCGTGACCTCTCGGTCGGTCAAGCGTGGGGTGCGGTCTCAGGACTGTGTCACGGCTTTGCCCTGCTGATTCTGCTTCCCGCAGCAAGTGCCCTAGCGACCGGAATGCCGGTGTGGGGGTTATCGTTTTGGGGCTGGCTCATCGCCTTGGCGGTGATCTCGGTAGCGGGTGTAGGCACCGAGTTTTATGGCATGCGCACCGGCTATATTGGCGCGCTCGGGTTCATTCACGACGTCCACCACGCAATAGGTAACAAAGTAGCCCGCCTACCGTTGGGAGTGTTCGATTCGGGTAGCTCTGGCCGACTGTCGCGCATGGTCACCCAGGAAATGATGAACTTGGGCGAGTCGGCGGCGCACTTCATTTTCTCCCTCGTCCAAAAACTCTCAGCCGTGCTGGTGATCACTGTGGGAACCTGGTTCTGGGATTGGCGGCTGGGACTGACCTTGACGATCGCGTTCCCGATCATGCTCGCCTTCCTCCATATCTCCCGCGTGCTTCTTGATAAAGGTAAGCAGGTTTCCGAACCAGCTGAGTCAGAATTGGCGGCTCGCATGGTCGAATTCGCCACCTGCCAAGGCGCGCTGCGCTCCTGCCATGTCGCCGACGACTACCCGGCCCTTGATCGGGCATTCAAACAGGCTGACCGCAAAAGCCGCAAAGCATTGTGGATCGAAACATTAGCGAACCTGATTAATGGAATGTTCGTCCAAGCCCTTGTCGTGATAATGATCTGGCTGACCGCCCAACTCGCCCTCGGCGGGCAAATGAATGCGCTGAACGCCGTGGTCACAATCGGCATGTGCCTGCGGTTCACCACCATGCTCCAAGACATCGGTGGCTGCATGACCGGGCTGGAAGAACGCCGCCAGCAGATGAACCACGTCGACAAGGTCATGGATGCCCCCGAACTGTCCGAACCCGATGCCTCTACACCAGTGAGGGCACCTGGTGATGTTCGTTTCGAGGACGTCACCTTCAGCTACGATCCGGACACCCCGGTGCTGCACGATATGTCCTTCCATGTCCCGCAAGGCGGCATGTGTGCCCTGGTTGGTCCATCTGGGTGCGGGAAGACGACGATCGCCCGGATGGTTGCACGTTTCTGGGATGTGCAGTCCGGCAGCGTGCGCGTTGGCGGAGTGGACGTGCGCGAGCAGACCACCGAAGATTTGATGCGCCAGATATCTCTGGTCTTCCAAGACGTCTACTTATTCAACGACACTCTCGAAGCCAACATTCGCCTTGGCAATCCCGAAGCTACTGATGAAGAAATCAGGTGGGCCGCTGAGCTGTCGGGCGTGACGGAAATTGTCAACCGCCTCCCAGACGGCTGGAATTCATTGGCGGGTGCTGGCGGGCGTGCACTGTCAGGTGGGGAACGCCAACGAGTGTCCATCGCTCGCGCCTTGGTGAAGAAAGCCCCGATCGTGCTGTTCGATGAGGCCACCAGCGCGTTGGACGCGGAAAATGAAGCCAACATTGTTGCGGCGATGAACGAGCTGCGTAAGCACTCCACACTAATTGTCATCGCCCACAAACTTGAAACCATTCGCCAAGCTGACCAAATCATTGTGCTCTCCCACGATGGGCGTATCGCCCAGCGCGGGTGCCACGACGAGCTGGTCAACCAGCCGGGTCAATACCGCGATTTCTGGCAAGAACGCATCAACGCAGCTGGATGGCAACTCGTCTAAACACAGCACGTATACGCACATGAAAGGAAAAACTATGTCTACGCCTACATCCTCGCGCCTCAACACGCGCGACTTCATCAACATTGGCGTCTTCACCGCCTTGATGTTCGTCATCGTGTTTGCATTCGGAATGCTCGGGT
This sequence comes from Corynebacterium sp. CCUG 51687, assembly GCF_024453995.1. Classification (NCBI taxonomy): domain Bacteria; kingdom Bacillati; phylum Actinomycetota; class Actinomycetes; order Mycobacteriales; family Corynebacteriaceae; genus Corynebacterium; species Corynebacterium sp. CCUG 51687. The sequence goes on along the minus strand of NZ_JAGPYT010000005.1, from coordinate 51,268 downwards.
TCATCCCCGCCGCCATGTATGCCGGCTTCTTGCTTTCTATTCTCGTTAACGGCATCGTCTTTGCGCTGTTCACAGCACGCACTCCGAAGATGGGGGCATTGACAATCATGCTGATTATCATCGAAATCCTCTTCTTCGTGACCGGCCACTGGGTAGGGGGAATCGCGGTGGCCGCTGTATTCGGCCTGCTCGCCGACCTAGTCATTACCAAGGGGCCGAAGAGCGTGAAGGTTCGCGTTCCGCTGGCATACGCACTGTTTATTCTGCCGATCTATGTTTCCCCGTGGATGCCGCTATTTATGGACCAAGACGCATATATGTCGCAGATCGCCGAACAAATGGGCGCCGAGTATGCCGCGAAGATGGCGCAGGTTGTCACGATTCCGATTCTGTTGGGCTTCTTCGTTGTGATGCTCATCGTGGGCTGGCTTGCTGGTCTGTTGGGAACCAGGGTGGCGCGTAAGCACTTTGAACGGGCCGGTCTTGTCTAAACTTCCCGACCCGCGCACGATTATCGTAGCGCTCGTCATCGTCTCCACCACGATCTACAGTGCCTACTCGCCGTGGTTCGTGTGTGCTCTGGGCGGATTCGCCGCCGTGATGCTGGCGAGCGCTGCGATCAACCCCAACACGCTCGTGCGCCCGAGCTGGGTGGCCGTCTACCTGGCCACGTTTGCGGTCCTCGGCGGGCTCGTCTTCGTGATACCACTGGTGTGGAAGTCAACGGTCAGCGCGTTCCTCATGCTGTTTTTGCAGTGGATGTGGCGATTCAGTGTCAGCGCAGGCATGGGCGCATACGCGATCGGTGTAATCCGACCCGCCACCTTGCAAAAAGCACTCGTCAGCTCACGGATCCCGACCTGTTTCACGATCCCAATCTCGGTTGCCTTACGGGTGCTGCCCGTGATCGGCCACGAGGTTAAAGCGATCTCAGATGCGATGAAACTACGCGGCATGTCTGCGTTTTCCCTGCGCGCGGCCCAGTACTTCACAATCCCGCTGCTATCGACCGTGGTACGCAGCGGGGACGAACTGGCATCTGCTGCCCTCGTGCGAGGACTGGGCGGAACCGCAAAGCCCACCTCAGTCACGGTCGTGAAATTCCGTGTGATCGACGCAGTCATTCTGCTCGTCGTTATCGGCTTCGCGATATGGAGAATCGTCCTATGACAATAACCCAAGCCACCGGCGTCACCTTCACCTATCGAGGAGCAGACCACCCCTCAATCACTGACGCAACCATCACCATCACACCTGGAACCGTCACCTTGCTGTGTGGCGCATCGGGATCGGGGAAAACCACCGCGCTACGGCTGTTTAACGGGCTCATCCCGCACTTTCACGACGGCGACCTTACCGGAAGCGTCACAGTCGACGACATTGACGTGGCACGAGTAGATCTATCAGAGCTTGCCCACCACTGTTCGACAGTGTTTCAAAACCCACGCACCCAGTTCTACACCACTCACGTGCGCCAAGAACTCGCCTTCGGCCCAGAAAATCTCGGCCGCGCCCCGCAGGAGATCTGTGCCCGCATTGACGAGGTTGCAGCCGAGTTAGGTATCGCCGACCTGTTGGAATCCCGCGTCACACAGCTGTCGGGCGGGCAGATGCAACGCGTGGCCTGCGCCGTCGCCATGTGCAACAACACGTCGCTGATCGTCTTTGACGAGCCGACCGCGAACCTATCAGCTGATCTTATCGGCCAACTCGCCACACTCATCGCCAGGCTCAAAGCTGATGGACACACGATCATCATTGCTGAACACCGGCTAAGTTTTCTTTCCGGGATCGCTGACCGTGTCTACTGCTTCGACAAAGGCAAGATCGCCCTCACCGCAACCGGCGAAGAGTTCTACGCTACCTCGGATGAGGAGCGCAAACAGCTTGGACTGCGATCCCTAGTGACTGTGTCTATGCCACAACTTCCGGAACCGGCAGGGGAGGGGCTCACGATCGACAACCTCACCTTCGCCTACCGGCAGGGGAAAACGGTTCTCAACGTCGACCATGCGCTCTTTCCGGCAGGGAAAATCACAGCGCTCCTCGGCCCGTGCGGTTCAGGGAAATCAACCCTGGCACGCATTGTTTGCGGACTAGAAAAAGCCAAACACGCATCCATCACACTCAATGGACAAAAATTCCCCAGCCGTGACGCCTACCTTGTGATGCAAGACCCTACCCGACAGTTGTTCTCAGATACCGTCATCGACGAAGTCACGCTCGGCACGACCAAAGCCGAAAAGCAACACATCGATGCCCACGCGATCCTTGAAGAACTCGACCTTGCCGACCACGAGGCTGACCATCCCCAAGCACTCTCTGGCGGGCAGCGCCAACGCCTGGTTATTGCTACAGCGCTTGCTGCGAACAAGAAAGTTTACATCTTCGACGAACCCACGTCCGGTGTTGGCTACAAGCACCTTGTCGCGATTTCCCGAGTAATGCGTAAACTCGCTGACACTGGTGCCGTCGTCATTGTCATCACCCACGACGCTGAACTCGTTACCGAGGTCGCCGACCATAGCGTCCGCCTTGACCAGATCAACGCCTGCTAACGCAAACGCTCGCTCAGCCGAAAGAGAGGAAAGCGCTTCCGCAGGTCAGAGCTAATGCGCTATACACTCGCTAACGCAAGCGATTTTCTTGACCCCCTTGGGGCGTACGCGCTAACGCAAACGCCTACTTATCATTTTCGACGTCATAGTGGAGCCGGCGACGGTGGAGCCGGCGACAGTGGAGCCGGCGACGGGAATCGAACCCGCACTCTCAGCTTGGGAAGCTGATGTTCTACCACTAAACTACGCCGGCAGCGCATGTAATGCAGCAGTGGGTAATTTTAGCACCGCGCTGCTAATTCGCCAAACGCTAGCGGGCTGCGTCGGACCCGTCGGGGAGTGCGCTGAGTGAGCAGGCGCGCTGGTTGGGGGTGCGGTCGTCGACGGTGCGCTCGAGGCCCCACCGGGTGAGGGCTGCGACGGTGAGGTCGGATTGCATGTTGGGGTGCAGGACTCGTCCGGAGTTCGGGCAGGATGCTTCGATGTTGATGTTGACGACGTCCGCTCCGTCGACAGCTTGCAGGATTGAGGTGCTGTTTGGGGTTGCGGTGACGTCGGATGGTGAGTAGAGCGAGGTGTACACGATGCCGGCTTGGGTGTCGGGGAGTGCGTTGAGGGCCTGGATCTCGGGGGAGTCGTTGAGCTGTTGGAGTGCGCCTGGTCCGACGAGGAACGCCGCGAGGCGTGGGAGTGCGCGGGCGATGGGGGAGAGGAATCGGCCGGCGCCGTTGAGGTCGGTACCGTGGAAGGTGGCGCCGACGGTGACTGCGCGGCGGACGTTGTTGCCGCCGCCGAGTTCGGCGATGTATTTCTTCACCAGCAGTCCGCCTTGGGAGTGTGCGACAAGGTCGACCTGGTCGGAGCCGGTTGCTTCCTTGACGCGTTCAACGTTGCGTGCGAGCTCGCGCGCGGAGCTGTTGATGTCGGCGTTGCCGTAGGAGCCAGGGAAGAGAGATGGCAGTCCGCTGCCACGGCCGTAGTTGAAGCCCCACACGCAGTAGCCTGCGGCTTTGAGGGCGACGGCGTTTTGGGCCCACTTTTCGGTGTTGCCGGCGGTGCCGTGCACGTACAACACGGGTGTGGTTTTGTCGGCGGCGGGGACGCAAGAGGCGTCGTTAAAGATGTCGCTGGTGTTCGCTGTGGCGATTGGGGCGCCGCTGACCGCGAGAGCGGCGGTCAGGAGAATGGTCGAGAGGATTCGGTGCATGCGTTTACTTTAGCCCCACCCCAAAGCAGGCTAGACTAGGCGCCGTGCTTCTTTCAGACCATGACATTCGTGACGCCGTTGATTCGGGACGCCTCGGTATTGCGCCGTATGACGCTGCGTTGGTGCAGCCGTCGTCGGTGGATGTGCGTTTGGATCGGTTCTTCCGCGTGTTCAATAACTCGCGCTATACCCATATTGATCCGCGTGAGGAGATGCCGAATCTGACTACGCTGGTGGAGGTCCCTGAGGGTGAGGGGTTTGTGCTGCACCCGGGTGAGTTTGTCTTGGCGTCGACGTTGGAGAAGTTCACGTTGCCAGCCGATTTGGCTGGGCGTCTAGAGGGCAAGAGTTCTCTGGGCAGGCTTGGCCTGTTGACGCACTCGACGGCCGGGTTCATCGATCCGGGGTTTTCGGGCTACATCACGCTTGAGCTGTCGAATGTGGCGAATTTGCCGATCGTGCTGTGGCCGGAGATGAAGGTCGGCCAGTTGGCGTTGTTCGCGATGACGTCGCCGGCGGAGGTGCCGTACGGCAGTGGCGCGTTGGGCTCGAAGTATCAGGGGCAGCGGGGTCCGACGCCGTCGAAGGCGTATTTGAACTTCCGGTAGGGGCCTCGCGTATGCGGTTGTCGGTGGTCGGCGTGGGGTATTTGGGGGCGACGCATGCCGCGTGCATGGCTGAGCTCGGCCACGAGGTGCTGGCGGTGGACACGGATGCGCGCAAGGTTGCGGCCCTGCAGTCGGGGAGGGCGCCGTTGTTCGAGCCCGGCCTCGACACATTGCTGCAGCGCCACACGGCTTCGGGCCGCCTGAGATTCACGGCTGATCTGCGCGAGGCGGCGGGGTTCGCGCGGGTGCATTTTTTGGCCGTCGGCACGCCGCAGGTTTCCGGTGGGCTTGCCGCAGACACTTCATTTCTTGACGACGCCACCTCCCACCTCGCCGCAATCCTGAAAGGGGAGCACCTGGTGGTGGGGAAGTCGACGGTGCCGGTGGGCACTGCGCGCCGCCTGCAGGAGCGTTTCCCGGATGTGGTGGAGGTGGCGTGGAACCCGGAGTTTCTGCGTGAGGGCCACGCGGTGAAGGACACGCTGGCGCCGGACCGGATCGTGGTGGGACAGCGCCCGGGTGGGCGCGCGGAGCAGGTGCTGCGGGAGGTGTACGCCACTCCTATTGAGCAGGGCTCACCAGTCGTGGTGACGGATCTTCCCACCGCTGAACTGGTAAAGGTGGCGGCGAACGCGTTTTTGGCCACGAAGATTTCTTTCATAAATGCGGTCGCCGAGGTGTGCGACGCGGCGGGGGCTGACGTTACCCAGCTGGCGGACGCGATCGGGATGGACGGGCGCATCGGCCGCCAGTTCCTGAACGCCGGCCTGGGCTTCGGGGGCGGCTGCCTGCCGAAGGACGTCCGGGCGTTCATCGCGCGCGCCGACGAGCTCGGCGCGGGTGACTCGGTGCGTTTCCTCCGGGAGGTCGACACCATCAACCAGGGCCGCCGCGCCCGCATTGTTGACCTGGCGCGAGGGGAGCTCGGCGAGCTGGAGGGGCGCACTATCGCGGTGTTGGGGGCGGCGTTCAAACCGAACTCGGATGACATCCGGGACTCGCCCGCCCTCGACGTGGCGCAGCGCCTCCACGACGCCGGTGCTCGCGTGCGCGTCCACGACCCGAAGGCCCTCGCCAACGCCCGCGCCGCCTACCCCGACCTGGAGTTTCCCGGCACGCTCACACAGGCCACCGCAGGCGCGGACCTGTGCATCCTGGCCACCGAGTGGGATGCGTTCCTGGAGCCGCTGGTGGGCGTCGATAAGCGAGTAATTATCGACGCCCGCAACGCCCTCGATATCCCCACCTGGCAGCAGGCGGGCTGGCGAGTCATCCGCTAGTGCTGGTGGTAGTCCGCCAGGAAGTTGCCCAGGCGCTCGATGGCGTTTTCCAGCTGTGACGCCCACGGCAGCGTGACCACGCGGAAGTGGTCCGGGGTGGGGTAGTTGAAGCCGGTGCCCTGCACCATGAGGATCTTCTCGCTCTTGAGCAGGTCCAGCATGAAGCGCTCGTCGTCGTGGATGTGGTACATCTCCGTGTCGATCTTCGGGAAGGCGTACAGGGCGCCCTTCGGCTCCACGACGGAAATGCCCGGGATTTCGCGCAGCTTGCGCACGGCGACGTTGCGCTGCTTGTGCAGTCGTCCGCCGTCCGCGGTGAGCTCGTAAATCGACTGACGCCCACCCAAGGCCACCTGGATCGCGTGCTGGCCAGGCACGTTCGCACACAGGCGCGTGCCGGAAAGCAGGTCCAGGCCCTCGATGAAGCCTTTCGCGCGGCGGCGTGGCCCCGTGAGCACCATCCAGCCGGCGCGGTACCCGCACACCCGGTACGCCTTCGACAAGCCGTTGAACGTCAGGGTGATCACGTCCGGGGCAACCTCCGCCATGGAGATGTGCTGGGCGCCGTCGTAAAGGATGCGGTCGTAGATCTCGTCGGCGAAGATCATCAGCTCGTGCTCGCGGGCAATGTTCGCGATGCCCTCAAGCGTCTCCCGCGAATACACGGCACCCGTCGGGTTGTTCGGGTTGATCACCACGATGGCCTTCGTCTTGCTGGTCACCTTGGAGCGGATATCCTCCAGCGAGGGGTTCCAGTCATCCTCCTCGTCGCACTTGTAGTGCACCACCTTGCCACCCGCAAGTGTCGACGCCGCCGTCCACAGCGGATAGTCCGGCGTCGGAATGAGGATCTCGTCCCCCTCATTCAGGGCAGCCTGCGTGACCATGCTGATCAGCTCGGACACCCCATTGCCCAGGTACACATCATCAATGTCGAACGCCGGGAAGTCCGGAATCATCTCGTAGCGCGTCACAATCGCACGCCGCGCCGAAATAATGCCTTTCGACGTGGTGTAGCCCTGCGAAGTGGGCAAATTGGCAATCATGTCACGCATGATCACATCCGGCGCCTCAAACCCAAACACGGCCGGATTACCCGTGTTCAGCTTCAAGATGGTGTGGCCGTCACGCTCCATCTCCTCCGCGGTCGCGCTCACCGGGCCGCGAATGTCATAAAACACGTTCTTCAGCTTCTCGGCCTGGTCAAAGTGCCGGTGCCGCTTAAAAGGCGTGTGCTGCGGACTTTTGTTTTCTGGTGCTTCTGATTGCTTCTTGTTGGCCATGTGCCAATACTAGCGCCCGAACCTAACCACGTTTGTTGAACCGCTGCATCGTCTGCTGCGCGATATTCAACGCATCGTTCTTCAGCTGGTCCATCTGCTGGCGCTGCTGCTGCTTCCGCATCGCGATCTCCGCCGCCTGATGCGACTGCAACTCCAACTGCTGCATCTTGACCGCCTGGCGCTGCGCCCGCTGAATCTGCCGAACCGACGGCGAGTACCAGCTATCCGGCCCCACCTTCATCACATACAGCAGGATGAACACGGTCGGGATGATCAGCAGCGACAGTACGGCCAGGAAGTTTTCGCCCATCTCGGAAAAGACGACGATGAAAGCGAGGCTGGCGATCGTCGACAAGCCCAGCAGGCCTCCGCGCACATTGCGTCCGCGCTTGCGGGCCAGCTCAATGTCCTCGCCCGTGTACACCGGCGACTGTTGCGACTGCTGGGCAGGCACCTGACACTGGCCCGGCTTCTGCGGCAAATCCTGGAACAACGCCATCAAGTCCGGCGAGTACTCCGCCTTCGCGACAGCCGCACACCGCCTATCGAACTCGTCCATGGTCAGGCGCCCCTCACCGAACGCCACCGACAACGCCGTCACCGCGTCATTGCGGTCGGTGTCACTGATGCGGTAGTTGAACTGGAAATTCGGATTCGGTTGAGGCATGGTCATAGCTCCTAAGCATACTTGGCTGGTGTGGCCCGTCCTAGACCTGCAAAGTGTAGTAACAGGAATGTAGTAATCCCCGAAATGGGGAGCGCCAAAATCCGGATTACTACATTCCTGTTACTACAGTTTGGGTTTTGTCAGCCCCTAGGACACCAAGTTGGTGATGAAGATCGCCAGCAGTGGCAGCGCGAAGAACACGCTGCCGACCCAGATGAAGATGTACGTCTTGTTCTTATCGGCGAGGCCGGCGAGCCACTCGGCACCCTTCGGGGGAAGTGCGCGCAGGAAGGGCACCGACATAATGATGATAGCTGCAAAGGTGTTGAAAAGGGTGTGTACCAGGGCGGTCTGCATGGCGACCTCGGCAACCTCGGGTGGCGCGGAGAACGCCGCAATCAGCCCGGTGACGGTGGTGCCGATGTTGGCGCCGACCACGAACGGGAACAGGTCGCGCATGTGGAACTTGCCCGACGCCGCCAGCGGCACCGTCAGCGACGTGGTGGTGGAGGAGGACTGTACCGCCGTGGTGATGACGGCGCCGGAAAGCACACCGGAGAGGGTGCCTTTGCCGAGTGCCGCGTGCAGGAACTCCTGCGCCCGGCCGACCAGCAGCGTGCCGAGCATGTTGCCGATGAACCCGATGACCACCATGATCAGCGCAATGCCGCCGATGGAGAGGATGATGCCTCCCCACACGGGGCTCAGTGGGCTCACAATGGTTTCGGCGAGGGAGACGAGTGGTTCGGTGATGGCGTCGACAAAGTCGCCGATGCCGCTGAAGACCGTGTTGAGGATGCCGCCCGAGCCACCGCTGGTGTAGTGCGCGATCGCGCCCGAGGTTTTCTGCAGGAAGCCCGTGGCGAGCTCGAGCGGCATGAAGATGGCCAGGGCGATCAGGTTGAAGAAGTCGTGCACAGTGGCCATCGCGAAGGCGCGGCGGAACTGCTCCTTGTTGCCCGAAAGCCCGAGCGCGACGAGGGTGGCGGTGACGGTGGTGCCCAGGTTGGCGCCGAAGAGCATCGGGATGGCGATCTCGATGGGCAGGCCACCCGCAACCATGCCGACGGTAATCGATGTGGTGGTGGAGGAGGACTGCATGATCGCCGTGGCGAGGATACCGATGCCCAGGCCCACGAACGGGTTCTGTGCAAACGAGAAGAGTTCCTCGGCGCGGTCACCGGCGGCCATCTGGAAGCCACCGCCGATCATGCTCACCGCGTTGAGCAGCAGCCACACCGCGACGACGACGGACATCCAGTCCACGAAAGTCTTGAAGGGGCCACCGAACGGCAGGAAACCCAGTGGGTCTTTCTTACCTGCGTCTGCTCCGTCGGGGTGGTGCGTGAACGTCGTTGTCGCGGTGTCCATGCTCATATGATGAAGCGCTTCCTGTAGTCGAAAAAACTCTCGCCAAAAAGGGCCCAAGGTGTGGGCCAACGTATCACCATAATGTGCGCACGTGCACGGCCGGTAACACCAAAGTGAATTTTAGGCGAACTTATCGCAGCTGCCGCGCGTACCAGCCCGGGATCGAGTTTGACGACGTCGTGGGCTGGTCAAGGTCCATAGAAACAGGAGATAGCAGTTCGGGTCCGAAGTACAGCTCCGGGTAGGAGCCGGTCATCCAGTACTTCTTGTCTTTCCATACCCCGCCGGAGGTGACGGCGACGAAGCCGCGGCCCGGGATCCAGATGGGGCCGCCGGAGTCACCGTGGCGAGGCCCGGCGATGGAGGTTGCCACCATGTTGCCGCGCACCCCAGTGACGTGCCCGCAGAACTCGCGGCGCGTGGTGGCGCCGTAGGCGCAGACGCGCTCGCCTGGGCGCACCGCGTTGGGGTGGACTTTCGCGTCACCGGAGAGGCGGTTGGCTCCGGCGGTAGCACCGGAGAGAGTGGCGTAGGCGAAGTCGTTGGGGCCGTCGGCGCTCACCAACCAGCCTGGGAAGGAGACCACCGTGCCGATGCGTCGGCCGCTGCCGTCAAGCACCTGTTGGAACGGGAACTTCACACAGTGGCGAGCGATGGCGATCTGGTTGCGCGCCCGGTCGACATAGCCGACGGTGCAGATGCCGTAGGCGAGCCCCATATCGAGGCGGACGCGGTCGCCCTGGTTCACCACCGGCCGCGCGTCGGCAGCGGGGGCGAGCAGGGAAGCGGCGGTGGCGACGCCCACGCATGCAACGGCGATCTTCTTCATAAACTGGCGCATAGCCAGCAGCTTACTGCTTGTGGTGGGCGTAGGAGACCATTTCGTCCCACTCGACGATCTTCTTGCGCTCGCGGCTGTGGGTGGCGCACTCCTCGCCGAGCTTGCGCTCTGCTTCATCCAGGCGGTACCAGCCGTCCCAGGTGGTGTAGTCGATGCTGCGCTCGTCGAGCAGGCCGAGGATGGCGTCCGGGTCCTCGTGGACCGGGGCGGTGAGTTTGCCGGCGTCTGCGTCGGCGATGAGCATGTCGGTCGTTTCCTTCGCGTCCGACTTCGTGTTGCCGATCAGGCCGACCGGGCCGCGCTTGATCCAGCCGGTGACGTAGAGGGAGTCCTCGAAGCCGTCCTCGCCGAGGACGTGGCCGCCGTCGTTCGGGATGACGTGGCGCTCAAGGTCGAACGGGACGCCCTCGACAGGCTCGGAGCGGTAGCCGATAGCGTGGTAGACCTGCTGGACTGGCCAGTCGGTGAACTTGCCGGTGCCTCGCAGCCCGCCCTCGCCGTCGAACTCAGTGCGCTCGGTGCGGATGCCGACGATGTCGTCGCCCTCAGTGAGCACCTCGACCGGGGACTCGAAGAAGTGAATGTGGATCTTGTGCGGGGCATCATCCGGCTCGCGCATCGCGTACTGCTCCAGGACCTGACAGTTCAGGTCGATGGACTTGTCGGCGCGGCGCAGCTCCTCGGAGGGGCCGTCGTAATCAATGTCTTCAGGGTCGACGAGCACCTGGATGGTGTCCGACTCGTCGAGCTCGCGCAACTCCTTCGGCGTGAACTTCGCCTGTGCCGGGCCGCGACGGCCGAACATGTGGATGACCTCGGCCTTGTTGTTCTTCAGGGACTCGTAGACGTTGTCCGGGATCTCGGTGACCAGCAGCTCGTCGCCGGTCTTTGCAAGGATACGGGAGATATCCAGCGCCACATTGCCGACGCCCACCACTGCGACCTCGCGTGCCTCCAGGTTCCAGGAGCGCTCGAAGCGCGGGTTGCCGTCGTAGAAGCCTACAAACTCGCCGGCGCCGATGGACTTGTCGCCGCCAGGGACGAGGAACTCACGGTCGCGGACAGCGCCCGCGGAGATGATGATGGCGTCGTAGTACTCGCGCAGCTCATCAATGGTGACGTCCCGGCCAACGGTGATGTTGCCCAGGAAACGCAGGTTCGGCTTATCCATCACGTTGTGCAGCGACTTCACGATGCCCTTAATACGCGGGTGGTCCGGGGCGACACCGTAGCGGATGAGGCCGAACGGCGCAGGCATCTGCTCAAACAGGTCAACGTGAATCTCGTGCTCCTGATTGCGGATGTGCAGATCGGATGCGTAAATACCGGCTGGTCCGGCACCTACGACAGCGACGCGCAGACTCATAGAAATATGTCCTTTCGGTTTTTGAGGCTAGTTATCTTAACAATATAGCGCTACATGCTTAGTTCTTGGAGCGCCTGCCCATTTGCGCCATGTGCTCGCGCACCGCGGTGAAGGCCTCCTTGGAGTCCAGCGTTTGGCTCTGCTGGGTGGCCATTTGGATCTCGTCAGGGGTGACTTCGCCCGTCCGTAGCGAGACCATCTCCGCCCAGTAGCGGAACCAGACAGCGAGCACTGCGGCGACTGGCACCGCGAGGAACGCGCCGACGATGCCGAACAGCGTGCCGCCGAGCGCCACCGACAGCAGCACGATCGCGGCATGCAGCCCCATTGCCTGGGACTGCAGAATCGGCTGGAGGATGTTGCTCTCCAGCTGCTGCACCACGATGATGAGCACGAGTACCAGGATGGCGTTGGTCAACCCGTTAGAAACCAGCGCAATAATAATTGCCAACGCGCCCGCGGTGAACGCACCGATAATAGGGACGAAGCCGGCGAAGAACGTGATCACTGCCAGCACCGGCCACAGCGGCACGCCCAGCAAGAGGAGGCCGAGGCCGATGAAGACGGCGTCGACAGCCGAGACGATCGCCTGCGTGCGGATGAAACCGGACAGCGTATTCCAGGAACGCATGCAGACCTCGGTGAGGTGCCAACCGGCGCGCACGCCCACGTAGCCCTTCAGCCACGGCAGGAACTTCGGGCCGTCCTTCAGGAAGAAGAAGGTGAGGATCAAGGTCAGGCCCAGCGTGGTACCAATCGAAGCGATCGCCCCGATGCCCGTGAACACGCCCGAGGCGATGTTGGAGGCCTGTCCGCGCAGGACATTGGTGACTTGGTCGATGGCCTCTTGGATCTTCGTGGGGTCGATAAGTTCGGTGTCGACGTTCTCCCGGATCCACTGGGTGATCTGGTTCAGACCCTGCTCAGCCTGGTCGACGAGCTGGGTGCCCTGCGTGCGCACGGTCGGGGCCATGGCGGCGAAGATGCCTCCGATGATGGCGAAGGCCCCCACGAGCACGCCGGCCGCAGCGAGCGCAGGCGGCGCTTTCTTCTTGCGCAGCCAGTCCACTGGCGGCCACAGCACCGTGCACACGATGAGCGCTAGGAAGATCGGCAGCAGGCCCATCCAGACGTACTTCAGCAGGTACAGCAGGATGGCGGTGGCGGCGACGATAATGATGAACCTCGCCGCCCAAGCTGCCGCGGTGCGCCCGTCGGAGGCGATGACCGTGCTGCGGTCAACATTTTCTGAGGAAAGCTCCTGCGCGGCGTCGGCCGCGGTGGGCTGTGTTTCCTCCTGTGGTTCAACTTTGTTGCTCATACCAAGACATTGTGCCAGACCTGTCCGACATAACTTATTTACACTCCATGAACTGCAAAAATATACAAAGTTGAGTCTGGTGGGAATAACTTTTTAGATTGCATGTTGTAAGGATTGAGCGCGACAGGCTCAAGGTTGGCGGAACTTCTGCTACAGTGGTTCCCGTCAAGTTGAGCCGAGGCGATTCAACTTCGGATTAACTTCAGAAAATACTTCGATAAACACAGGAGGAAATGTAGAAATGGGACGCGCAGTAGGTATTGACCTTGGTACGACGAACTCGGTTGTCTCTGTCCTTGAAGGTGGAGAGCCGGTAGTTATCGCAAACGCTGAGGGTTCGCGCACCACCCCGTCCGTCGTCGCATTTGCGAAGAACGGCGAGGTGCTGGTTGGCCAGTCCGCAAAGAACCAGGCGGTGACCAACGTTGACCGCACGATCCGCTCCGTCAAGCGCCACATGGGCGAGGACTGGACCGTCGAGATTGATGACAAGAAGTACACCCCGCAGGAGATTTCCGCACGTACGCTGCAGAAGCTGAAGAGGGACGCAGAGGCGTACCTCGGCGACGAGGTTACCGACGCCGTCATTACCGTCCCGGCCTACTTCGAGGACGCACAGCGTCAGGCTACGAAGGAAGCCGGCCAGATCGCGGGCCTGAACGTCCTGCGTATCGTCAACGAGCCGACGGCAGCTGCACTGGCATACGGCCTTGAGAAGGCTGACAAGGAGCAGACCATCCTGGTCTTCGACCTTGGTGGCGGTACCTTCGACGTCTCCCTCCTGGAGATCGGCGACGGCGTCGTAGAGGTCCTGGCAACCGCGGGCGATAACGAGCTCGGTGGCGACGACTGGGACAACCGCATTGTTGAGTGGCTCGTCGATAAGTTTAAGTCCGCACAGGGCGTCGACCTGTCCAAGGACAAGATGGCGATGCAGCGTCTGCGTGAGGCCGCTGAGAAGGCAAAGATTGAGCTGTCTTCCTCCCAGCAGGCATCCATCAACCTGCCGTACATCACCGTCGACTCTGAGAAGAACCCGCTGTTCCTCGACGAGACGCTGACGCGCACCGAGTTCCAGAAGATCACCTCTGACCTGCTGGACCGCACCAAGGCGCCGTTCAACCAGGTCATCAAGGATGCTGGCCTCTCCGTCGGCGAGATTGACCACGTTGTGCTGGTCGGTGGTTCCACCCGTATGCCGGCCGTGACCGACATGGTCAAGGAGCTCACCGGCGGCAAGGAGCCAAACAAGTCCGTGAACCCGGACGAGGTCGTGGCTCTGGGCGCTGCGCTGCAGGCAGGTGTCCTGCGCGGCGACGTCAAGGACGTCCTGCTTCTCGACGTCACCCCGCTCTCCCTCGGCATCGAGACCAAGGGCGGCGTGATGACCAAGCTCATCGAGCGCAACACCACCATCCCGACGAAGCGTTCCGAGACTTTCACCACGGCTGAAGACAACCAGCCAAGCGTGCAGATTCAGGTCTTCCAGGGCGAGCGCGAGATGGCTTCCGCGAACAAGCTGCTCGGCTCCTTCGAGCTGGCAGGTATCGCTCCGGCACCGCGTGGTGTTCCGCAGATTGAGGTCACCTTCGACATCGACGCCAACGGCATCGTGTCCGTCTCCGCGAAGGACAAGGCGACCGGCAAGGAGAACACGATCAAGATCCAGGACGGCTCCGGCCTGTCCCAGGAGGAGATCGACCGCATGATCAAGGACGCCGAGGCACACGCCGACGAGGACAAGAAGCGCCGCGAGGAGCAGGAAACCCGCAACGGTGCAGAGTCCGCGGCGTACCAGACGCGCAAGTTCATGGAGGACAACGCCGACAAGCTGCCGGAGGACCTCAAGACCCGCGTCACCGAGGCAGCCGACGCCGTCGACGAAACACTCAAGGGAGATGACCTTGAAGCGGTGAAGTCGGCCGTCGAAAAGCTGAACACGGAGTCGCAGGAGCTGGGCAAGGTGCTCTACGAGGCACAGGCCAACGAGGGCGCAACCCAGGCCGAGGCAGCCGACGACAACGTTGTCGACGCCGAGGTAGTCGACGAAGACACCGACGAAACCAAGTAAACAACAGCAACACTGCAGAAGGAGGTCACCATGACGAACCCGAATACTCCGAAACCGGAGCAGGTTGAAGACCTGATCGAAGAAGCCGAGGCAGTAGCAGCAGAAGCTGCCGAGCCCGAAGCTGAGGTCGACGCCGACGCTGCACCGGAAACGGACGAGGGCGAGCAGGATGACGTCGAAAAGCAGCTTGCTGAGCGGACCGAAGACCTGCAGCGTGTGAGCGCCGAGTACGCAAACTACCGGCGCCGCACCGAGCGGGAACGCGCAGCCATCGCCGAGCATGCGAAAGCAGCCTTTGCCACCGAACTGCTTCCGCTTCTCGACGACCTCGACCTCGCCGAACAACACGGAGACTTAAACGAAGGCCCACTGAAAGCCTTCGCCGACAAACTCCGCGGCGTGGCCACCGCGCAACGCGTCGAAGCCTTCGGCGCAGAAGGCGACGCCTTTGACCCTGAAACCCACGAGGCAGTCCAAGACCTGTCCTCCGGCGACAACAAGGTCATCGGCACCGTGCTGCGCAAGGGCTACCGTGTAGGCGACCGACTCGTGCGAAACGCAATGGTCATCATCGCCGATCCTGCGGAAGAGCCTGCTGAAGACAACGAGTAACAACAAAACCCAGGGCCGGGGCGTGAGGTGCGCGAAAAGCGGCCTTCACGCCCCGGTTTTGTACTTGAAATAACAAAATTCATCCGAGAAAGGAGGGTGCGAGATGGCTATGCAACAAGAGTGGGCCAACAAGGACTACTACGGCGACCTCGGCGTCTCCAAAGACGCGTCCACAGCTGACATTAAGAAGGCATACCGCAAGCTCGCACGCGAAAACCACCCCGACTCCAACCCCGGCAACAAAGCCGCCGAGGAGAAGTTTAAGAAGGTGGCAGAAGCGTACGACGTCGTCGGCGACGAAGAAAAACGCAAAGAATACGACCAGTTCAAAGCGATGATGAGCTCCGGCGGCTTCGGCGGCCGATTCGGAGGGGCAGGAGGTCCCGGCTTTCCGGGAGGGTTTCGCCAAACGGGGCAGAGCGACTTCAACTTCTCCGACCTCTCCGACATCTTCGGAGGAGCCGGGGGTGCTGGACAAGCTGGAGAAGGCGGCCTTGGTGATCTCTTCGGTGGCCTCTTTAACCGCGGCGGCGCTGCTGGCAGGAACGCTCGGCCGTCGCGGGGGGCGGACGTCGAGACGGAAATAACCCTCGACTTCCGCGAAGCCGCCAAAGGCACCACCTTCCCCGTCGAACTCACCGGCGACGCCCCATGCACCACATGCCACGGCTCCGGATCCAAATCCGGCCACGTCACCCAGTGCGAACAGTGCCACGGCTCCGGCTACGTCCGCGAGAACTCCGGCGCGTTCGGCATGGCCCGCCCCTGCACCAACTGCGGTGGCACCGGCGACGTGATCAAGGACCCGTGCACCACGTGCCACGGCACCGGCACCGTCCGGCGCTCCCGCACCATCACGGTGCGCATCCCCGCCGGCGTTGTCGACGGCCAAAAAGTGCGCCTCGCTGGACAAGGCGAAGCAGGACCCAACGGCAAACCAGCCGGCGACCTCTTCGTCACCGTCCACGTCCGACCCGACAAAGTGTTCACCCGCACCGGCGACGACCTCGAAGTCACCGTCCCCGTCTCCTTCAGCGAACTCGCCCTCGGCGGCACCATCACCGTGCCCACCCTGGACAAACACGTCCGCGTGAAGGTCCCCGCAGGCACCCCCAACGGGCGCACCCTGCGAGTCAAGGGGCGCGGCGTGCCACGCAAATCCGGCAACGCCGGCGACCTGCTGGTCACCGTCGAAGTCGCAGTGCCCAAGGACCTGGACGCAGCCGCTACCAGCGCACTGCGCGCCTACCAACAAGCCGAACGCGACTCCGGCTTCGACCCGCGCGCCGGGTGGGCAGGAGGTGCATAACCATGGCTGAGGAGTACTACGTCATCTCCGTCGCCGCCGAACTCACCGGCATGCACGCCCAAACCCTGCGCACCTACGACCGCATCGGCCTGGTCACACCGATGCGGACCAGCGGCGGCGGACGCCGCTACTCCCGACGCGACATCTCCATGCTGCGCCGGATCCAACAACTCTCCCAGGAAGACGGCGTCAACCTCGCCGGCATCAAAACCATCATCGAGCTCACCGAACACATCGACGAGCTCCAAGAGGAACTGGCGGCCAAACGCGAAGAAAACGCGCAACTGCGACAACGCCTGGAATCACGCCCGCGCGGCGGGGAGCTCGTCCACGTTCCCCGCTCAACCGCGCTGGTGACGTGGGAGCCGTCCTCCGCCAGGTCGCGGCGCCGGGCGCGGTAAGGTTGGATTCGACAAGAATATCTGTATTATGGAGATATAAACACAGCCTCCGCCTCATGCATTAGCTAGATCGTGCGTGACGGGGCTGTTTTCTTTTTTACCTTGGGGTTTGGTGTTCTGTGTTCTTTGTGTGCCCTCTGCGCGTTCGTGTCGAGGTGTTTAAGGAGTGCGATGCTGGTCGTCGAAAATCGGCCCGGTTGGGTGAGAAAGCGCGACCTGCATCGCACGCTTTGAAGCCCACGCTTTGAGTGGTTTGAGGACGCCAGGCAGGGGAGGGTGCGCACCAAATTCCTACATCGGGTTTGTGCGACCTGGGTTTTGCAAACGCGCTCGCCGGAAACCCGGAATCTGGTGCGAAGATACAAGGCTTGGGGGAACGTTCTTCGTAGACAGACGACGCGACCTGGGGAAACGCAAGTGCTGGTCGACGGGAACAGGCCTGAAACGCCAAATGGTTCCCGGGCGCGGGAACTATTTCAAGGATGCTGATTGATTGGCAGTCCCAGTTGAGTCGTGGATAGGCGGGTCGCCTCGTGGGGGCGTCGTGCTCAAGAAGCGAGGACACTGAGGGGTTGTTGAAGTGCTTGATCTGATGAATGTGTAGCGCAAGCCTGGGATGGAGAGGGTCTGGTCTTCATATCGCTGAATGTCCGTAAATGTTATGTTTGCTACATCTTTACTGTAGTAAACATAGCTTCCTAGTGTTGTATTTGATATGTTTGCTACATGAAGCTTTCTGAAGCTCAGACTATCTTGGCAGCGTATTCCTATCTGCAACATGGATTGGTTACCTCTGCCCAAGCGGCAAGGGAGGGGATTGATACCACGACGATGACACGATTGGCGCGGGGGGATTACATACGTCGTATCCGTCGAGGTGTGTACATCCTTTCTAGTGTGGCGGAAGATTCACTGACGGAGATCCGGGCGGCATGGTTGTCGACCAGGCCGGGGATTCTCGCTGAGGAACGTCTCCATGCAGAAAACCCGATCGTTGTCTCCCATGTCTCGGCTGCCAGCGTGCTTGAATTGGGTGATATCACCCCGGCAACGCATACTTTTACGTCCTCGAAACGGAAGCAATCATCCGCGACTGACATGTCTCATCGCACTGCTGATCTTCAGGATGAGGACTGGATGATAGTTTGTGGCCTTCCAGTGACGACCGTGGCGCGTACGATCCGCGACCTGGCGAAAGATCGCCTTGATGGGGACCAGCTTTACCACGTAATTGCGGACGGAATTCACGAACGGCGTCTTAGCCCCTCGGAGGTTGCGCGGGTAGTTGATCCCTATGCTGGTTCCTACGGCAGTAGCTCGGGCGATGAGATGGTGGCGGAATCTTTGCGACGCTTCCCTGAGCATGACAGCGCAACAGAAGCTAGGGCCTACGGTAGGAAATCGACCCCTGATGGTTGGGCCAACATGATGGAGGACGTTGGAGAAGCAGTAGCGTCAGCACTGATGCGCCAACTGTCGGATGAGTTGTTATCGAGAAAGCATGCGACCGCGGGGCAGGAAGCGACGTTGATGCAGGGCGCGTCGCAGCAAACCCTCCGTTCGAAAGACTGGAAACTAGATCACGCCACGTTGGAAGCGATCCAGGCTCCAGTGAATGCTTTGTTTAAGAAACATCACCCTGCGTCAGACTCTGCTGATGGTGGTGAATCATGAGTGCGGTATCACCAGTCAGCCGTATTGTTCGCAAGCGGACGCAACTCTTGGCGAAGCTTCGTAACGAAGCCCGCCGACAGTCAGTGACAGTGGAGAATATCCAACACCAGTTCGCTTTCGATATGTTCCTGACCCGATTATTTGCTCATGATGACTGTGTGTGGGTCCTCAAAGGAGGGACGAGCCTTCTCTTACGGATCGGGTCTGGTCGACGCAGTCGCGACATCGACTTAGCGCGCCGGGAGCAAGTCCCTCCTGCAGAAGCGCTCCGAGAGCTGCAGGTGCTAGTTGATGAGCCTGGCCCGACAGATCCCGATTTCACTTTCGAGTTACAAGAGCCGGCAAGGGATAATCAGGACCCGATGGACCGGACCAGAGGATCATTCAAAGTCATTCTCAGGATCGGGGCGCAGCAGGTCGTATCCTTCAGCGTGGATATATCTACGCAGCAGCATCTCGACGCCCCGATTGACTCTGTGACGATCAATCCGGTCATTGAGTACGAGGGGCTTCCATCCGGTGCAGTTATCCGAATGGTTCCGGTTGAAAACGTTGCTGCCGACAAACTATGCGCCTGCTACGAATTGCACGGGGCAGAACCATCAACGCGGTACCACGATCTCATCGACTTGGTCCGGATTGTGACCAGCCAATCCATCGATGCGAAGCTCTTGCAAACACTCATGACAAAGGAAGCCACCCACCGCGGTCTTGATCTTCCAAAGGAGATGATTAGTCCTGGTCCGCAGTGGTCCCAGGCCTATCCGAAGCAGGCGCGGCAAGCAGCTGATTTCCCTGCGGAGTATCACGATCTTGCAACCGCACTTGGCGTCGTCGGAGGGTGCTTAAACCCGCTTCTTAGTGCGTCAATCGTGGCCGGGGTATGGAATCCGCAGAAGCAGACATGGGAATCCTGACAACATATAGGTCGCTGGTGCAGACCTCTCACTTACCCCACTCGCGCGCCTGAGTCACCTGTTCGCCGTCGGGGAGCTGGCTTTCGCGATCCCATTGGCCTGGTGTTCGCAGATGATTGCCCGCTCGAGTTTTACCACGTTACCGAGAAGGCCGAGCATGGTTTTGTATTTGGAGCCGAATCCCACGATTGGGTTGGTCCCGCTTTGATAAATCTCATCGGGCTTCTGCATTCGGCGAGATCTACGACTATGCGGTGTAAGTGCTTGTGCACCTCGTGGCCGAGTGGCGTTGGAGTTCGGTCGGGCTGCGGGATTTTGCTCGCAGTGCTCGTGTCGAGGTGTTTAAGGAGTGCGATGCTGGTCGCCGAAAATCGGCCCGGTTGGGTGAGAAAGCGCGACCTGCATCGCACGCTTTAAAGCCCACGCTTTGAATGGTTTGAGGGCGCCAGGCAGGGGAGGGTGCGCACCAAATTCCTACATCGGGGGTTTGTCCGACCTGGGTGTTTGTAAATCCGCTCGCTGAAAACCCGGAATCTGGTGCGAAGATACAAGGCTTGGGGGAACGTTCTTCGTAGACAGACGACGCGACCTGGGGAAACGCAAGTGCTGGTCGGCGCGGGCGAGGCCGGCAACCCCCAAAACACAAAGTGGCCCCGGACAAAAGCCCGAGGCCACAAAGCCGCAAAACCTAGCGCATCATTACTTGAACGTGATCGACGCTGCGCCGCCGATGTGGCGGAGGTTGGAGCGTGCCAGGTCGATCATGCGGCCGACGCCACCGTCAAGGACGGTTTTGGTTGCGGCGGCGGTGAAGCCCTTCATCATGTCCCAGGTGATGTTTGGTGGCATGGACAGGGCGTCCGGGTCGGTGACGATGTCGACGAGGACGGGGCCGTCGTAGGCGAGGGCCTCCTTGAGCTTCGGGCGCAGGTCGGCGGGGTCTTCGATGCGGAAGGACTTGATGCCGACGCCTTCGGCGATGTTGGCGTAGTTGACGCCGTCGTGGTCGGTTTCGTGCTCGGGGAAGCCTTGGACGAGCATTTCGAGTTTGACCATGCCGAGTGAGGAGTTATTGAACACGATGGTCTTCACTGGCAGGTTGTGCAGCTTGACGGTGAGCAGTTCGCCGAGCAGCATGCCGAGGCCGCCGTCGCCGGACCAGGAGATGACCTGGCGGTCGGGGAATGCGGCTTGGACGCCGATGGCCTGCGGGAGGGCGTTGGCCATGGTGCCGTGCAGGAAGGATGCGGATTCGTCGCGCTTGCCGTTGGGGGTGAGGTAGCGGGAGGACCACACGTTGCACATGCCGGTGTCGACGGTGAAGTAGGCGTCTTCGTCGGCGAGTTCGTCGAGGACGGAGGCGGCGAGCTCTGGGTGGATTGGGGTGCGGGCTTCGCGGGCTTCCGTCGTGTACTTGCCGACGACCGACTCCAGCAGCTCAGCGTGACGCTTCAGCATTGCGTCCAGGAAGGAGCGGTCCTTCTTCTCCTCGATGTGCGGGAGGATGTTTTCGATGACGCTCTTGACGTCGCCGATGACGGGGTAGTGCACCTTGGTGCGGCGGCCGATGTGGGCGCCGTCGATGTCGATCTGGGCGACGTTCTTGCTGGGCAGCCAGTCGGTGTATGGGAAGTCGGTGCCGACCATGATGAAGAGGTCTGCCTTGTCAGAGGCTTCGTGGCAGGCGCCGTAGCCGAGGAGGCCGGACATGCCGACGTCGTATGGGTTGTCGTACTCGATGTACATCTTGCCGCGGAAGGAGTGGCCGACTGGTGCCTTGATCTTTTCGGCGAGTGCGAAGACTTCGTCGCGGGCGTCCTTGGCGCCGTAGCCGCAGAAGAGTGTGACGGTGTCTGCCTCGTTGATGGCTTCGACCAGGCGGGCGGCTTCGGCTGGGTCTGGGTAGACGCGCTTGTTGCCGCCGGTGGCGTAGTTGCCGGACAGGGTTGGGGCGTCGGCGGTGACTTCTTGTGCGAAGACGTCACCTGGGACGACGACGACCGATACGCCGTTGCCGGACATGGTGTTCTGGATGGCGTTGTGTACGACGCGCATGCCCTGGTCGGCGGAGTTTGCCATCTCGCAGTAGGAGGAGCACTCCTGGAAGAGCATTTCCGGGTGGGTTTCCTGGAAGAAGGACGAACCGATGTGGAAGGACGGGATGTGCGAGGCGATCGCGAGGACCTTTGCGCCGTTGCGGTGCGCCTCGAAGAGTCCTTGGACGAAGTGGGTGTTGCCTGGGCCGCAGGATGCGCCGCACACTGCGAGTTCGTCGGTTGCGAGTGCGTCGGAGCCGGCGGCGAATGCGGCGGCTTCCTCGTTGCGCACGTGGACCCATTCGATGCCTTGGGTGCGGACGGCGTCGGAAAGCGGGTTGAGGGAGTCACCGACGAGGCCGTAGATGCGCTTGACGCCGAGCTCCTTCAGCTTGGCAACGAATGCCGAGGCGAAGTTCTGAGCCATTCCTAAAATCTCCTTTTATTTGAAGAATAAATTAACCGCTTATCATGTTACCTTTGTTCCTCCTGGAACTCGAAAGATTGTGTGAGATCTGACACAAAGGCCTCGTCTGTGAAGTAGGCGCTATGACCGCCCGTCACCCCAGGTAGGACGCGCGCGCCGTAGGCGGGATCAGTTGGCGACGCCCCCAGCACCGCCTGCGGACCGGACCTGGTCCACAGGATCGGATCGTGGGGAGAATCCACGGCGACCACCCGCGAGCCTGGCCCTGCCAGTCGTAGGTCGCTCACGTGGCTACCGGCGACGCCGGCGCTGCCGACGAGCCAGAGCTGGTCGGTAAGCAGGCCGTGGTGGACGGCGGCCTCGGTGGCCACACGCGTGCCGTAACTGTGGGCGAGGACCACCCGGTGGGCGTTGGGGAAACGGTCGGTGAGCGCGAGTTGGAAGGCGGAGAGGTCGTCGGCGCCGCGGCGCGCCGGGCCGGGGTCCAGCCCGTTGACCACGTTGGGTGGCGGGTCGTAGCCCTGCCAGAGGATCACGGTCGCGCCGGTGCGCTCGGCGAGGAACTGCGCACGCGCAAGCTCACCGCCCAAACCCTCGGGCCGGCCGGTGGACACGCCGGCGACCATCGTGATCACACGCGCCGGGTCCACCACGTCACCGACCGCCAGTGTCGCCGACACGGGCCCGGCCTCGAGCACGGTCGCGCCCGCGGACTCAACGAGCTCGCGGCGTGCCGGGTCGAGCGCGGCCAGGTTTGTCCGGTGTACCTGACCAAGGTCTACGCCGTGGCGCGCGATGAGCGGCACATGCCCGCGCGCCGCCTCCAGCTCCCGCTCGTGCGCCTTGCAGAGGGCCTCGAGCTCGGCGGCGCACAGCGTGTCGAAGGTCCGCGAAACCCCGTTCAGCACCTGCACGGCCAGCGCGTAGACGGGGCTGCCGCGCAGGGAGCGCGCCATCGCGTCGAGGCGCGCCTGCCAGGTGGCGTAGCGGCGCAGCACCTTGGCGGCCTGGGTGAGGTCGTCGGCGGGGTGGGCGAAGGTGGCGTCGACACGCTGGAGGCGCTGCAGGGCAGCGGCAGGTGCGGGCCCGTGAAAACCCGCCCCTACCAGGTCGGACCTGGCAACGTGGCACGTCTGGGAACGCGCGCGGAACTCGGCCACGGCACCCTCCAGCACGCCCGCGGCGACCATCAGCTGCCCGGCATCCAGGGCAGGCCGGTAGGCGTCAGACATGGCGCAACGCCTCCGCAAGTCGGGTGTCGCAGTGGATGCAGTCGTCCGCAAATGAGGCGATGGATTCTAAGTGCGTGTTGAGGGCGGTGGTGGAGGCGTCGAGAAGCGATTGGGCGCGATCGCCCAGCGAGCGTAACGCGGCGGCGCTGGCGCTGTCGCGCAGCTCAGCGCGGGGGAGCGACGTGCGGGCGACGCGGTGGGAGCGGGCGAGGGACGGGATAGTCGTTGAGAGATGCATGCACCCATCCTCGAAAACCCACCGAAACAGGGCAAGGAAAAACCCCGAAACCCTGTGGATAAAATTTCAGATTCGCTAAAGTTATCCACATGCGTATCGCATTGGCACAATTCACCAGCGGACCTGATAAAATGCGCAACCTTTCGCGCATAGAACCCCAGGTCAGGGAGGCCGCGCGCCGGGGCGCGACGCTCATCGTGCTGCCGGAAGCCGCCTCGCACGCGTTCGGGGCGGGTCGCCTCGACTACCAGGCCGAGGACACCGACGGGCCGTTCACGCAGGGGCTGTTTTCGCTGGCCAAGGAGCTGGGCGTGACCATCGTCGCGGGCTCGTTCCGCCCGGCGGACACCGTCGGCAGCATCAACCGCGTCTACAACACCGCCCTCATTCTCGACGGCCACAGCGACACCCCACGCATCCTCACCTATGACAAGGTGCACCTTTACGACGCCCACAGCTACCACGAATCCCGCACCGTCAAGGCCGGCGATACCCTGCTCACGTTCCGGCACGGCGACGCCACCATCGGCGTCGCCACCTGCTTCGACATCCGCTTCCCGGAGCAGTTCAAGGAGCTGGCGGCGATGGGTGCGCACGTCATCGTGGTGCCCACGAGCTGGGCGGACGGCCCAGGCAAGCTTGAGGAGTGGCGCTTATTGACGCGCGCCCGCGCCCTCGACTCCGGCGCGTTCATCGCGGCGGCCGGGCAGTCCCGCCCGAACCACGAGACCGAGGCCGGCGAGAAGTCCGGCCCGACCGGCATCGGGTTCTCCACTGTTGTGGCGCCGGACGGGCACAGGATCGTGGAGGCCGGCTACGGCCCTGAGCTCCTCGACGCCGATATCGACATCGCGCAGGTCGCGGCCGTGCAGGAGGACGTACCTCTTATTAGGCTGTCGGAAACTGGACCGCTGCGTCAGTCGCGCATGTAAGGATCCCACGAGCCCCCGCGGCCTCGAGGGCCTCGCGGTACTCCGCAACCTCGGCGCCCTTGCCACACAGCACGATCTGGTGGTCCCACCACGTGCCCGGCGCCGACACGAACGCCGGCCCCGGCACCCAAATGGCCTTCGCGGAGCTCTCCCCAAACTCGCCCGGGGTCGGCGCGACGCGCGTAACCTGCAGCCACGGCTGTGAATCTGCGAGCGAGTTGATGGTGTGGGTGTCGTAAAAATCGTCCGCGTTGTCCTCGCACAGCACCAGGTGAACCTCGGGGCGGATGCGTTCCTCGATGAGCCCGAACACCACCGACTTCGCAGCCGCCCAACCGGTCCCCACCGCCACGAGCAGCATCTTCGGCCGGTTCGCCCGCACCGCAGGGCCTCGCGCGGCCCCCAACGTCAGGTAGTCGCCGACCTCCACATCCGGCCCGTCGAGGTGGAACTCCAGTTGCCCAAAGCGGTTCGGCGGCACCGCCGGGGCCAACGCCCACCACACGCCCTGGTTGCCCGCTCGCATCACCGGCAGCGCCTGCCCCGCCGCATAGCCCACCGCCGCGGAAGCCTCCGCCCGCACGACCCACGCCGACCCGTCCTGTACAACCGACGTCACCTGCGCCACCGACGCCGCGGCCATCCCGGCCTCGTCAGCCTCCCGCGACACCCGCTCCATCTCCCGCGCCGCCCGCACCAACACCTGCGTATCGACGCCCACAACCCCACCAACGATCTCCGCCACCGCCGGAAACTCCGACGCCGGAAACCCAGTGCGCCGCAGATCCAACGCCCACTCGCGCAGCGGGGTAAGGGTTGCCTCAGGGATTGCTGCCCCCGCTGCCTCGGACTCCTGGGTGGCGGCGAGGGTGAACGAAGTGGCGTCGACAAGTACTTGGGGCACCTCCGTGGCACTTTCCGGGAAGACCATCGCTGCCTGCGGATACTGCTCCACAATCCGCGCAAACAGCGTGGCGCGCACCTCGGAATCCTGCTCCGCGAGCACCTGCAATGCGGCCGCATTCGGGCCATCCGCGACGGGGGCAAACTTTCTCATAGGGCCAGGGTACTGTTTCTCAGCCTCGGTGAGGTGGACTAGTGTGAGCAGGGAAACAATTAGAGAGAAAGGTGCCGCAGTGGACTACACGCCGTACACACTTCTGACGGATATCGGATGGATCTCCATCCTGCTCATCATCGGAAACGTGCTCCGAAACCGACTGAAAGTGTTACAGGCGCTGCTCCTGCCGGCACCGATCACCGCCGGGCTGCTCGGGCTCATCCTCGGCCAGGAAGTCCTCGGCGTCATTCACTGGTCCGACCAAGTCGGCACCTATACAACGCTGCTCATCGCCGTCGTGTTCGCCTCCATGGCCTACTCCATGAACCTCGGCGGCTCCGTCGCCTCAGGCGCCCGCAACATGTGGGGCTACTCGACGGCCATGTTCATGGGCCAGTGGGGCATCTTTATCCTCCTGGGGCTGTACTTCTTCGCGCCATTCTTCGGCACCGAACCATGGTTCGGCATGATGCTCCCGGTCGGCTTCGTCGGCGGCTTCGGCACCGCCGCCGCCGTCGGCTCTGCACTTGAGGACATCGGCATCGCCGAAGCGTCCTCCATCGGATTCACCTCCGCCACAGTGGGAACCCTGGTGGCCATCGTTGGTGGCGTCATCGTCGCAAACTGGGGCATCCGCAAAGGCAAGGCAACCGAACTCCGTGGCACCCTCCCCGAAGACCTGCGCACCGGCTACATCGCCGCTGAGTCCGAGCGCCCCTCCATCGGACGCGCAACCACCAACCCATCCTCCATCGAACCGCTGGCACTCCACGCCGGATTCATCCTCATCACCGTGCTGATCGCCTACACCGTCAACACCTGGATCAAGAGCATGTGGAGCAACGTCTCCATCCCACTGTTCGCCATGGCCTTCGTCATCGGCCTCATCGGCCGCGGCCTGCTCGTCGCCTTCAAGCGACCCAACTACCTCGATCGCGAAACCATCTCCACCGTCTCCGGCGCCGCCACCGACTTCATGATCGCCTTCGGCATCGCCTCCATCGTCCCCGCAGCACTCGCCGGGTACTGGCAGGCCCTGCTCATCATGTTCGTGCTCGGCACCGTCTTCTGCGTCGTATGGATGGCCTGGGCCGGCCCGCTCTTCTTCGGCGAAAACTGGCTCGAGCGCGGCATCTTCGGCTGGGGCTGGGCAACCGCCGCCGTCGCCACCGGTATCGCCCTGCTCAAGATGGTCGACCCCAAACTGAAGTCCGGCACTCTCAACGAATACGGTGTGGCCTACGTCGGCTTCGCCCCTTTCGAGATCGGTATGACCATCCTCGCCCCAATCGCCATCATTGCCGGGTTCACCACCGCGTTCGGCTGGGTGTCGTTCCTGATCGCCGTTGCGGTGGTGGTCGTGGCGTTCGCGCTGAAGTGGGTGCCCGCCAAGAAACACGGCTCAGGGGCCGTGGCTGCCCAGGAATAGGGCCGGCATTTTTCTAGATGGTAGTAACAGGAATGTAGTAATCCGCTTTTTGGGGCCATTTTTCGGGGATTACTACAATCCTGTTACTACCATTTGCGTTTTGACGTGCGCTTCCAGTGCGTTTCCAAGGGCTCGCCGAGCCCTAAATCTGCAACGCCACCCCCGAAAACGCCCCACATCCAACCTTGAGTGGAACAGACTCAACTTCTCGTGCGTTAGGGAGAGTGAACAACAAAACAAAACGCAAAGAGAAAGGAAAACGGACATGTCTTCGTTTAACCCAACTACGAAAACGCAGGAAGCGTTGCAGCAGGCGCTGCAGCAGGCGTCGGCGAAGGGCAACCCGGATATTCGCCCGGCGCATTTACTTGAGGCGATCCTGAAGCAGGAGGATGGGATTGCGGCGCCGGTGTTGCAGGCGACGGGTGTGGACCCGCAGACGGTGGCCAAAGAGGCTGCTGAGCTAGTGAACACATACCCGAAGGCGGAGGGCCAGAACATGGCGAATCCGAACTTTAACCGCGATGGTCTGAATGCGTTGAATGCGGCGCAGGAGTTGGCGGGCGAGCTCGGTGATGAGTTCGTGTCCACCGAGGTGCTGTTGGCTGGTATCGCGCGCGGTAATGATGACGCGGCGGAGTTGCTGAAGAAGCGTGGCGCCACGTTTGAGGCGATTAAGGCTGCGTTCCAGTCGGTGCGCGGGAATAAGAAGGTGACGTCGGAGTCGCCGGAGGATCAGTTCCAGGCGTTGGAGAAGTATTCGACGGACCTGACGGCGCGTGCGCGTGAGGGCCGGATTGACCCCGTCATTGGGCGCGACAGTGAGATCCGTCGCGTGGTGCAGGTGCTTTCCCGCCGCACGAAGAATAATCCGGTGTTGATTGGTGAGCCGGGTGTCGGTAAGACGGCGATTGTCGAGGGCTTGGCACGGCGCATCGTGGCGGGTGACGTCCCGGAGTCGCTGAAGGGCAAGACGCTGATTTCCCTGGATCTGGGCTCGATGGTTGCGGGCGCGAAGTACCGCGGCGAGTTCGAGGAGCGTCTGAAGGCGGTGTTGGACGAGATTAAGGAGTCCGACGGGCAGATCATCACGTTTATTGACGAGCTGCACACCATCGTCGGCGCCGGTGCCACGGGCGAGGGCGCGATGGACGCGGGCAACATGATTAAGCCGATGTTGGCGCGTGGCGAGCTGCGGCTGGTTGGTGCGACGACGTTGGATGAGTACCGCCAGTTCATCGAGAAGGATGCGGCGTTGGAGCGTCGTTTCCAGCAGGTGTACGTGGGTGAGCCGACTGTGGAGGACACGATCGGTATTCTGCGTGGCCTGAAGGAGCGCTACGAGGTGCACCACGGCGTGCGGATTCAGGATTCGGCGTTGGTGGCGGCTGCGGAGCTGTCGAACCGTTACATAACGAACCGGTTCTTGCCGGATAAGGCGATTGACCTGGTCGATGAGGCGGGGTCGCGTCTGCGGATGGAGATTGATTCTTCGCCGCAGGAGATTGATGAGCTGGAGCGTATCGTGCGCAGGCTTGAGATCGAGGAGATCGCGCTGCAGAAGGAGTCCGACGAGGCGTCGAAGGAACGGCTGGGTACGCTGCGCCAGGAGTTGGCGGATCAACGAGAGAAGCTTGGTGAGCTGAAGGCACGTTGGTCGAATGAGAAGGCGGAGATCGATAAGGTGCAGGCTGCGAAGGAGGAGCTGGAGCACCTGCGCAACGAGTCCGAGATCGCGGAGCGCGAGGGCGATTACGCGAAGGTCTCGGAGCTGCGCTACGGCCGCATTCCGGAGCTGGAGCAGCAGGTCAAGGACGCTGAGGAGGCGGCGGGGGCGTCGTCAAGGACGATGCTCACGGAGGAGGTTTCTCCTGAGGTGATTGCTGAGGTTGTGTCGGCGTGGACGGGTATCCCTGCGGGCAAGATGATGCAGGGGGAGACCGAGAAGCTGCTGGACATGGAGGCAATCCTGGCTGGCCGCGTTGTGGGTCAGAAGGAAGCTGTCGTGGCTGTGTCCGATGCGGTGCGGCGTTCGCGTGCGGGCGTTGCGGATCCAAACCGTCCGATTGGTTCCTTCCTGTTCCTGGGCCCAACTGGCGTGGGTAAGACGGAGCTTGCGAAGGCGCTGTCGGAGTTCCTCTTCGATGACGAGGCGGCGATGGTGCGCATCGATATGTCGGAGTATGGCGAGAAGCACTCGGTTGCGCGTTTGGTCGGTGCCCCTCCGGGGTACGTCGGCTACGACGCTGGCGGCCAGCTCACTGAGGCTGTGCGCCGTCGCCCGTACTCGCTGGTGCTGTTTGATGAGGTTGAGAAGGCGCACCAGGATGTGTTCGATGTGTTGCTGCAGGTCCTCGACGAGGGCCGCCTGACCGACGGCCAGGGCCGCACGGTGGATTTCCGTAACACGGTGATCATTCTGACGTCGAACTTGGGCGCGGGCGGCGACCGCGAGCAGATTATGAACGCGGTGAAGGCGCACTTCAAGCCGGAGTTCATCAACCGTCTCGATGATGTGGTGGTGTTCGAGCCGCTGACGAAGGAGCAGCTGGTGGGCATCGTCGATATTCAGCTGGGCACGCTCGCCGATCGCCTTGCTTCTCGACGCCTCCAGCTCCGCGTCTCCGACGCCGCGAAGGCCTGGCTCGCGGACCGCGGCTACGACCCTGCCTATGGTGCGCGCCCGTTGCGTCGCGTGATCCAGCAGGCGATCGGTGACCGGTTGGCGAAGGAGCTGCTGGCCGGCGCGATCCGTGATGGTGATGCGGTGCAGGTTGATGTCGCGGAAGGCGGTGAGGAGTTGGTGGTGTCTGCAGCGAAGTAGCGTTCGGGCTACACTGCTGTCCATGCAACCAACGACGACGATTTACACACGGGTGGCCGTGCCAGGCGTGGAGAACGAGCAACTTGAGGCTCACCAGCTTGGTGGTGGCCACTTCGTCGTTGCGTCGGTGCCGTTTGTGGATGTGTCGTTGGCGGTGGGGGACATCGTGGAGTGCGTGCGCGTTGGCGGCATGTTCCACGTGAATAAGGTCGTGGTGCGCGGGGGTGCGTCCACGGTGCGGATTTTGCCGCAGGGGGAGTCGCCGTTTTCGCTGGCGGAGACGTTGTTGGCGTTTGGTTGCCGGGTGGAGATGGGCCCGGGTGGGATGTTGGCGGCGTCGATAGGTGCGGATTGTCCGAAGGCCGGTATTGATGAGTGGCTGGAGGGTTTGGCTGCTTCTGGCGTGATCCAGCTCGCACCTGGCTATACAGCGTGAGGCATACGCGTATGGTGTTATGTATGACTGTTTTTATTTCTCCGCAGGAGCTGTACGAACGTATTAAGTCCGGCAAGAAGCAGACGGTGCTCGATGTTTCTTGGGAGCCGGAGGCAGGCAAGGCCTGGCAGAAGTTTCAGTCCGAGCACATTCCGACGGCCGTCTACGGTGACCTGGAGGGCCACCTCGTGGGCATGCCGGGCCGCCGCGAGGGCCGCAATCCGCTGCCGTCACTCGCCGTGATCGATGAGGCGCTCGAGGAGTGGGGCGTCGAGGCGAACCGCCCGGTCTTCATCTACGACCAGGGCTCCGGCGTCTTCGCCGCCCGCGCGTGGTGGATCATGCGCTGGGCTGGCCTGGAGCACGTCCACATTATCGACGGCGGCTTCCGCGAGTGGGAGGCCGAGGGCCTCAAGACCATCGCCGGCCCAGGCAACGTGGTTGTGCCGCGCGACCTGGAACTGGAGGGCAGCAAGCTTCCGGTGGCGACGCTGGAGGACGTACAGCAGTTCGAGGGCATCCTGATTGATGCGCGTGATGAGAAGCGCTTTGCTGGGCGTCGAGAAGTACTGGACTTGAAGGCGGGCCACATCCCGTCTGCGCTGAACCTGCCGGCGGCGGACCTGTTCTGCAAGGAAACGAGGAAGGTCAAGGAGACGGACTACATCCGCGACCGCTTCGCAAGCCTGGGAGTGACGCAGAATACGGACCCGGCGAAGATGATTACGTACTCGGGTTCGGGCAACCACTCCGCGCTGCTCATCGCGGCGATGGAGCACGCGGGCCTGCCGGTGGCCACGCATTATGTGGGTGGCTGGTCGCAGTGGAGTGCACGGTTGGGGAATAAGGTCGCCACGGCACTGTAGTATCAATCTTCGATGATTGCTTACGTGTTGTTTGGGCTGGCCGCGCTGCTCGTGGTCGCGGCTGTCTGGTTGTGGTTTGCACCTGCGTCTCCCTCCTTATCGACGCCCCCTCCGCCACCAGCCGAGCCCTCGCCTGAGGCTGAGCCGGACGTGGAGCCTGAGGCCGAGCAGGAGCCTGCGCTCGAGGTGGAAGAAGAGCCGGAACCAGAGCCCGAGCCTGCCCCGGAGCCAGAGCCCCAACTGGAGCCGGAGCCGGTACCGGAGCCGGAGCCCGAACCTGCACCGGCGCCCGAGCCTGCCCCGAAGCGCCCGCACCGCATGTCGGGCCTGCAGCTGCCGGGCGCGTCGCGCCGGGAGCGCCGCCTGTGGGCGGAACAGCACGGCTTCCGCTTCTCCAAGGTGGATGAGTACCTGGTCGACGAGTGGCACCGGGGTGCGGCGGCGTCCGGTGCGGAGCCACGCGATGTCGTGGCGGGCCAGGTCTACGGCCATGATGTCCGCGTGGTGGACCTTGGCGGTGTGACGGTGGTGGCCGTCGCAACGGGTGAGGTCAGCGACATCGTGGTGGATATGCGCCGTCCGCAGTTCCAGGCGGATTCCTCGGCGGATTTGGTGCTGGTGGAAACCGTCGAGGGCTTCGAGCTATTCACGAACGAGCCCGGTCCCGTCCTGCGCTTCATCGACGTGCGCGTGCGCACCGCCCTGCGCGAGATGCCCGAAAGTGTGTGCGCGGTGTGGTGCGAGCAGGACTGGGTGCTGGCCCAACTGGAGCGCGGTTCGACGCCGCAGGACTGGGAGGACACGTTCGCGCCGCTGGCGCTACTGGCGGACGCGGCACGCACGCTGCCGCCGCGCGAGGCGGCCGAGCTCGCCCCGGCGCTCGGCTCCGAGGAGGCGCCTGCGCCGGAGACCCCGCCGGTGCAGCGCCCGGAGGAACCACTCGAGCTGCCGACCCGTGTGACCGGCGGCGGATTCGGCGAGTTGGAGGACCACGAGATCGGGGCGGATTCTGTGGCGCCGATCGCGGACGGTTCACCTGCCGATGACGGCGCGCAGCTCTATGATTTGACCAGAGTGCGCCGCGAGCAGCAGCCCTCCACAATTTTCAACGACTCGTCAGACACCACAGACACCGAGAAGGAGCCATCCGATCATGAACGATAAAGCACGCCTCGCAGAGCTGGTGAAGGAACTTGCCGTGGTCCACGGTAAGGTCACGCTTTCCTCCGGGAAGGAGGCGGACTACTACGTGGATCTGCGTCGTGCGACGTTGCACCATGAGGCGGCGCCGCTGATCGGCAAGCTGTTGCGTGAGATGACGGCGGACTTGGAGTTCGACGCGGTTGGTGGCCTGACGCTGGGTGCGGACCCGGTGGCCACGGCCGTGATGCACGCTGACGGCCGCCCGATCGACGCGTTCGTGGTGCGCAAGGAGGCGAAGAAGCACGGGATGCAGCGCCGGATTGAGGGGCCGTCGATTGTTGGCAAGAAGGTCCTTGTGGTGGAGGACACCACCACGACGGGCAACTCCCCGCTGACCGCGGTGGAGGCCGTGCGCGCCGAGGGCGCTGAGGTCGTCGCGGTGGCCACCGTGGTGGACCGAGCGACTGGCGCCGCCGACGCCTTGCACGAGGCCGGCCTGGACTACCGATTCCTGCTGGGGCTCGAGGACCTTGGACTCAACTGAGCAGGCTGAGCAGGCCAAAGGACCGACGGAGTGGAATGAGGGCCGCCACGGCGTAGGCCCGTGGGAGGGCCCGTGGCCGGATGACCCCCGCCTGGATCCGCAGTTTTTGGAGGAGGGGGATCGTCGCAACGTAGTGGACGCCTACCGCTACTGGTCGCTCGAGGCGATCCGCGAGGAGCTGGACAAAAGGCGCCACCCGTTCCATGTTGCGATTGAGAACTTTGAGAACGACGCCAACATCGGCACCGTGGTGCGCACCGCGAACGCGTTTCTCGCCGAGGAAGTCCACATTATTGGGCGGCGGCGCTGGAACCGGCGCGGTGCGATGGTGACGGACCGCTACCAGCACATCCGCCACCACGCGACGATCGAGGACTTCGCCCAGTGGGCCAAGGAGCACGACCTGCCGATTGTGGCGATCGATAACACGCCCGGCTGCGTGCCGCTCGAAACGGCGGAACTTCCGCAGCGCTGCGTGTTAGTGTTCGGGCAGGAAGGTCCCGGCATTACGGACGAGACGCAGCGCGAGGCGTCGATGACGTGCTCGATTGCGCAGTTCGGCTCGACGCGCTCGATTAACGCGGGTGTTGCCGCGGGCATCGCGATGCACGCGTGGATACGCCAGCACGCCGACTTGAGTACTGCTTGGTGAAAGGTGAAGGTTGTGGAAGAATCCGCCGCGGAAACATGGTCGCACCGCGCTGACCTGGCTCAATCGGCTGTGCAGGAGCGGCACGCCTCCCGCCTGTGGGGGCTGCCGAAGACGAACCTCGCGGTGGTCACGTGGCCGCCGGGCTCGAAGGATCGCCTCTACTGGCACTGGCACTATTGGTGGCAGGCCCACTATTTGGACTGCCAGATCGACGCCGCTATTCGACGCCCCACCAAAACCCACAAGCGCCGCCTCAAAGACACCCTGCGTGGCATCCAGCGCCGCAACCTGGGCAAGCTGACGAAGAACAAGTACTACGACGACAAAGCCTGGCTGGCCCTGGCGTGGAACCGCGCCGTCGACGAGGGCTTGGCGCGCCGCACGAAGGCCCTCGACGCCCTGGAGTTCGACCTGCTGGCCGGCATCGACCCGGTGATGGGTGTGCTGCCGTGGCGCACGGAGGAGACTTTCTACAACGTGCCGTCGAACGGCCCGGCCGCCCTCTTGTTCGCGCGCACTGGCCGCCTGGACAAGGCCCGCGAGCTGCTTGACTGGACGTTCGACAACCTGGTCACCGAGTCAGGCCTGGTGCAGGACGGGATCCGGATGCGGATGCATGGCCCGGAGGTCGTCGACAAGCTGTATACGTACAACCAGGGCACGGTGCTCGGCGCGAGCCTAGAGATCGCGCTGGCGTTGCGCGCCGACGTCGGACTTCGCGACGACGAGCCAATCGACTCCTTCGCGTACTCAAAACGCGCCGACGATTCCGTGTTTTACATCACACATATCCGGGCAATCGTGGAAGCGATTGTCCTGCATATGGCTACCCCCCAGGGGGTGATTCTGAACAAGTCCTACGAATCCGGCGACGGCGACGGCGGACTCTTCAAGGGAATTCTGGCACGCTACCTTGCCGATGTTGCAGTCCGTCTCCCTGAAGATTCCCGCCAGAACATCGCGACCAAAAAGATAGCATCAAGGCTGATTATGGCCTCGGCGGAGTCCCTTTGGTCCCATCGTTTGGAGGTCGACGGGCTGCCGATCTTCTCCGCGCGGTGGACAGAAGACGCCCGCCTTCCCCACAATTATGGGCTCGGTCCTTCGTCTCTGAGCGAGGCCGTCGGGTTGGTCCGAATTGATGAGAGGGACCTTTCAGTACAGCTTTCCGGGTGGATGCTTCTGGAGGCCGCTGCACGGGTGGCGGCTGCAAATAGTCAGTAAAGCAGGCATACTGGTTGGCGTACCTAAGAAGCTCTAGTGGAGGTTATCTTCATGCCAATTGCAACCCCTGAGGTCTACAACCAGATGCTCGACACTGCAAAGAAGGGCGGGTTCGCATACCCGGCCATCAACTGCACCTCGTCTGAGACCATCAACGCCGCAATTCGTGGTTTCGCAGAAGCCGAGTCTGACGGCATCATCCAGTTCTCGACCGGCGGCGCAGAGTTCGGCTCTGGCCTGTCCGTGAAGAACAAGGTTGCTGGTGCCCAGGCGCTGGCTGCGTTCGCTCATGAGATTGCTAAGCACTACGACGTCAACATTGCGCTGCACACCGACCACTGCCAGCTCGAGGTTCTCGACGAGTACGTCCGCCCACTCATCGCGATCTCCCAGGAGCGCGTCGACCGCGGCGAGAACCCACTGTTCCAGTCCCACATGTGGGACGGCTCCGCTATCCCAATCGACCACAACCTTGAGGTCGCCCAGGAACTCCTGGAGAAGGCGCACAAGGCCAACATCATCCTCGAGGTCGAGATCGGCGTCGTCGGTGGCGAAGAGGACGGCGTCCAGGCTAAGGCCGGCGCGAACCTGTACACCAGCGAGGAGGACTTCGAGAAGACCATCGACGCACTGGGCACCGGCGAGAACGGCCGTTACCTGCTGGCCGCAACCTTCGGCAACGTCCACGGCGTGTACAAGCCAGGCAACGTGAAGCTGCGCCCAGAGGTCCTGGACATGGGCCAGAAGGTTGCAGAGAAGAAGCTCGGCCTCGCAGCCGGCACCAACCCATTCGACTTCGTCTTCCACGGCGGCTCCGGCTCCGAGAAGGAGAAGATCGAGGAGGCCCTGCGCTACGGCGTCATCAAGATGAACGTTGACACCGACACCCAGTACGCCTTCACCCGCCCAGTGGTCTCCCACATGTTCGAGAACTACGACGGCGTCCTGAAGATCGACGGCGAAGTGGGCAACAAGAAGGTCTACGACCCACGCTCCTACATGAAGAAGGCTGAGCAGGGCATGGCCGACCGCGTCATCGAGGCCTGCCAGGACCTGCGCTCCGTTGGCACCTCCGTGTCCAAGTAGTCGTACTGCTTGCTTTTCCTGAAACCCCCTGGGATCCTCGCGGTCCTGGGGGTTTCTTCGTGTGTGGGGTGGTTTGGGCCCCTTTGGGGGTCCTTTGGGGGTCCTTTGCGGCCTGCTGTGCACCAAAATCCCTGTTTGGCCAGGGACGACCTGGGGTTTTGTTGTGGCGGTTTTCTGGAATCCGGGAATTTGGTGTCTTGGCCTTTTGCGTGCGCACCAAATTCCCTCTCCAGGTCCCCGCGACCTGGGGTTTTACGAAGCCGCTTCTCCAAAAACCTGGAATCTGGTGTCGCCGCCTTTCTAGCCAGTGCCAAAGGACGCAATCCCTTCCGCCGAATCCGGCAAAAGCCCAGGTCGCGAAAAATGCGGTGCGTCTATTGGCACTGAAAGCGTCTGGAAGGTTCCAGCACTTCACACTTCATGCGGTTAGGTGTCTTGAAATGTGACTATTTTGTATTTGCTGTCGAGGGACTGCTGGCTTGGGGTGACAGGCTTGGCAGGCTTGTGTATACATGTATACATGAGTGGATCAGTGATTAGTTTGCGAATGGACGAAGTCCAGAAACGTCGGCTTGACGAGCTTGCTACAAAGACAGGTAGGCCAAAGGCGTTCTACATCCGTGAGGCAATTGAGGCCTATCTTGATGACGCTGAATATATCTACGAGCTTCAGGCTGAGGCGGAAGCTGTTCGTAGGGGCGAGCTGGAAACTGTTACCCTCGATGAACTTAAGGCCGAGTGTGGCCTGGCAGATTGAGTTTTCGCCTAGGGCACGAAAGGCGGTGCGACGGCTAGACAAGCAGGTACAGCGTCGGCTTTTTCAAGTCTTGGGTGATTTGTCGCGGTTGAATGATCCACGCGTCCGCGGTAAAGCCCTTGTAGGTGGAATGTCAGGGTTGTGGCGTTGGCGTGTCGGGGACTATCGGGTAATTGCTGAGATTCAAGATGACACGGTGACGGTGTTGGTGGTTGATGTGGGGCACCGTGGAGAAATTTATAGGTAGTGGACCGCCCTCACCCACGCTGCTCCCGTCGACCGGAACGAAAACGGCACGACCACCCGGGGCGCTATGGTTATGGCATGGCGAAAGAGAGAATGGGTACGCGCGCGCGGTTGGCGTCGGTGGATCAGTCGATTCAGGCGCGGTTGATGCGTGTGCGTAAGCGCCTGTTGCCGATTCTGCAGATGGGTATCGCGGCGGGTATTGCGTATTGGATCGCGGGGGACATTATTGGCAACGCGAAGCCATTTTTTGCCCCGATTTCGGTGGTGATCATTATTGGCATGTCGGGTGGGGAGCGTATTACGAAGGCGATTGACCTCTCGATTGGTTGTGCGCTCGGCGTGCTGGTGGGGGATTCGCTGTTTTACAGGTTGGGGGATGGGGGTTGGCAGATTGCGGCGATTGTGTCGGGCAGTTTGTTGATTGCGTCGTTCTTTTCGAAGTCGCAGTTGGTGAATAACCAGGTGGCGATTGGTTCGATTCTGATCGCGACGATTATGCCGCCCGGTGCGGAGGTGACGGGTTTTGACCGCACGATTGACGCGGCGGTGGGCTGCATGGTGGCGTTGGCCACGATTGCTCTGATTCCGCAGGGGCCGATGGAGCCGGTGCGCGCGGAGATTTCGAGCTTGATGGGGTTGATGAGTTCAGTGCTTGACGACGTCGCCTCCGGCCTCACCGACCGCGACCCCTTGGTGATCGATGATGCTTTGGAGGCGATTCGCGGGTCGCAGACGGATATTGACGATATGGCGTCGGCGGTGAACGCGGGCAAGGAAACAACGAAGATTTCTCCGTTTTTGTGGGGCGCGCGCCGCTACATTAATTCCCTGAGCTTGGTGATCCCGCCGGTGGATAACGCGGTGCGTTCGTGCCGAGTGCTGGCGCGTCGGGCGCTGGTGCTGTGTGAGGACGGGGACCACGTCTCGCCGAAGCAGATTGAGTTGATCGATGTGTTGGCTAAGGCGTGCCTGGACATTTCTGAGGTGTACGAGGTGAAGTCGCGGCGTGCGCAGGCAACGGTGATCCCGCAGATCGTGAACGAGTTGCGAGCGGTGGCGCAGGGCTCCTCGGTAGACATGCTGGAGAAGGACGCTGTGTTGTCGGAGTACGCGATTTTGGCGCAGACGCGCTCGCTGACGGTGGACCTGTTGCAGGTGTGTGGCATGTCGAGGGAGTCGGCGTTGGCGGCGTTGGCGCCGACCTCTGACACGCCGGCGTACCCGCCGGAGTCCTTCGATTTGCGCTAACCGCGCACCGACTGGATGTCGCGCAGGTGGCGGTAGAACGTCACCCGCTGCAGTGGCCGCGAGTGGGCGACACCGTCCACCACCAGCGTGATGTCCTCCCCGCCGGACTGTAGTGCCCGGCCGGTAAGCACGGTCGCCGGGTCCGTGAGGGCCGGGGCGACCGTTTTGCCTTTCGTGAGCAAGCTGCCCAGCGGCATGCCCGCAAGACCCTCGAGGCGCTGCGGGTCCACGCGGCGCCCCTCCGGGACGACAAGTGGCGTGACCAGCCGTGACGCCGCCAGCCCCGGAGCATCAGGGGTGGGCACCAGGCGCGCCCCGAACTGCCCGAAGAACCGTGCGGAGGGTTCCTCGCCGGTGCGCATCACCAGCTGCTGCGAGTCCACAACAATCTCCCCCACGTACTCATCGCGCCCATCCCCGTGGGAGAGCGTCGCCGAACCGGCCACCACCACGCCCGTGTCCGTCCTAATACACGGCGACGGCACCACCGGCCCCTCGACGGCCAGGTCCACGGACCCCGCGCCCCACGCCACCGCCGCCGGCGATGTCGGATCGGTGGGCAGGTAGGCCACCTCCACCCACATCACGTCCGCGCGCATCAGCCGCGTCAGCACAGCGCTCAGCGCCGCGTCACTGCCGGACACGATTACGCGCAGTCGCTCCTCCGGTCGCTGCGGCGCCAGCTGCGGGGCGCCCAGGTGCTCCACCGACGGCGACTTCTGGATCTCCGCCAGGCTCGGCGTCGGGTCGTGGGGGAGGGCGGAGCTGGCGGCGTCGAGAAGAAAGGAAAGCTCACTTCTCGACGGCACCTCCGGAAGTGTGACCTCCTCCGCACCCGGAACTGTGAGGGAGCTAGCACACGCACAATGAAGAAGACGCATGCCATTCACGCTACAATAAGCCCGGATTAGTGCCTATTAAAGGAGAGAGAATGTCCGCCATCATCATTGTCGGCGCCCAATGGGGCGACGAGGGGAAAGGCAAAGCCACCGATATCCTCGGCGGGAAAGTCGACTACGTAGTCAAACCCAACGGCGGTAACAACGCAGGTCACACAGTAGTTGTGGGCGGCGAAAAGTACGAACTGAAACTGCTGCCGGCCGGCGTGCTCAGCGAGAACGCCACCCCGATCCTGGGCAACGGCGTCGTTATCAACCTCGAAGCGCTCTTCGACGAAATCGACGGCCTCGAAGCCCGAGGCGCCAACGCCTCGCGCCTCCGCATCTCCGGCAACGCGCACCTCGTCGCGCCCTACCACCAGACACTCGACCGCGTCCAGGAACGCTTCCTGGGCAAGCGCGCCATCGGCACCACCGGCCGCGGCATCGGCCCCACCTACGCCGACAAAGTCGCCCGCGTCGGTCTGCGCGTCCAAGACATCCTCGACGAATCGATCCTCCGCCAGAAGATCGAATCGGCGCTGGACGTCAAGAACCAAATGCTGGTCAAGATGTACAACCGCCGCGCCATCGAAGCCGACGCAATGATGGACTACTTCATGTCCTACGCCGAACGCCTCAAGCCCATGATTATCGACGCCGAAAACGTTCTCAACACCGGACTCGCCGAAGGCAAGCACGTCCTCATGGAGGGCGGCCAGGCCACCATGCTCGACGTCGACCACGGCACCTACCCGTTCGTGACCTCCTCCAACCCGACCGCCGGCGGTGCCTGCGTCGGCTCCGGCATCGGGCCGACCAAGATCACGGCGACCCTGGGCATCGTCAAGGCGTACACCACCCGTGTCGGCGCGGGCCCGTTCCCAACCGAGCTGTTTGATAAGTGGGGCGAGTACCTGCAGGAAACCGGCGGCGAAGTCGGCGTGAACACCGGTCGCAAGCGCCGCTGCGGCTGGTACGACTCCGTCGTCGCCCGCTACGCCGCCCGCGTCAACGGCTTCACCGACTACTTCCTGACCAAACTCGACGTCCTCACCGGCATCGGCGAAATCCCGATCTGTGTAGCCTACGACGTCGACGGCGTCCGCCACGACGAAATGCCGCTGACCCAGTCCGACTTCCACCACGCCACCCCCATCTACGAGACGATGCCGGCCTGGGACGAAGACATCACCGGCTGCACCACCTTCGAAGAGCTCCCGCAGAAGGCCCAGGACTACGTCCTCCGCCTTGAGGAGCTCTCCGGCGCGCCGATCAGCTACATCGGCGTCGGCCCTGGCCGCGACCAGACCATCGTCCGCTTCGACGTGATGGATCGCTAGATTCCTGCTTCCTTCGAAGATCGGGACCTGGGAGACGCTCCCAGGTCCTCTTTTTGTTTGGAGCCGAGAGGTGGATATATGCCTCTCAACTTTATTCGGAAAATCGTGAACAAAATTGCAGTTTTTGTGACAGCGCACACAAGCAAATTTGTTCACAATTTCCCGACTCCGCTCGAGAGCACACCTTCCCCCTCCAGGGCTCATTCAAGCCCGTTCAAGTTTGCTCGCCACATACGCAGCTGAATATGCTGACCACTATGAACGCAGCAATGCCCGAAGAGCAGCAGTCAGAGCAGCAACAGCAGCTCGACAACGAGCCCATCACTCAGCTCGACCCCGCGCGGGATTTGAGGTGCGACCCTCGCCAGGTGCTGGTGCTGGGCGACAGCGTGGTTGAGGAGGAGCTCGCGTGGTCCTTCAAGCAGCTCGGGTTTGACGTGACGCATCTGCGCACCACTGAAATAGACCCGGAAGACATGCAGCAGCGGTATCCGTCGTTGACGGTGGCGGGCGCCGGGGTGGACTCTGAGGTGCTGAAGGAGCTGGAGGAGCGCGCCGGGTCGATTGTGGCGCCGTCGGTGGAGGCGCAGGAGCTGTGCAGTTCGCGTGAGGGTGTGCGGGCGACGGCGACGGATTCCTTGGGTTTGCCGACGTTGCGTTGTGAGTTCGTTCGTTCTCCGGAGGAGCTGGAGGAGGCGGCGTTGCGGTTGGGTTTGCCGGTCGTCGTGAAGCCGGGGCGCTCGTCGGAGGGGCAGGGCCAGACGGTGCTGCGGAGTGAGGAAGACTTGAACGTCGAGGTGGTCAAGGCGTGGGAGGCGGCTGCGGAGGTGGACCCGGAGGGTTCGGTGGTCGTGGAGCGGTTTATTGAGTTTGATTTTGAGTTGACGATTTTGGCGGCTCGTTCGGTGGACCCGGCGACGGGTGAGTTGGCGACGTGGTTCTGTGAGCCGATCGGTACGCGGCATGAGCGCGGCCGTTTGGTGGAGGCGTGGCAGCCGGCGGTGTTGTCGGAGGCTGCGGCGGGGAACGCAAGGTCGATTGCGGCGCGGATTACGGGGGCGCTCGGCGGGCAGGGTGTGTACGCGGTGGAGATGTTCGTGGCCGGTGATGACGTGTACTTCTCTGATGCGCGCCCGCGCCCGTCCTTGGATGGGTTGCTGACGCGTGCGACGCAGCGCCTGAACCAGTGCTCGTTGCACGCGAGGGCGGTGATTGGCCTGCCTATTGACGCCACCTTGGTCAGCCCGGGCGCAATGGTCCTGGTGGAGGATGTTGTCCCGAGCGTGGACGATCTGGCGAAGGCGATGTCGGTCGCGGAGACCGGGGTGCGTTTTGTGGATGGTGCTGCGGTGGTGACGTCGACGGGTGAGTCGGCGCAGGAGGCGCGGGACCGGGCGACGCTGGCTGCGTCGCGCCTCTGAACCGGGCCCGTGTTGGATTTGGACTAGTTTACTGGTTTAATTGACAGATTACTGCAATCTTTTTTAGAGATGGAGTTGTCTGCGCATGAACACTTCCCGGTTGGGTATGGCGGTGGTTGCTGCGGTGGTGGCGTCGTCAATTGTGGTGCCGCAGGCGTCGGCGCAGATTGATGTGGAGGCGGCGAAGCCGTTTCTGAACGTGGTTGCGCCGGATTATGCGCAGGCGCTGCATTCGACGGAGGCCTTGTTTTCGCCGGGGAA
Organism: Corynebacterium sp. CCUG 51687; assembly: GCF_024453995.1. Classification (NCBI taxonomy): domain Bacteria; kingdom Bacillati; phylum Actinomycetota; class Actinomycetes; order Mycobacteriales; family Corynebacteriaceae; genus Corynebacterium; species Corynebacterium sp. CCUG 51687. Next base: position 9,496 of record NZ_JAGPYT010000005.1, on the reverse strand, counting down.
TCCGGATGATCCGGCGACGGTGAGTGGTTCGGTGAAGCTGCCGATGGAGGTGGCGCGTTCGGCGCGGACGGTGAGTGCGTCGGCGAAGGTGCTGACGAACCGCAAGGGGGAGCCGCTGGGGCGGCCGGTGATGGTTGATGATGGTTCGGGGAATTTGACGCCGGCGTTGCATCCGGGGACGTGGGCGCCGGTGCGTCGGGAGCCGATTCGTGTGTTCGCGCAGTGGTATGAGGGCGTGTATACGGAGCATTCGTCGCCGACGTTTTATACGGAGGTGGATGAGAACGGGAACTTTTCGCTGAAGCTGCAGCCGTATGTGGATGCGCGTGGGGTGGAGCGTGAGTTTTTGGCGGATGCGACGGTCGGCGTGGTTGGTTCGGGTGATCGCGGGCGTGATCAGTTGCGTGAGAAGCTGCGCGTCTGGGTGGAGCTGCCGGAGAGCGTCCGGGATGACTACCGCCTGATTCATCAACCGGCGGGTATTGTGCCGCCGACGAATTGGTTGGGCAATGTGACGCCTTCGTATGAAACGAATGGTTGGTGGCGTGGCGGCAAGGTGAATGGGTTCTTCGTGGCGTACCAGGACCGGAGGAACTCGGCGCAGCATCTGAAGGACCGCTCGAAGTGGGTTGACAATGACGGCTCGGGAACTCCGTTTGGTGTGTACACGGGGCAGATGTTTTGGAATACGGTGGATACGCCGTATAACCGGCGCTACCAGGAGTCGATGACGAACAATGCGGGGGATGCGCCGGCTGCTGGGATGATGGTGGTCGGCTCCTACTTGTCGGATGAGGCAGTGGCGAAGACGCTCGAGTATGGCAAGAAGCAGTTCGGCAAGAAGGTGCGTAGCCGATCGTGGACTCCGGAGGATGAGAAGCAGCTGCAGCTGTGGATTAATGAGCAGGTTGCGAAGGACCAGAGCTGGATCGCGGAAACCGCCGTGACCACGACGGACGAGAATGGTGACTTTAACCTGTACTGGCGGGGTACCTACGGTGACACTTACAGCTATCCCGGTCTGGTAGGAAGCTGGCATCACCGGGTTGCGGAGTCGTGGGATGAGGGCTCGTGGGCCAAGGGCAATATGTATTCGAAGCATATTAACTGGGATTGGTCGTTTGTCTCGATTTTGACCCCGGATGGCAAGGAGCTGCCGAACAACGTCGGCGCGATCCACCCGTGGGCGTTGGGGTACTGGGGTGGCCCGGGGCCCGGCGGTAGTTTTGATTATTGGTCGGGGTCGGACGTGCCGTGGTTAAAGCTTTCGGCAGGCTCGGCGTACGCTGGGTCGACGCTGGTGAGCTCGCCGCGCTACGCCTTGTCGACGGCCCCCTTGAAGTTCCACGTGGAGAAGCGGAACACGTTTAACAACTGGGCGCCTCCGGGGGAGACGGTTCGCACGTTTGGTTCGGGCGTGCCGCTTTCGAAGGGATTGAGTTACAAAATCGTCTGGTATGACGACGAAGGCGAACGGGTTCACGAGTGCAAGGCAACGACGCCGGATGACCAGGCGCGCATTGCGTCGTGTGACTTCAAGGTGCCGGATGATGCGAAGCAGGGCGATACGTACATTGCCCGCCTGTTCTACGCGTCGGACGCTGGCAACGTGCAGGCGATGTTGGCGCAGGATTCGTTTGCGGTGACGCACATGTTCCTGGAGTACGGGGATCCGGTTGAGGCGGCCGTCGGTAGACCGGCGGAGGCCACGCCGAGCTTTGATAACCCCGATTCGAATCCGGTGGAGGCGAAGCCGGAGCGCGCGGAGTTCCAGCTGGGTTCGCTGCCGTTCGGGGTTGACGCGTCCCAGGTAAGCGTGGATGATGAGGGCGTGGTCCGTTTCACGCCACGCATGGACCAGGTTGGCGAGCGCATTGAGATTCCGGTGGAGATGCTGGACCCGAGTAACAAGATCCAGCGTTATGATGCGCAGGGTTCGCAGGGCCCGGTCTCGCGTCCGGTGTCGGCCGCGATTGCGACATTCGTGCCGCACGTTGCCCAGTATGCCTTGGAGTACAAGGAGCAGCAGGTGGAGCCGGGGCAGACGGCGAAGTTCCCGGCGCCGACGTTCGATGACCGCGCGACGAAGAAGCATGAGAAGCTCACGTTCGAGGGCACCCAGTTCGAGCTGGAGCGCCCCGTGGAGGGCGTCACTATCGACGCCGACACCGGCGAGCTCACGGTCGATGTGTCACACCGCCAGCTCACTGATGTTGAGGTCCCGGTCGTGGCGCACGTGCCGTACGAGGACCCGATCCGCGGCGTGGCGAAGGTTCGCCTCCGCATGCCACTGCCGGTACTGAGCACGGTTGAGCAGCAGTCAGTAGCGGCGGGTGCACACCAGGAGCGTCTGGTTCCGACGGTGGAGCACGCCGGCAACGCACAGGCCCGCCTGGAGCGCATCGGTGCCGAAGGGAAGTCTGTTGAGGGTGCCTCAGTAGACCTGGACCTGGATTCTGGCGCGATGCTGCTGACCGTCCCGGTGGAGACCAAGCCGGGCGACGACTACGTGATTGTCGTCTCCGCGCTCTCTACCGGCGAAGAGATCGGCCGCATTCCGCTGCGCGTTACCGAGAACGTCGCGGACCTCTACACTCCGAAGTACCAGGGCGCGACGACGAAGGCCAACGGAGATGTCACGCTGGACAACCTGGGCGATGCCCTGCCGAAGGATGCAGAGGTCTCGGTCAGTGGCCCGCTGGACTGGGGCGTTACCGTCGAAGGCGACGCGGTGAAGCTGCACGCGCCGAAGGACGCGACCCCAGGCACCGTTGTCTTCGATATCACGGTGCGCTACAAGGACGGCTCCTCCGACGTGATGCCGGTGCGCGTCCGCGTGGCCGCCTCGGCCACGACGACAGCGCCGACTTCCACTACACCGACCTCAGCTGCCCCTACGGCGACGGTGTCGACGTCCACCGCGACGCCTGAACCAGCGCCGGTGACGACGAAGGGGACGTCGACAAGCGAGGCGACCTCGCAGGTTCCGACCACCCCAGCGACCGCGCCGGGCACCACCCCAGTGCCGACCACCTCGTCGGCCCCGATTCCGCCGGGGGACGCCCGCGCGAACTACGCGGATCCGAACAGCGCGCTCGGCCGCGTGCCGGTTGACATGGGTGGACGCGTCATGACGCGCGACCCGTTCGCCGACTCGCTGGCGCTGGTCCGCAGCTATGAGATGCACGCCCCGGCCGGCGCGCACGGCTGGGAGTTCACACTCGACGAAAACACTGGTCAGATCCACGCAGTCGCACCGTCGCGGGAGTTCCTGGCCGCGCTCTTCGACGAGGCATACGGCAGCGCCCGCGACGGCGTGGTGCAGCTTCGCCCGCCGGTGTGGGCCCAGTTCGCGGTGGACTTCCAACATGTGTTGCGCCCGGCGGTCAACGTCATCATCGAGCACGAGGACGGCCGCGTCGAGCTGGCCACGGCGGCCTTCGAGCTTATCGACGCCCACAAGCACCCGCTGCTCGACCGCACAGCCGACGCCGACGGTGACGGCGTGTCCAACCTCGACGAGCTGGAACAGCGCACGAACCCGTTCGCCGCGCCCGCCCCGACCCCGACCACGTCGCCGGAGCAACCAACCGAGACCACTACCCCGGTGCCTACGACGACGCAGGCACCGGATGCAGGCTCGGAGCGCTGGGAAGTGGAGAAGTGCATTGCGGTTTCCGTCGCGGCTGGCGTGCCGCTGCTGTTGCTGCTGCCGCTGGGTATCGCGGCGCAGGAGATCCCTGGCGTGCAGCAGGCGCTTGCTCCGATGCGCAAGGCGATGGCCGACGCGTTCGGCCCTGGCGGCCAGTCCGGCGTGAAGAACCCGGAGATCGCGCTGGCTGGCGCGGGCCTGCTGGCGTTCGGCGTGGCGCTCAGTGCGCTGATCTATACGCAGTGCGGACCCGAGGTAAACAAGGACGGGTTGAGCAGTAAGAAGTAGGGGCGGATTTTCGAAAATAAACGGTGTCGGAAATATGTTCGAATGGTTGATGATCGATAGGGTACCGGCGCAATAGTATGTGAGTATGTCGCAGAATCCTCTTGAGTCCGATCCACCGGAGTTTGGCAGCCAGCCCCATTGCTACATCCCAACTGAGCCTTGTGATGACGGCGGTAAACGTTGGGACGTCACCGAGGAATTCGCTGAATACATCGCGTGGCTTCGAAAAGATCGAAAAGCGCCGCGTCAATATGCGAAGGTCAGCAGGGACTTTCTTGCCAAACTTAACTGGCTAAACAGGCCTGGGAGCTGCCTCGACGAATCGGATAACGTTGAGCTTTCGGACTCAGTCGTAAACGAGGATGGAGTACATCGAATTCCTGTAGGGAGGAAAGTTGAACCGACGCAATTGCCTAGTGATGTAAGCCTGATCTGGATGGGGGAGTTATACAGCCAGCACGACAATCCGGCGTCGGCTCACCGGGTCTACTTCAGCGATGTCTCTGACCTGGAGGGGAAACCACGGAACCGAGTCATTGTGGGTGGTGGTGGCACGAAAGATCAGATGCGACGAGGTCGGCAGACAAAGGATATTGTCAAAGCCATGGTTTCGGTGACTCGATTCGCGGCTAGCGAAAAGAGTGAAGTTAGGCCACCCGACCCCACAATGTATGCAGATTAGGCTAGCTGGATATAACGTCAGTAAGTTAAGCTATATATTGACTTTGTCGAGTTGGAGGTGAAATTCAAGATGAACAACATTCTTGATCAGTTGTATGAACAAGATAAGGCTGGCATTGACCAGCAGGAGGTGTTCATTGAGCTTATCCACAGTATGCGGACTTTGCGTAAGGAACGTGGATTATCGCAAGAGCAAGTCGGCGAGCGAATGGGCGGATTGTCCAAGGCGAGGGTGAGCCAAATTGAATCCATCAATCCCGTATCCAACCTGCAGCTTCAAACCTTGGCGGACTATGCGGAGGCGATTGATGGTTTCGTAAGTATCGTCGTTTTTAAGCGTGATTCATATCCGACTATCACGGAGGAGCGTGCACGGCGAGCGCAGTATGACACTCGAGAAGCCACTTACGATGTCGAATTGGTGAGTGAAGATATCGATCTGGCTCGAGAGTTTGAAGAATATGTCACGTCGGATTTCCAACCGATACACAGGTGATTCAAGTGGTCGACAATGTTTACGAACTGTCCAACAGGTTCTTTAGCCACTCAACATTTAGCACTCCCGCAGTGGCAGTGGTTCCAACGCCGAACGGCCCCAATCCTCATGGAAAGGCCCCGTTGAGTCTCGGCGCACAGCTTCCGACTCTTAATGAGGCAAACGCTCAAGATGTGGTGAAGGTTCGGTTGAACCTTGCTTTAAATGAGCCGGGGAAGGTGTATTACACCGTTCAGGCTGAAGGTGTGTGGGATAAGCGGGAGGATAGCCCTCAATTCGACTTGGACACATGGGAAACGTTTGTCTGCGATATCGCTCTTCCGCAGCTCTTTGCCGTCTGTAAATATGAACAGGTGGCGTTGACTCGTAGCCGCCAACTGATTCATGCTCGCTTTTCGCTCGATACTGAAAGTCGCTTTATCGGTGATATGAGGCAGCGTCTGCGTACTGAAAACTCCTGATGTGGCGATCGAGCAGGTCACTTTATAGATCGGCGTGCTGGGGGAGGAAGCGCCGGAGTTTCCGTCGGTCTATCTCAGCTTCTGTGTAGAAAACTCGAAGTAGACCGACTTATGTCAATCAATAGAGTGCCCCTATTGGGGGGGTGTTTCGCCCTTCTTGGAGAATTCTCGCCATCACTTTGGCTGATCTTTGTCGGGAAAAACTCAGGGAGGAACTCGTTTCGGCAATTGCCGGATAAGACACTGAACTAAAGGTCTGGCACAAATGTCGTGAGCGCTACGTTTGTGTTTCGGTGGATGTGTTTGGGCTCTATTCCCGTTGGGGCTCAAAGAATGTTTGGCGGTAATCCGCTTGACTGCTGTTGAAAGTCAAAAGAAATAGGGCCGTTATCAATCCATTCTTAAAACGCTTTAACCAAAAGAAAAGTAACCGGCCGGGGATGGGGCTTCAGTTTGGGTCGATGCAGGCTGCTGTGGATTCCGGCCGAATAGGGGGTGAATGCGGGCGGAATTGCGCAAGTTTCTCGCGAAAAAGGATTCCTGGAACAGTGCACTCCTGTCGATATTGTTTAGTTTCGGGAAAGGTCTGTGCACCTTATTGACGGGCACGGACACAACTTTCTGGACATTCAGATCTTCGGGAAGAAGGAAGAAACATATGCGAAAGAGCATCACGGCACGTCGCGGCACTTCGATTGCCGCCGCGGCGTTGTCCTTTGCACTGGTGGCCCCGCTGGCTCAACCTGTTGCGTTTGCACAAGACAACCCGCCGGCTTCTGCTGCTCCTGCCTCAAGCGCTGACAAGGGCGCCCAGCAAGGCGAGGGTAAGAACAAGCAGGTGCCAAACGCCATCTTTACTAAGGGTGGCTGGCGTGATTTCTATGGCTATCACGGCTGGGCGTACATCAATAAGGATGGCCGCCACGATGACTTGTCTTCGAACAATGAGCCGCTCAAGGGCAATGTCATCTACCTGCAGTACGTGACCAAGAACGGTGAGGTCTCGCCGACGTTCTATACCACGACCGATTCCGAGGGTCGCTTCTCCTTCGACCTGTCTGAAAACGTGACCAACGAGGTCGACGCGCCGCCGTTCTGGCTGGCCGCCGGTGGCGTTCGCGTCCGCGTGTGGGGCGAGAACCCGGATCCAAGCAAGTACTCGGTGGTTGCCGCGGGTGACTTCAACTCGGGTCGTTACACCTCGATTACGGACCGTGTGCAGGAATCTTGGAACTTTACTGCAGGCCCTGCTGGTTCCCGTATTACCAACGGCCGTTTTGTGCTGGAAGAGAAGCCGAACCACGTTGGTTGGTTGGCTAAGCCGGAGAAGGATTGGACCCGAGCCCTCGATGGCGAGACTGGTGAGCCGACGGTTGATGGTCAGTTCCCGTACTACGGAGACTTTGGCGCGATCAAGAGCATTGCCCACCCGAACGAGTCCATGGTGTGGTGGGAGACTGGTGAGTCTGCCGGTACCTTGCCGGGTTACTACAAGTACCAGCCGAGCCGCGGCGATCGCGCCGCTGGCGGAATCGAGATTGTCGCGTCGTACCTCAACGACGAAGTCGCGCGTCAGATTGACGCCTGGAAGAACGAGAACCCGAACTACACCGTTGAGCAGGAGCGTGCGAACCAGGAACGCATCATCAAGGCGTACCAGGATGAGCACGGCGAAGGCTCCCACATTGCGGAGACCGTGGTTGCCCCGTCTAAGGACGACGGCACGATTTACTTGCCGTTCAAGGGCACGCTGGGCTACTCGCGCGACAAGGCCAACTTCGGTGTGAACAATGTGGTCAGCGACGAAGACTGGGGCAAGGTCGCCGACGACTATCAGAACCAGTGGGTCAACGTGTTTACCGGTGCTTCGTTGTACGACGTGCGCCACATCAACACTGACTACATGTACATCTACCCGAACATCGAGGGTCGCGACGTGAAGAACTCTGCGTTCGTCGCCAACATGTTCATGAACTACGGCGACCAGGGCACCGTTATTGCTGGCGCGAACATGAACGGTCTGCAGTTCCCGTTGATGACTGCACAGCCGATCTTCGATATTCCGGAGTACAACTCCTACGACAACAAGGGTCGTCCCGGCTCCAAGGTGACCACGAAGACGTCCGGCCTGCTGCCGAACACGGAGTACGCAATCCGTTGGTACGCCACCGCCCCGGACGGCACCCAGACCGAGATCAAGGACGCGATGTGCAAGATCAAGAGCGATGACAAGGGTGCGCTCGAGTCTTGTGATTTCCAGGCTCCGGAAGACCTGAAGGAGACAACCGTCTACACCGCTGCGCTGGTTTCTGTTGACCCGGCTTCCGGTGAGCCGTCTGATCGTTGGGAGATCGCAGACTCCTTCACCGCTGTTGTTCCTGAGCCGCTGCCGTTGGGTTCGGTGGGAACCGATTTCCCGGATAACGACGTCACGCCGCTGTTCAAGGATCTGCCGGACAATATGAAGGAGGGCGCTGAACCGTCCTACTCGGCTAACGACTTGCCTGCAGGCCTGGAGATCGACCCGAAGACCGGCAAGATCACCGGCAAGCCGACCACCCCGGGCACCACCGAGGTCATCGTGACCCGCGAGGTCGAGGTCATGGTCGAGCAAGAAGTGCCGGTGCTTGACGACGACGGCAAACCGGTCTACGAAAACCCGGACGAGCAAGATCCGGAAAAGCGCGTCGAGAAGACCGAAAAGAAGCTCGTTCCGCAGAAGCGTAAGGAGCAGGTGGTCACCAAGATCACGGTGACGGACACCAAGCTTGCCGACGGCGTCGTCGGCGAGGACTACAAGCAGGAAGTGAAGCCGGAAGGCTTTGACAAGCTGCCGCAGGGCTACGAGCTGAAGAACGGCTCTATCAAGGTTGAGGGTCTCCCGGAGGGCCTCGAACTCAAGGACGGCACAATCACCGGCAAGCCGAAGAAGACGGTTGACGCTTCCGAAGAGAAACCGAACGTCACCGTCACTTACACGTTGGTGGATCAGGACGGCAACGAGACCGAGCACACCGACGTTGTGCCGTTGAAGGTCACCGACCAGGCGGGTAAGTACGACCCGCAGGGCCAGGACCAGGAGGTTGCGAAGAACTCCGAGCCGAAGGCTGAGGACTCGATCGCGAACAAGGACGAGCTTCCGGAGGGCACCAAGTACACCTGGAAGGATGCGCCGAAGACCGACACTTCTGGTGATAAGAAGGCTGTCGTTGTTGTGACCTACCCGGATGGCACCACCGATGAGGTGCCGGTGACGGTGAAGGTTGCCAAGGATCAGGCTGAGCAGTTCGACCCGCAGGGCCAGGACCAGGAGGTTGCGAAGAACTCTGAGCCGAAGGCTGAGGATTCGATCGCGAACAAGGACGAGCTTCCGGAGGGCACCAAGTACGCCTGGAAGGAAGCTCCGAAGACCGACACTTCTGGTGATAAGAAGGCTGTGGTCGTTGTGACCTACCCGGATGGCACCACCGATGAGGTGCCGGTGACGGTGAAGGTCGCTAAGGATCAAGCCGAGCAGTTCGACCCGCAAGGTAAGGACCAGACGGTCGAAACCGGCAAGAAGCCGGAACCGAAAGACAACGTCAAGGATGCGGACAAGCTGCCGAAGGGCACGACGTTCAAGTACAAGGAAGATCCGGATACCACTACCGCTGGTGATAAGCCGGTCACCGTCATCGTGACCTACCCGGATGGTTCCACCGACGAGGTTGAGGCCAAGGTCGTTGTTCAGGATAAGGTCACGCAGGCTGACCAACATGATCCGCAGGGCCAGGACCAGACGGTTGAAACCGGCAAGAAGCCGGAACCGAAGGACAACGTCAAGGATGCTGACAAGCTGCCAAAGGGCACGACGTTCAAGTACAAGGAAGATCCGGATACCACTACCGCTGGTGATAAGCCGGTCACCGTCATCGTGAC